>NZ_LXSD01000580.1:0-12531 GCF_017168095.1 Lysobacter enzymogenes | reverse complement strand
TCCATGGCCTGGGTGGCGCACGGCGCGCATCGTGCGCGCCGCCCTTCGGGTCTACGGTTGCCTATGGCGAGTTCGGGGCGGCGGGGGGAGCCAAGTGCGGAGCAATGGCAACGGCTAGATCAAGATGGATTCCAGCGTTCGCTGGAATGACGGGGTGGGGTTGCGGGGGCTTGGGGTAACGGCGGAGTTGTGTGGTTGCGGTTGGGGGGTTCGCCGCGATAACGGATAGCGATATTCGCTACATCGAAGCCCTGCAGGTGCTGCGCGCGTTTCGAATGCGACCTCCGCGAGTCGCGAACGCCCCGCCGCTGCGAACCGACGCCGCCACCGGGGCCACCAACGGCATTTGCGCGCGCCGGTATGCGACCTCCATCCTCGGCGCCGTCCCGCCCCAACCGGTCCAACCCCATGCCCGCATCCCGCCCCATGCACGCGCTCGCCGCCGCCGCCCTGCTGACCGCGGCGCCCGCGGCCTTCGCTAACGAAACCGCGCCGATCGACCCCGCCACCCGCGCCGCCATCGAAGCGACCTGCTTCGACTACGTCGACGGCCAACTCGAAGGCGACCCCGCGCGCGTCGCCCGCTCCCTGCACCCCGACCTCGCCAAGCGCAGCGTGCTCGGCGAAACCGCCGACGAGAAGCTCGGGCTGCGGCGCATGAGCAAGGAAGAACTGGTCGAGCTGACCCGCCGCGGCGCGCTCAAGACGCCCAAGGCGCAATGGGACCGCAGCTGCGCCGCGCTCGACGTCGCCGGCAACGTCGCGGTCGCGCGCGCGGAAACGCCGTGGTTCGTGGACTTCTTCCACCTCGGCAAGTTCGGCGACCGCTGGATCATCGTCAACGCGCTGTGGTACTCCAAGCCCAAACCCGCGCAGCAGTGAACGCGGTGCGGATGCGGATTCGCGCACGAATCCGGATCCAGCTGCACCCCGGCCCTCGCCGCCGCGCGCTACAGTGGCGCCGCGTCCACGCAGCGGGCCGCGGCCGCCGGCCGTGTCCCGTCGTGGCTTCCCGCCCCGACCGGAGCCCGCCATGCCTCGCCTTCGCCTGAGCTTCGCCGTGTTGCTGATCGCCGCCGCCCCGCCCCTGGCGCAGGCCAAGAGCGCCTGCCTGATCCAGGGCCAGGTCGGCGGCATGGTCATCAACGAGTGCACCGAAACCGACCAGAACCTGCCCGACGACCAGCTCAAGCAGCAATGCAACGGCAAGGTGCCGGGGCTGGAGGAAGTCGGCGGCCACGCCGATGCGCGCATCGTCGCGGCCTGTCCCGGCGGCGCCGACGGCGTGTGCGAGGCGCCGATGGGCGCGCAGGCGCGGATCTATTACTACAAGCGCGCGCCCGAGGCGCTGGCGACGGTGCAAAGCGCCTGCGAGGCGCAGCGCGGCAAGTGGGTCAAGCCGTGACAGCGGGGCGGTTCGCGGCGCTGTGTCTCGGCGCGTTCGCGGCCGCGGCATCGATGCCGCCGGCGCGCGCCGATACGCCGGCCTCCGATCCGCCCGCGTTCGACCGCCCCGGCATCGCGTTCTCCACCGGCACCCTGCCGCGCGGCGGTTTCGCCTGGGAACAAGGGCTGCCCGACGTCCAGCGCGACCGCAGCGGCGGCGTGCGCAGCACCGGCTACAGCGCCGGCAGCAACCTGCGCCTGGGCCTGACCGACACGCTGGAACTGCAGCTGGCGGCCTCGCCCTACAACTACCAGCGCCAACGCGGCGGCGGCGCGCGCAGCAGCGCGCGCGGCGCCGGCGACACCGCGCTGGCGCTGAAGCTGGCGCTGCCCTCGTCGAACGACAAATTCAGCTGGGCCGTGCTCGGCAGCGCCACCGTCGCCACCGGCGACCGCGATTTCAGCGACGGGCGCGATCATTACGCGCTCGGCGCCACCGTCGCCTACGACTTCGACGACGCCACCTCCGGTTCGCTCTACCTCAATGTCGAACGCAGCGGCGGCGCCGACGCGTGGACGTTCTCGCCGAGCCTGAGCCGCGCCTTCAACGCGCGCTGGGGCGGCTACCTGGAGGCCGGCTGGACCCGCACCGCGCACGCGCCCGACACCGGCGTGGCCGGCGCCGGGGTGACCTTCATGGCGACCCCGACGATCCAGCTCGACGCCTCGCTCGACGCCGGCCTCAACGACGCCGCGCCGGACTGGCAGGGCGGCATCGGGGTATCGTTGTTCTTCCGCTGATCCGTTCCGCCACAGGCAGTGCTCATGGAAGACAACCTCTACGCCCCGCCCACCGCCAATGTCGTCGCCGACGCGCCGGCCGCCGACGCCCACCGCTTCTATGTGGTCGCGCCGCTCAAGTTCTGCCTGCTGTTCTTCTTCACCCTCGGCCTGTACCAGCTGTACTGGTTCTACATGCAATGGGCGCGCTACGCCCGCCGCCATCCGCAGCACACCGTGTGGCCGGTGGCGCGGGCGATCTTCGCGGTGTTCTTCGCCCACTCCCTGGCCAACCGCCTCGACGAGGCCGGGCGCGAGCGCGGCGAGCGCGCGGATTGGGCGCCGATCGCGACCGCGACGGCCTACGTGGTCTGCCAGATCCTGGGCAACGTGTCCGACCAGCTCGCCGCGCGCAATATCGGCCTGCCGTACAGCGATTTGATCGGCACCGCGATGCTGCTGCCGGTCGGCCTGAGCCTGCTGCGCATGCAGGCCGCCGCCAACCGCGCCAGCGGCGATCCGCACGGCGACGGCAATCGCCGCCTGGGGCCGGCCAATTACGTGTGGCTGGCGATCGGCGCGGTGCTGTGGCTGGGGCTGCTGTCCAGTTATCTGCTTTGAGCGCTGGCGGCCGCGACGGCGGGCGGTGACGCGCGCCGGGACGCAGCCGGCCGGCGTGGCGCCGCCTGCGCGGCGGTGCTAGCGTCGCCGTCAATGCGCGCCCGGCGCGCCGACGCCGGAGCCCCGATGCACCGTCCAGTCCGCCGTATCGCCGCGTTGTGCTGCTGCATCTTGTGGGTCCTGGCCGGCTGCAATCGCGGGGCAGCGCCCGCGGCGCCGCCCGCCGCCAGCGCCGATCACGACGCCGCGCAGGCGCGCCGGATCGAAGCCGACGTGCGCTTCCTCGCCGACGATCTGCTGGAAGGCCGCGAAACCGCCACCCGCGGCTTCGACCTGGCCGCGCTGTACGTGGCCGAACGCCTGCGCGCGCTCGGCGCCGAACCGGCCGGCGAGAACGGCGGCTACTTCCAGGACGTGCCGCTGCTGCGCGCGCAGCGCCTGGATGGCGGCGGCGAACTGCGGATCGAACGCGCCACCGGCACGGTGGCGTTGAAATTCCGCGACGAGTTCCTGCCGCAGCTGGATTTCGCCAGCGGCCAGAACGACGTGACCGCGCCGGCCGCGTTCGTCGGCCAGGCCGTGTTCGCGCCCGAGCTGAAACAAGACGACTTCGCCGGCATCGACCTGCGCGGCAAGATCGCGGTGTTCTTCAACGGCGCGCCCAAGCGCTTCGACCACGACCGGCGCGCGTTCTACAGCGGCTACCGCGAGAAGCTCGCGGCGGTGGCGCAGCGCGGCGCGGTCGGCGCGGTGATCGTCGCCACCGACGACGAGGAGAAGCGCAGCCCGTGGGCGCGCGGCGCATTGAACTGGGACAAGCCCGGCATGCGCCTGCGCGACGCCGACGGCCGCGCGCTGGATACCTTCCCGCAGTTGCGCGTGGTCGCCAACGTGTCGGCCGCGCGCGCCGCGGCCGTGCTCGACGCCGGCGACCACGACACCCGCGCGCTGTTCCGCCAGGCCCGCGACGGCACCCTGCGCGGCTACGACCTGCCGGGCACGCTGAGCCTGTCGGTGCGCAACACCTTGCAACCGGCGCAGTCGCGCAACGTGGTCGGCCGCCTGCCCGGGCGCGACCCGGCGCTGCGCGGCGAGCATGTCGCGTTCACCGCGCATCTGGACCACCTCGGCATCGGCGCGCCGGTCCAGGGCGATGCGATCTACAACGGCGCGCTCGACAATGCGCTGGGCGTGGCGGTGATGCTGGAAGCGGCGCGGCAACTCGCCGACAGCGCCGCGCCGCGCAAGCGCTCGCTGCTGTTCGTGGCGCTGACCGGCGAGGAGAAGGGCCTGCTCGGCGCGCACTGGTTCGCCGACCGTCCCAGCCCGGCCGACGCGACGCTGGTGGCCAACGTCAACATGGACATGCCGGTGCTGCTGGCGCCGACCACCGACGTGATTCCGATCGGAGTGGAGCATTCCAGCCTGCAGGCGGTGCTGGCCCGCGCGGCGGCGCAGACCGGGGTGACGCTGTCGCCGGATCCGTTGCCGGAGGAAAGCATCTTCATCCGCAGCGACCAGTACGCCTTCATCCGCAAGGGCGTGCCGGCGGTGTATCTGATCGGCGGGCTCACCGGCAGCGAGGCGGCCAAGCGCCAGTTCGGCGAGTTCCTGCGCGGCGAGTACCACCGGCCCGGCGACGATGTCTCGCAGCCGATCCAGTACGCCGACGCGGCGCGGCTGGCGCGGCTCAATGCGCGCATCGGCGAGGCGATCGCCGGCGAGGACGCGCGGCCGGCGTGGAATCGGGGGGATTTCTTCGGCGAGAAATTCGCCAAAGGAGCCAAGCCTTGAAGACTTGGTTGCCGCTGGGAGAAAAGCGTCGGGCCTGAAGGCCCTCCCACAGGAGCGGCCGCTCCAGCCAGTGCTTGTGGGAGGGCCTTCAGGCCCGATGCTTTTCGCTCAGCCCACCGCAGCCCCCGCCTATACTCGACCCCATGAGCGAACCCCACCTGCGCACCCTCGGCCTGCTCGGCGGCATGAGCTGGGAATCGACCCTGCCGTACTACCGCCTGATCAACCAGACCGTGCGCGAGCGCCTCGGCGGCCTGCATTCGGCGCGGCTGCTGCTGTACAGCGTCGACTTCGCCGAAGTCGAGCGCCTGCAGCACGCCGGCGACTGGGACGCGGCCGGCGCGCTGCTCGGCCGCGCCGCGCGCTCGCTGCGCGACGGCGGCGCGCAATTGCTGGTGATCTGCACCAACACCATGCACAAGGTCGCCGACGCGGTGGAGCAGGCCGCGCAACTGCCGCTGCTGCACATCGCCGACCCCACCGGTGCGGCGATCCGCGCCGCCGGCCTGGGCCGCATCGGCCTGCTCGGCACGCGCTTCACCATGGAGCAGGACTTCTACCGCCAGCGGCTGCAACAGCGGCACGGGCTGGAGGTGCTGGTGCCGGAGCAAGCCGAACGCGAGGCGGTGCACCGGATCATCTACGACGAGTTGTGCGTGGGCGTGATTCGCGAACAGTCGCGGCAGGCGTATCGCGACATCATCGCCGGCCTGGTCGCGCGCGGCGCGCAGGGCGTCATCCTGGGCTGCACCGAGATCGGCCTGCTGATCGGCGAGAGCGACGTCGATATCCCGCTGTTCGACACCGCCGCGCTGCACGCGCGCGCCGCGGCGCTGGCGTCGATCGGCGAGAGCTGAGCGCGCGGCGGGGTGGTGCCGGCCGCATTCGCGCGCCACACTGGCCGCATCGACTGCGACAGGAGCGCGCAATGAACGATCGCCCCAACCCCGGCTGGTTCGGCCGAAACTGGAAATGGTTCGTCCCCACCGGCTGCCTGACCGTGCTGTTGCTCGGCGCGCTCGTGCTGGCCGGCCTGATCGGCCTGGGCATCAAGGGCGTGTCGGGCCTGATGAGCGGCAGCGAACCGGTGCGCCACGCGATGCAACTCGCCCAGACCAATCCCGAGGTCAAGGCCGCGTTCGGCGAGCCGCTGGAGACCGGGATGGGCTTCCAGGGCTCGCTGACCACCGACAACGACCGCGGCTCGGCCGATCTGTCGCTGCCGATCACCGGACCCAAGGGCAGCGGCCGCCTCTACATCAAAGGCTCGCGCGAGGCCGACCGCTGGACGTATCGCTTGATCGAAGTCGCCATCGACGGCAGCGAGCGGCGGATCGATTTGCTCGGTCCGGCGGCGAAACCGGCGCAGCCGTTGGAGACGGCGCCGGAAGACGGCAAGGACGAGGGCGAGGTGCCGGCCGGAGAATCGGCCGCGGCCTGAGCGACGCTCTGGCGGAGATTTCCTGCGTCGCTTCGCCGATAGGTTCGCGACTCAGCAACCCGGCTACTCGTCATTCCGGCGAACGCCGGAATCCATTTCGATCTTGGCGTTGCCGTTGCTCTTCGCTCCTCACCGTCGCGAACTCGCCACAGGCGACCGTAGACCCGAAGGGCGGCGGGGAGCGAAGGGCGAAAGCAAAGACAAGATCAAAATGGATTCCGGCGTTCGCCGGAATGACGGCCTTGGGGGCCTGGAGCCTTGAGGGCCTTGAGGGCCTTGAGGGCCTTGGGGGCCTTGGGGGCCTTGGGGGCCTCGGAGCTTCGCAGCCTCATCGAAACAACGTCTCTCGCCCCTCACTTCCCCGGCAACGGCAACGCCTTGAACTCCTTCACCGTGCGCAACACCAGGCTGGAATTGATGTCCGCGCCGCCCGCCTGATTGAGCAGGCGATCGAGCAGAAAGCGCGAGAGATGCTCCAGGTCGCGCACCACGATCTGCAACAGATAGTCCATGTCGCCGGTCAGCGCGTAACAGGCCACCACCTCGTCCCAGGTGCCGACGAACTCGGCGAACGCCGCCACCGCCTCGCTGTCGTGGCGGCCCAGGCGCACCCGCACGAAGGCCTGCAGGCCCAGGCCCAGTCGCGCCGCGTCGACTTCGGCGCGGTAGCCGCGGATCACCCCCTCGCGCTCCAGCCGCTGCACCCGGCGCAGGCAGGCCGAGGCCGACAGGTGCACGCGCTCGGCCAGCTCGGCGTTGGTCAGGCGGCCGTCGCGCTGCAGTTCGGCGAGCAGGACGATGTCGGTGCGGTCCAGTTCGATGGTGGCCATTTTCGGCGGCTCCGGGGCGATACACGCAAGGATGTTGCGCCAAACCGGGTTTCTGGCGCAACAACGCAAGCCTATTGCGCCGTAGCGCGGCTAAAGTCGTCTTGTCGGCCCGTTCCGGGCCAGCCCAGAGCGAGCCAGCCCGATCCCGGGCCGGCCCAGGAGCGAGACGGTATGAACACCACCCCGCAGCGCGTCGAACATCAGCTCACCGACAAGGGCTATGTGCCGGTGTACACCACCGCCGTGGTCGAGCAGCCGTGGAGCGCGTATTCGGCCGACGACCACGCGGTGTGGGCGCAGTTGTTCGAACGCCAGCAGAAGGTGCTGGTGGGCCGCGCCAGCGACGAGTTCCTGGTCGCCCAGCGCGCCATGCACATGACGCCCGACCGCATCCCCAAGTTCGACGAGCTCAACCGCACCCTGCGCGCGCACACCGGCTGGGAGCTGATCGGCGTGGAAGGGCTGCTGCCGGAGCTGGCGTTCTTCGACCACCTCGCCAACCGGCGCTTCCCGGTCACCTGGTGGATCCGCAAGCCCGAGCAGATCGACTACCTGTCCGAGCCGGACCTGTTCCACGACCTGTTCGGCCACGTGCCGCTGCTGATGAACCCGGTGTTCGCCGACTACATGCAGGCCTACGGCAAGGGCGGGGTGAAGGCGCACGGCATCGATCCCGATGCGCTGGTGCACCTGACCCGGCTGTACTGGTACACGGTGGAGTTCGGCCTGATCAAGCAGGCCGACGGCCTGCGCATCTACGGCAGCGGCATCGTCTCGTCCAAGAGCGAATCGATCTACAGCCTGGAATCCAGCGCGCCCAACCGCATCGGCTTCGACCTGGAGCGGGTGATGCGCACGCGCTACCGCATCGACACCTTCCAGAAGACCTACTTCGTCATCGACAGCTTCGAGCAGCTGATGCGCGCGACCGAGCCGGATTTCACCCCGATCTACCGGCGCGTGGCGCAGCAGGGCTCGGTTCCGGCCGGCGATGTGTTGGCAGCCGACACGGTATTCACCCGCGGCACCGGCGAAGGCTGGCTGACTGAAGGCGACGTCTGACTGCGTTGTTGCGTATCTCCCTGTAGGAGCGGCGCAAGCCGCGACAACGCCACCGCGCCAACGACGGGACTCCACCGGCCCGCACCGTTCGTCTACCTCGAACAGCGCGGCCATGCGCAACGGCGTGCGCGCGCTACACTCGCGGCCGATGAACGACGACAACCAGAGCAACACCCCGCACATGGGTGCGGGCCGCGCCGCCGCCGCGCAGACCGCCAGCGGCATCCCGTATCGCCAGATCCGCGCCGTCTACGACGACGCCACGATCCGCGTCTACCAGGCCTTCAACGACCCGATCGCCGACGCCGCGCTCGCCGCCGGCCGCTTCGTCGCGCCGTTCTCGCGCTCGCGCATGACCTGGATCAAGCCCTCGCTGCGCTGGATGATGTACCGCGCCGGCTGGGGCTACAAAGACGACGACCAGCGCCGCATCCTCGCCATCGACATCCGCCGCGACGGCTTCGAATGGGCGTTGGCGAACAGCTGCCCTTCGCATCCGGATCCGGCGATGACGCCGCAGCAGTGGCGACGGCATCGCGATGCCACGCCGGTGCGGATCCAGTGGGATCCCGAGCGCAGCCTGCGGCTGGGGCCGCTCGACCATCGCGCGATCCAGATCGGCCTGGGCGGCGAAGCGGTGCCGCGCTACATCGACGAATGGACGCAGCGGATCGAGGACGTGACGCCGCTGGTGCATCGCGTGCACGGCCTGGTGCAGGCGGATCGGCTGGACGAGGCGGCGGCGCTGTTGCCGGTCGAGCGGCCGTATCCGGCGCTGACCGAGGTCTGATCGCTGGCTTGCCGGAACCTCGGTGTGGGAGGGCCTTCAGGCCCGATGCTTTTTCGGCCCGGGCACAGCGACCTGAGCCGAAAGCGTCGGGCCTGAAGGCCCTCCCACAACACCCGCCGCGGCGGCTTGACGCGACGGCTGCGCCCGCAGACTCGGCCGCCGGCGCGCAAGCCGGCGCCGGATCAAGCCGTCGCCATCAGATCGACCTGCGGCGCGCGCCGCTGCCCGGCCAGGAACCGCGCCGCCCAGCCGGCGAAGTAGCCGGCGCTGAAGCCCGACACCACCAGGTCCCAGCCCAGCGCGCTGTCGTGCAGCTGCGGCGAGACCGCGGCGGCGACCTGCAGCGCGTAGTGGGCGCCGAAGATGCCGAGGTTGCGCAGCAGCGGCAGCACGCTGCCGGGCTGGCGCACCAGGCGGCGCCGGTGGTCGAAGGCCAGCGCCGCCGGGTTCAGCGACCACGCGCCGAGCAGGCCGCCGATCGCCGCGCCGAGAAACCAGCGGCCGAGCGTTTCCAGCGGCGCGCCGGCGTGGCCGGCCAGCCCGATCAATCCCCAGGCGATGAACACCGCCGGCACCGCCCACACCCGCGCCAGCGATTGCACGCCGGTGCGCAGGCGGCTCAGGCCGAGGTAGATCAGCACGGCGAAGATCGCGTAGACCCAGACGGGGGTGCCCTGGAACAGGTGGGAAATCGGCATGGCGGTGGCCTCGGAGTCGGGAAGAGGGCGGATGCGGCGCCGGCGCGGAATCGCTCCGGCGTGGCGCTCATGCTCCGCCGCGGCCGGCGCCGGGCGCAGTCCCGGCGGTCATCGATGCGGCCTGCCGGAAGTCATCGCGTGGGCCGGATGGGGGCCGGCGAGGGCGGGGCATCGGCGCGGGAAGAAGCTTTTGCTTTTTTCAGATGTTCGATTTGACGTATTGCGTCACTTCCTCGCAGCCCGGCTGACGCGGCTGGGCGTTTCCCGCCCAGCCGGGCGGAGTGGAATTTTTTATGACTCCGTTCACATTTATTAACTTCAAATCACGTCGCGCTAACAATTCAATATGCGACTTGAATCACGTTGTGGCATGGATTGTGCGTGATTTGGCCGGAGCGCCGGATCCCCCGGCGCCGACTCCCTTCGGACACCTTCCATGCGCAAGCTTCCGACCGCTCTCCTGGCCGCCGCGTTGCTGGCCGGCCTGCCGCTGCTCGCCCAGGCCGAGTCGCAGTACTCCACCGGTACCGCGTCGCCGATCACCGCCACCGCCCGCCTCGATTTCCAGATCACCGTGCCGAAGATCCTGTTCCTGCGCGTAGGCGCCGGCGCGGACTACACCAACACCGCCACGATCAACCAGATCGCCTTCGCCGTGCCCGCCGCCAACGTCGGCAACGGCACCGCGGTCGCGGCCACCGCCGCCTCCGGCGACCTGGGCAACGGCGCGGTCACCGCCAAGCTGGTCGGCAACAACGGCACCATCACCCTGTCGTCCTCGACGGTCGGCGCGCTCGGCAACGGTTCGGGCGACAGCATTTCCTACAGCCAGATCCAGACCACGGTCGCCACCAACACCACCGCCACCGCGCTCAACGCGCCGGCGCTGGCCGACGGCGCGGTGACCAGCACCACCGTCGCCCCGAGCGCCGGCAGCAAGGTCGTCAACCTCGACGCCAAGTGGACCTACGCCTACCTCAACGGCGCGGTGGTCGCGCCGGGCACCTACGGCGGCGTCAACGCCAACAACAGCCGCGTCACCTACACCGCGTCGATGCCGTAACCGACGCGTCGCGACGCAGCCCGCGCCCGGCGCGGGATCCCGGCGCCGCCGCCCGCGCGGCGGCGCCTTCCCCGGAGACTCGTCATGACCGCAGTCCTGCGCGGCCTGTCCCTGTGTGCGTGCCTCGCGTCGGCCGCGTTCGCGCCGGCCGCCGATGCGTTCACCGCCAACTTGAATCCCGGCACGCGCGCGATCTACCTGCGCGTCGGCGACGGCGTCTACACCGGCAGCTACACCGGCAACGGCACGCCCGGCAACGGCGGCGGCGTCGACGTGGTGTCGGTGACGGTGCCGGCCGCGGCGCTCGGCAACGGCGTCGATCAGGTCATGACCACCACCGCCTCTTCGGGCGTGAGCAACTACGACAGCTACGCGTTCTGCAACGTGCCGGCGCAGATCTACGTCGGCGGGTTCTACCGCCGCACCGGCACCGGCGGCGCCGCCACGCTGACCGCCACCGTGCCGGCGGGGCTGACCAACGCCCAGGGCGAAACCATCGCCTTCTCGCAGATTTCCTGGACCAGCAGCGGCAACGGCGACACCGGCGCGCAGCCGATCCCGGCCGGCACCTTCCAGCCCGGCAACCAGGTGCTGGCCAGTTTCCCGATCAACACCTGGCGCGAGAGCTGCCACAGCTTCCGCTACGCCAACGACGCCGTGGTCGGCGCCGGCACCTACTCCGGCAGGGTGACCTACACCCTGAGCGCGCCGTGAGCCGCGGCCTGCGCGGCGCGGCCGCGTCGTTCCTGATGTGCGTCGCCGCCGCAGCCGGCGCGGCCATCCATCGCGTCGACGACAGCGGCACCCAGGTGATGAACCCGAACGTGCAGATGCGCTGGGACGCGGGCGTGCCCGGCGCGCCGGGCCGCGGCCTCAGCGGCGCGCTCGAGGTCGCCCTGCGCCTGGACGTGGCCGCCTGGCGCGGCCGCAGCGGGCGCGTCTACATGACCCTGCCGGCCTCGCCGTCCGGCCCGCTGCAAGTGAGCTGGACCACCCAGGGCGCGTTGCTGCCCGGGCGCCTGGTCGCCGGCGAGCGCGCGCTGGTCTACGCCGGCCCGATCGCCCAGGACGTCCTGCGCGACCGCCTGCGCCTGACCGTGCAGGTCGATGCGCAGCGCATGGAACGCGCCGAAACCGTGAATTTCTCCTTCGAAATCGACCTGGACGAACCCTGATGCGCCTTCCCACGCGCCCTCTCGCCGCGCTGTGCCTGCTCGCCGGCCTGCTGCCCGCGGCCGCCGCCGCGCAAGGTTTTTCCGCGCTGGTCTCGCCGCCGCGCTTCGAAGACCGCACCCGCCCGGGCGAGGTCTACCGCAACGTGGTGGAGATCACCAACGTCTCCGCGCGCGCGGCGCGCTACACGCTCAAGACCGCCGACTGGAGCATCGACGGCCACGGCGCGGTCGCCTTCGACACCGCGCTGGCGCCGGGCAGCTGCCGGCCGTGGGTCGGCCTGGAGGCCGCGCAGATCGACGTCGCCGGCAACGGCAAGCGCCGCTACCGCTTCGAAGTGGCGGTGCCGAAGGACGCGCCGGCCGGCGAGTGCCGCTTCGCGATCCTGCTGGAAGGCGAGCCCGAATCGGTCGGCGGCGCGCTCGCGCTGCCGGTGGCCGGGCGCATCGGCATCATCGTCTACCTCGCCGTCGGCGACGCGGCGGCGAAGCTGCGGTTGATCGACACCGGCACCGCGCAAGTCGACGGCCAGCGCGTGCCGGTGCTGCGCGTGCGCAACGAGGGCAATGCCCACACCCGCCTGGAAGGATTGGTCGATGCGGTCGACGCCGGCGGCCGCCGCTACGGCCTGCAGCCGTCGAGCCTGCCGATCCTGGCCGGCGAAACCCGCACCGAGACGCTGACGCCGCAAGGCGACAGCGCCGACGCGCCGGCGCCGACCCTGGCCTATCCGCTGCAGCTCAAGGGCGCGCTGGAATGGGACCGGCAGACGCTGCCGCTCGACCAGCGCCTGACGCCGTGAGCCGCGCGCGGTGACCGCTCTCGCCCGTGCGCCGCTGCGCCGCCGCCTCGCCGCCGCGCTGGCGCTGATCCTGGCCGCGTGCGCCGGCACG
>NZ_LXSD01000579.1:0-1430 GCF_017168095.1 Lysobacter enzymogenes | reverse complement strand
CGGCTGAGCCCGGCGTCGGCCCGGGCGCCGCCGCGGGCGGGCCGCGCAAATGGCCGCACAGCGGCGGTTTGCGCCCCTGCGCGCGGGCTTCCCCGCGCGCGGACGGCTGCTACACTGCGCCGCAACCGGCGGGGGAGGCCTACCCGCCCCCGCTCTTTCCCGCCAAGAACGATCCCACGAATGAGCTCGGCCCGCCTGCGCACCGCCGTTTATCCCGGCACGTTCGACCCGATCACCAACGGCCATATCGACCTGGTCGACCGCGCCGCGCCGCTGTTCGAGCGCATGGTCATCGGCGTGGCCGAAAGCCCCGGCAAGGGCCCGGCGCTGCCGCTGCAGGTGCGCGTGGACCTGGCGCGCCAGGCGGTGGCCCACCACGCCCACGTCGAAGTGCGCGGCTTCAACAGCCTGCTCGCCCACTTCGTCGCCGAAGTCGGCGGCGGCGTGCTGCTGCGCGGCCTGCGCGCGGTGTCGGACTTCGAATACGAGTTCCAGCTGGCGAGCATGAACCGCCACCTGATTCCCGACGTCGAGACCTTGTTCCTGACCCCGGCCGAGCAGTACGGCTTCATTTCCTCGTCGCTGGTGCGCGAAATCGCGCGCCTGGGCGGCGACGTTTCCGGCTTCGTGCCGCCGGCGGTGGCGCAAGCGCTGCAGGCCGAGTGGCAGCGCAGCAAGTCCTGACCGCGCGCCTGCCGAGCGCAGGCCGCTCCGTCCGATCCTTTCCACAACGCCACACCCGAACCGATACCCAAGGGGCCTAACGATGAAGACTTCCTCCCGCCTGATGTTGATCGCCTGCCTGGCGCTGCCGTTCGTCGCCGCGTGCAAGAAAGAGGAGAAGAAGGAGGTCGCCGCCGAGGCCGCGCCGCTGTCGGCGCCCAAGACCAGCGACGAGAACGCCTGGAACGCGTATCTGACCGACGTGATCAAGCGCAACCTCGACGGCGTCAGCGGCAGCACCTACGTCTACACCCTGCCGGCGCCCGACGCGCCGACCTTCCAGGGCGACTACGAGCGCATGCTGGAAAAGGCCCAGACCGACATGAGCCGCGGCGTGCTGGAAGGCAACCTGGTGGCGTTCGGCTCGCCGGATTCGGCCAAGTCCGCCGATCTGGCCGTGGCCTCGTTCTCCAAGGTCGACCCGAACACCATGAAGGGCGTGAAGTTCATCTTCGTCGGCGCCGCCGCCGACAGCGAGCGCGTCAAGGCCGCGGTGACCCCGGCCGGCGTGAACTACAACTTCGTCGAAGTGAAGTAAGCCCGCGCGGCGCCCTGGCGGCGCGGCTGCGGATGCAATGCGATGCGCCGATTCGGGCCGCCCTCGGGCGGCCCGAATCTTTTCCAGGCGCGCCCACGGCCGTTGCGCGACCCCGAACCGTCGCGCGGGAGCGCGCCGCCGGGCCCGGCCCGCGCCGCGCAGCGCCTGC
>NZ_LXSD01000578.1:0-397 GCF_017168095.1 Lysobacter enzymogenes | reverse complement strand
GACCGGCGCCTTGGCGACGCGGTCGGCGTCGACGGTCAGCGGCTGCGGCACCGCGCGTTGCGGCGCCTGGCGCCATTGCTGGATCTGCGCGCGCACCAGTTCGTTGGCTTCGCGCGGGTCGATCGCCGCCATCTCGCCGCCGGCCGGCCGGCGCAGCACGGCGCCGGCGCGCAGGCGGTTGATGTTGCCGCCGACGAAGGCCTCGGGATTGGCCCGCAACAGCGCGATCATGGTCTGGTTGAGGCTCTGCGCGCCGCCCATCTGCGCGGCGATGCCGGACAGGGTCTGGCCCTGGGCGACGGTGATTTCGCCCTCGCCGGGGATCGCCGGCGCGGCGGCCGGCTGCGGCCGCGGTTCGCGGGCGATGCGGCCGGCGTTGGGTCGCGGCGCCGGGGCC
>NZ_LXSD01000577.1:0-5889 GCF_017168095.1 Lysobacter enzymogenes | reverse complement strand
CCGCGACCGCGGCCGCAGCGGCGTTCGCGTCGACGCGCGCGGCATCGCCCGCGGCCTGCGCGTCGGCGGCGGCGGGACTGGCGTTGGCGTTGTCGCGAATGTCGTTCACTGCGGTCTCGTGTAGTTCGCTGGGTTCAGCGCCGGCGGACCGGCGCGGAACGCGGCAGCGCGTAGCGGATCAGCGCGCGTAGACGTCGGTGGCCGGGAAGAAGTACGCGATTTCGATCGCGGCGTTCTCCAGGCTGTCCGAACCGTGCACGGCGTTGGCGTCGATGCTGTCGGCGAAGTCGGCGCGGATCGTGCCCGGCGCGGCGTCCTTCGGGTTGGTGGCGCCCATCAGTTCGCGATGCTTGAGCACCGCGTTCTCGCCCTGCAGCGCCTGGATCACCACCGGGCCGCTGATCATGAACTCGACCAGCGCGGCGAAGAACGGACGCTCGCGGTGCACGGCGTAGAAACCTTCGGCTTCCTGCTTCGACAGGTGCTTCATCTTCGAGGCGACGACCTTGAGGCCGGCCTTTTCGAAGCGGGTGTAGATCTCGCCGATGACGTTCTTGGCGACGGCGTCGGGCTTGATGATGGACAGGGTGCGCTCCAGCGCCATGGAATCTCTCCGGGTAGGCGGGCCGCTTGCGGTCGGCCCTGAGAATAACAGAAAACCCGCGACGGGACGCGGGTTTAGCCGATATGGCTGCGGTAATTCTACATGCATGCGCGGCGATTCGGGAGTGGGGACGACGCGCGAACGGGGCGTTTCCCGCCCTGCCCGGCTTTGCCGTTCGCCGCCGTCGGCGGTCCGACATACGCCACCGGATTGACCGAGGCCCCGCGCCCGGACTAGCATCAAACAAGCGTTTGATTCACGTCCGCCTTGCCACCGGCCCAGGCCGCGTCCCGGAGTCGCCCGACCGCATGTCCAGCACCGCCCATTTCTCGACCAAGGACCGCATCCTCGGCGCCGCCGAGGAACTGTTCGCCCAGTTCGGCTTCACCGGCACCTCGCTGCGCCAGGTCACCAGTCGCGCCGACGTCAACATCGCCGCGGTCAACTACCACTTCGGCAGCAAGGAAAACCTGGTCAACGAGGTGTTCCGCCGGCGCATGGACGAGATGACCACCCAGCGCATGAGCGCGCTCAAGGCCGCGCTGGCCGAGCATCCGGGCGAACTGGAGCCGATCCTGGCCGCCTTCGTCGAACCCGCCCTGGCCCTGGCCCAGGACCGCAACGGCGGCGGCGCCTTCGTGCGCGTGATCGCCCGCGCCTACGCCGAGAAGAACGACAGCCTGCGCAAGTTCCTGTCCGACCACTACGGCCACGTCCTGCGCGAGTTCGCCAAGGCCATCGCCACCGCGGTACCCGGCCTGAGCAAGGAAGAGCTGTACTGGCGCCTGGACTTCCTGGCCGGCTCGCTGACCTATGCGATGGCCGACTTCGGCCTGATCAAGCGTCCCGCCGGTGTCACCGAACAGGCGCACCGTGAACGCGCCGCGCGCGAACTGATCCGCTTCGCCGCCGCCGGCTTCAAGAGCTGAGCGGCGCAGGCGCCGGCCCCGGCGGGGGCCGCGCCGCCGGAGCGCGCCGCGCCCGGTCTTGCATGTCCCGCCGCCGAACACCTCCGCCACGAAAGTCTCCGCTTCGCTCCACCGCGCTTTTCCCGGGCCCGCTGCCTGCCTGCCCGCTTCGATAAAAACTCTATTCCTTCCAAGGAGTTGTAGACGATGTCCAACCAATTGCTAGTCCGTCGCGCCGCGGTCCTCGGGGCCGGCGTCATGGGCGCCCAGATCGCCGCGCACCTGACCAATGCCGGCGTCGACACGGTGCTGTTCGATCTGGCCGCCAAAGAGGGCGCGCCGAACGGCATCGTCGACAAGGCCATCGCCAATCTGACCAAGCTCAGCCCGGCGCCGCTGGCCAGCAAGTCGCTGGCCGAGCGCCTGACCGCGGCCAATTACGACACCGGCCTGGAGCAGTTGCGCGGCTGCGACCTGGTGATCGAAGCCATCGCCGAGCGCATGGACTGGAAGCAGGACCTGTACAAGAAGATCGCCGCCTACGTGCCCGCGCACGCCGTGCTGGCCTCCAACACCTCGGGCCTGGGCATCAACAAGCTCGCCGAAGTACTGCCCGAAGAGCTGCGCCACCGCTTCCTCGGCGTGCACTTCTTCAACCCGCCGCGCTACATGCACCTGGCCGAGCTGATCCCGGCCAAGACCACCGACGCGGCGGTGCTGGAGGGCCTGGAAACCTTCCTCACCACCACCCTCGGCAAGGGCGTGGTGATCGCCAAGGACACCCCGAACTTCATCGGCAACCGCATCGGCGTGTTCTCGATGCTGGCCGCGATGCACCACACCGAGCAGTTCGGCCTGGGCTTCGACACCGTCGACGCGCTGACCGGCCCGGCGATCGGGCGGCCGAAGTCGGCGACCTACCGCACCGCCGACGTGGTCGGCCTGGACACCATGGCCCACGTCATCAAGACCATGGCCGACACCCTGCCCGAGGATCCGTGGCACGCCTATTTCAAGGCGCCGAAGTGGCTGAGCGCGCTGGTCGAGAAGGGCGCGCTGGGGCAGAAGGCCGGCGCCGGCTTCTACACCAAGAAGGGCAAGGACATCCTGGTGCTGGACCTCAAGGCGCAGGACTACCGCGTCTCCGCCGGCGAGCTCGACGCCGAGGTCGCGGCGATGCTGAAGGAAAAGGACCCGGCCAAGAAGTTCGCCGCGCTGCGCGCCAGCCAGAACCCGCAGGCGCAGTTCCTGTGGGCGGCGTTCCGCGACACCTTCCACTACAGCGCGTTCCATCTGGAGTCCATCGCCGACACCGCGCGCGACGTCGACTTCGCCATGCGCTGGGGCTACGGCTGGTCGCTGGGCCCGTTCGAAACCTGGCAGGCCGCGGGCTGGAAGCAGGTCGCCGACTGGATCGCCGAGGACATCGTCGCCGGCAAGGCCATGGCCAGCGCGCCGCTGCCGAACTGGGTGTTCGACGGCCGCGACGGCGTGCACGACGCCAAGGGCAGCTACAGCCCGGGCCGCGGCGCCCAGGTGCCGCGTTCGTCCAACCCGGTCTACGCGCGCCAGCGCTTCCCCGACGCGCTGCTCGGCGAGAAGTTCTCGCAGGGCCAGACCGTGTTCGAGAACGACGGCATCCGCCTGTGGGCCGATGAAGGCGACGACATCGCGGTGATCAGCTTCAAGACCAAGATGCACACGGTCAACGACCATGTGCTCAACGGGATCCAGGAAGCGATCGGCATCGCCGAGAAGAAGTTCAAGGGCGTGGTGATCTGGCAGCCGAAGGAGCCGTTCTCGGCCGGCGCCGACCTGTCCGGCGCGCTCGGCCTGCTGCAGGCCGGCGACATCCAGGGCTTCGAGGCGATGGTCGCCAACTTCCAGGCCACCAGCCAGCGCATCAAGTACTCGCTGGTGCCGGTGGTCGCGGCGGTGCGCGGGCTCGCGCTCGGCGGCGGCTGCGAGTTCCAGATGCATTCGGCGCGCGCGGTGTTCTCGCTGGAAAGCTACATCGGCCTGGTCGAGGCCGGCGTCGGCCTGCTGCCGGCCGGCGGCGGCCTCAAGGAGCTGGCGGTGCGCGCCTCCGACGCGGCCGGCCCGGGCGGCGACGTGTTCGCGCATCTGAAGATCGCGTTCGAGAGCGTGGCGATGGGCAAGGTGTCCACGTCCGCGTTCGAAGCGCGCGAGCTCAAGCTCGCCCGCGCCGACGACATCGTCGTGTTCAACGGCTTCGAGCTGCTGCACGCGGCCAAGGCGCAGGCGCGCGGGCTGGCCGAGGCCGGCTACCGTCCGCCGCTGCCGGCGCGCCGCATCCAGGCCGCCGGCGACGTCGGCATCGCCACCTTCAAGATGCTGCTGGTGAACATGCTCGAAGGCCGCTTCATCTCGCCGCACGACTACGAGATCGCCACCCGCATCGCCACCGTGATCTGCGGCGGCGAAGTCGACCGCGGCGCGCTGGTCGACGAGGAATGGCTGCTCAAGCTCGAACGCGAGCACTTCGTCGCCTTGGCGCAGATGCCCAAGACCCAGGAGCGCATCGCGCACATGCTCAAGACCGGCAAGCCGCTGCGCAACTAAGCCGACGACGACATAGGACTTATCGAGATGACCAAGCAAATCCAAGACGCCTACATCGTCGCCGCCACCCGCACCCCGGTCGGCAAGGCCCCGCGCGGCGTGTTCCGCAACACCCGTCCCGACGACATGCTCGCGCACGTGCTCAAGGCCGTGGTCGCGCAGGCGCCGGGCATCGATCTGAGCCGCATCGACGACGCCATCATCGGCTGCGCCATGCCCGAGGGCGAGCAAGGCATGAACGTGGCGCGCATCGGCGTGCTGCTGGCCGGCCTGCCGAACACCGTCGCCGCGCAGACCGTCAACCGCTTCTGCTCCTCCGGCCTGCAGGCCGTGGCGCTGGCGGCCAACGAGATCCGCCTGGGCAACGCCGACCTGGTCCTGGCCGGCGGCACCGAGTCGATGTCGATGGTGCCGATGATGGGCAACAAGGTCGCGCTCTCCCCGTCGGTGTTCAAGGACGACCACGTCGCCATCGCCTACGGCATGGGCATCACCGCCGAGAAGGTCGCCGAGGAGTGGAAGGTCTCGCGCGAAGAGCAGGATGCGTTCGCCGCGGCGTCGCATCAGAAGGCGCTGGCGGCGCAGGCGGCCGGCGAGTTCAAGCGCGAGATCACCCCGTACGACGTGATTTCGCACGTGCCGGACCTGTCCAGCAATGCGATCAAGCTGCGCCAGCTGCTGGTCGAGAACGACGAAGGTCCGCGCGCCGACACCTCGGTCGAAGGCCTGGCCAAGCTGCGGCCAGTGTTCCGCAACGGCCAGTTCGGCGGCACCGTCACCGCCGGCAACAGCTCGCAGATGAGCGACGGCGCGGCCGCGATCCTGCTGGCCTCGGGCCAGGCGGTGAAGGACTACGGCCTGACCCCGCTGGCGCGCTTCGTCAGCTTCTCGGTCGCCGGCGTGCGTCCGGAAGTGATGGGCATCGGCCCGATCGCGGCGATTCCGAAGGCGCTCAAGCAGGCCGGCCTGACCAAGGACCAGCTCGACTGGATCGAGCTCAACGAAGCCTTCGCCGCGCAGGCGCTGGCGGTGATCCGCGACAGCGAACTCGACCCGTCCAAGGTCAACCCGCTCGGCGGCGCGATCGCGCTCGGCCACCCGCTCGGCGCCACCGGCGCGATCCGCACCGCGACCATCGTCCACGGCCTGCAGCGGCGCAAGCAGAAGTACGGCATGGTGACGATGTGCATCGGCACCGGCATGGGCGCGGCGGGCGTGTTCGAAGCGCTGTAAGCCGAACCGTTGTCGACACGAAAAACCCCGGGATTTCCCGGGGTTTTTCGTTGGCCTCGCGATTTGCTCATGTAGGAGCGGCGCAAGCCGCGACCGCGCCAACGCAACAACGACGAAAGCTCCCGCGCCTGCGCTACGGCAGCGATTGCAGCTTGTTCCGCTACGCCACGGCTTTCGCCGTGGTTGCATCGGCGCAGTCGCGGCTTGCGCCGCTCCTGCACGAAGCGACCGTAGAGTCGAGAGACAAAAAACCCGGTGACTGGCTGGACCAGGCACCGGGCGCGCGCGACGCCGCCCACAACCCTGGCGCGCGCGGACGATAAAACGGCAAGCGACGCGGCCGCCGGCTCGCGGCGGCCGCGCGCGCGAGGCTTACTTCGGGCAGGCGGTGAACTTGCCCTTGGCGTCGCGGCAATGCTTGGTCTCGGCCTTCTTGGTCGCGCAGGCGATGAACTTGCCCTTGGCGTCGCGGCAGCGCTCGGTCGCGGCTTTCGCCGGCGCGGTCTTGGCGGGGGCGGCCGCGGCGGCGGGCGCGGGGGTCGCAGCCGGCTTGGCGGCGGG
>NZ_LXSD01000576.1:0-341 GCF_017168095.1 Lysobacter enzymogenes | reverse complement strand
GTAGGCCGGGTTCGGCTTGACGTGGTCTTCCCACAACTGCGTCAGCGACTTGCCCAGCGTGGTGTAGCCGGCCGCGGCCAGGCGCGCGTCGAGCGCGCTGTCGTCGATGTTCGACCAGTCCAGCTGCCAGTCGATCCAGTTGGCCAGGCGCTGCGCGCCGGTGCTGCCGAGCGCGTTGAACTCGGCCACCGACTGCGCGGTGGCGCCGTAGCTGAGGTTGTTGAGCGCGCGCACCGCGAACGGCGCTTTCGGCAAGTCCTTGGGCAAGGTCGCGACCGGCGCGGCGTGGACGTCGGGCGCGGCGGCGCCGGCGGCGGTCCGCCGGGCGTCGGCGAGCCTGG
>NZ_LXSD01000575.1:0-2866 GCF_017168095.1 Lysobacter enzymogenes | reverse complement strand
CTTGGCGTGGACGCAGGCCGCAGCGCAGGCACCGGCCGCGATCGCGGTCGAGGCGCGAGCCGAACCGGCGCGCGACGCAGACCGGGCCGACGCAGCGAACGCGACCGTCGCCAATACGTCGCCTTCCGATGCGCCGACCGCCGCCGCGCCGCCACCGCCCGGCGACGCCGCCACTGCGGACAAGGACGCCGCCGCGCCGAAACCCGCGCCGCTGCGCATCGGCGTCGCCACCTGGGGCAGCCTGCCGTTCCAGGACTATCGCGACGGCCGCGCGCGCGGTTTCAGCGTCGAACTGCTCGAACAGATCCTGCGCGAGCGCGGCCTGAGCGCGCGCTACGTCGGCATCGGCGACAGCGAGTCGATGGTGCGCGCGCTGTGCGAAGGCCGCATCGACCTGGCCATGAACCTGCGCGTGACCGCCGCGCGCAGCCGCTGCATGGCCTACACCGATCCGATCGAGAACCTGTCGCTGTACGCGCTCAAGCGCCGCGACGACGCGCGCCTGCTCAGCGAGGACGCGCTCGAGCGCATGCGCATGGCGATCCCGGCCGCGCTGCTGGAACACACCCGCGACCGCAACCGGTTCCCGCCGACCCAGGTGGTGGCGGTGGCCGACGCGCCCGCCGCGGTGCGCGCGGTCGCGCAGGGCCGCGCCGACGTCTACTTCGACGCCGCCTATGTGCTGGATTGGTATCTGCGCGAAGACCCGCATCCGGCCCTGGAACTGCTGCCGACCGCGCAGCTGCCGCCGTCGATGCAGCGCAACGACCTCGGCGTGCTGTACGCCGCGCCGCTGACGCGCCTGCCGCTGCTGAAGTGGCTGGACGCGCAGATCAAGCGCGATCCGCACCGGGTCGAGGCGTTGCGGCGCAAATGGCTGCGCGCCGACCTGCAGGCGCCGGCCGCCTCGCGCGAGCTCAGCGCGGCGCAGCGCGAGTGGCTGGCGCGGCTGCCGCGGCTGCGCCTGGCCCTGGCCGACGACAACGCGCCGCTGTCGACCCTCGACAGCGACGGCCAGCCCGCCGGCATCGCCGCCGACTACGCGCGCCTGGTCGAGGACCGGCTGGGCCTGGACTTCGGCTACGTCACCGACAGCGGCCTGCGCGGCGCGATCGTCGCGCTGACCGGGCATCGCGCCGAACTGGCGGTGGTGCCGCTGGGCAGCCTGCCGGGCGGGCACTGGATCTATAGCCGGCCGTTCGAGCGCACGCCGCTGGTGATCGCGACCCGCGCCCGCAGCGCCGCCGCGGTCGGCCTGGAATCGCTCGCCGGCAAGCGCGTCTCGGTGACCCTGCTGAGCGTGGCCGGGCGGGCCGTGCAGCGCGCCGCGCCGGATGCGCGCGTGGTCGTGGTGAACGCCGACGCCGAAGGCTTGGAACGGCTGTCCGCGGGCCAGGTGGACGCGCACGTCGGCGGCCTGGCGATGCTCGACCGCCTGCTGCAGACCCGCTACCGCTCCGACGCGTTGACGCTGGCGCCGACCGGCCTGGAACTGGAACTGGCCTTCGCCGCCGACCGCCGGCTGGCGCCGCTGGTCGACATGATCGACCAGCAGCTCGACGCGCTGTCGGAAGCCGAGCGCCAGCGCATCCACGACCACTGGGTGGCCACGCGCTACAGCTACGGCCTGCCGTGGAACCGGGTGCTGGCGATCGTGGCGGTGGCGCTGCTGGCGATCAACCTGATCGCCGCGTTCTACCTGCGCCTGCGCCGCGAATCGCAGCGGCGCGAGGCGGCCGACCGCAAGCTGCGCGAGGTCGCCGGCAATCTGCCCGGGGTGGTGTTCAAGGCGCGGCGCGCGGCCAACGGGCAGATCCGCTTTCCTTATCTGACCGGCCGCGCGGAGTTGCTGTTCGGCCTCGGCGCCGAGCGGGTGGTGGCCGATTCGCGCGCGCTGTTCGCGCGCGTGCACGGCCAGGACCTGCCCGGCTTGCGCAAGGCGATTACCGCCGCGGCGCGGACCATGAGCGGGCTGCACGCCGATTTCCGCCTGCGCGGCGAGGACGGCCAATGGCGCTGGGTGCGGGTCAGCGCCCTGCCGCGGCCGCAGCAGCCGGGCGAGGACCGCGCCGACGCCGGTTACACCGGTTATTTCGTCGATGTCACCGACGTGCACCTGCAGGCGCAGGCGCTGGCCCGGGCCAAGGAGCAGGCCGAGGCCGCGACCCGGGCCAAGTCGCGCTTCCTGGCGACGATGAGCCACGAGATCCGCACGCCGATGGGCGGCATGATCGGCATGCTGGAACTGCTGGAGCGCTCGCCGCTGGACCCGGACCAGCAGGCGCTGCTGGGCCACCTGCGCGACTCGTCGCAGGCCTTGCAGGGCTTGCTCGACGACATTCTCGACGTGTCGCGGATCGAGGAAGGGCGGATGCGGATCGAACTGGCGCCGCTGCAGCCGCGCCGGCTCGCCGACGCGGCCGCGCTGCACGCGCTCGCGGCCTGCCGCAACCAGGGCCTGCGCCTGGACCTGCGGGTGGACGCGGCAGTGCCCGAGGCGCTGCTCGGCGATGCGATGCGCCTGCGCCAGGTGCTGCTGAACCTGCTCGGCAACGCGGTCAAGTTCACCCGCAGCGGCCGGGTCTGGCTGGATCTGCGGGTGCGCGGCCAGCGCCTGGAGATCGAAATCGGCGACACCGGCATCGGCATGGGCCCGAGCCAGTTGCGGCGCGCGTTCGAACCGTTCCGCCAGGGCGCGGACGATACCCCGCAGCGTTTCGGCGGCACCGGCCTGGGGCTGTGGATCTGCCGGCAACTGGTCGAGCTGATGGGCGGGCGCCTGCGCCTGGACAGCCGCGAAGGGCAGGGCACGCGCGCGCGCCTGGAGCTGCCGCTGCGCGCGGCGGTGGCGGGCGCGGACGCGCCG
>NZ_LXSD01000574.1:0-509 GCF_017168095.1 Lysobacter enzymogenes | reverse complement strand
CGGGATTCGCCGCGCCCTGCGCCGGCGCGCCGCGTCCGGCCGTGTGGTCCGCGGCGACCTGCGCGTGCGCCTGCACCTGCGCCGGATCGGCGTAGGCCAGGCGCGCGGTCGGGCTGTGCAGGCCGCCGTTGACGGCGAACAGGCGGCCTTCGCGGCCTTCGGTGACGTGATCGATGCTCGGCAGCGGCGGCTTCGCGGCTTGAGCGGCATCGGCCAGCGCCGCCGCGGCCAGCGTGCGTTCGCTGGCCGGAAGCTGCGGCTTCAGCCGCTGCAGGCCGTCGCGCGCCTGTTCGTAGAGATCGTGACTGGGATGGCCGGCATCCTGGTACGGGTGGGTCTGCATCGACAGCGGCCGCGGCGGCACCGGCGGCGGGCGGCGTCCTTCGGAGGGCTCCTGGTTCGAAGACGAGGGCGTCGAGGACGTCGACGGCGCGCTGGACGGCGGGCCGCTCGACGCCTGCGGCGGCGGGGCGGGCCGCGGCGGCACGGCCTGCCCGGGCGCAGTCGGC
>NZ_LXSD01000573.1:0-45537 GCF_017168095.1 Lysobacter enzymogenes | reverse complement strand
CGCCGCGCCGGCGCCAGCGCGCGCAGGCGGCTGCGCGAGAGCGCCTGCGGGTCCAGGCTGCGCACCTGGGCCAACGCCGCCGCGTCTTCGCCGTCGAGCAATTCGGCCGCTTCTTCCTGCAGGCGCGCCGATTGCGCCAGCGCCGCGGGCGCCTGCGGCCAGCGCTCGCGCAGCAGCGGCAGCGCGCGGTGGCGAAGGAAATTGCGGTCGTAGCGTTGTTCGTCGTTGCCGGGGTCGTCGATCCAGCGCAGCGCGTGTTCGCGCGCGTACGCCTCCAGCGCCGCGCGCGGCAGCGCCAGCAGCGGCCGCCACAGCCGGCCGCGGCCGCAGTCGCGCCACTCGCGCATCGCCGCCAGGGCGTCGGGGCCGGAGCCGCGCAGCAGCCGCAGCAGCAGGGTTTCGGCCTGATCGTCGCGGTGGTGCGCCAGCGTCAGCACTTCGCCCGCGCCCAGGCCGGCGGCGAAGGCGGCATGACGCGCGGCGCGCGCGGCGGCTTCGGGGCCGTCGCCGCCGTCGCGCGCAACCGACACCCGCGAAACGGTCAGTTCCAGGCCATAGCCGGCGCAGACCTGGGCGCAATGCGCGGCCCAGGCGTCGGCGTCGGGGTGCAGGCCGTGGTGCACGTGCCAGGCGCGCAGCCCGCGTTCGCGCGCCGCCGGCGATGCCGCCAGCGCGTGCAGCAGCACGCTCGAATCCAGGCCGCCGCTGTAGCCCACGCACAGCGGCGCCGCCGGCAGGGCGGCGAGCGCGGCGGGGATCGCGTAGGCATGAGATGCGTGCATGCGCGCATGGTGCCACGGCAACGGGACGCAGCAACCCATGCGTGATGCTGCCCCGGCCGCAGGCCGCCTATACCTTGATTCCCAGATCCCTACCGAGAGAATCCCGTCGTGTCCCGGCTTTTCGCTCCGCTGTCGCAACGCTCGCTGACCTTGCGCAACCGCATCGCGGTCTCGCCGATGTGCCAGTACTCGGCCAGCGACGGCCTGCCCAACAACTGGCATTTCGTCCATCTGGGCAGCCGCGCGGTCGGCGGCGCCGGGCTGGTGCTGACCGAGGCCTGCGCGGTGTCGCCGGAGGGCCGCATTTCCGCGGCCGACACCGGTTTGTGGAACGCCTCTCAGGCCGAAGCCTGGCACCGCATCACCTGTTTCCTGCGGTCGCGCGAGGCCGCGGTGGGCGTCCAGCTCGCCCATGCCGGGCGCAAGGCCAGCGTCGCCGCGCCGTGGCTCGGCGGCCAGCCGGTGCGCGCCGAAGACGGCGGCTGGACGCCGGTGGCGCCGTCGCCGCTGCCGTTCCGCGACGGCGCGCCGCAACCGCGCGAGCTGCAGCCGATCGAGATCCGCACGGTCGTCGACGATTTCGCCGCGGCCGCGCAGCGCGCGCTGGATTCGTGTTTCCAGTTGGTCGAGATCCACGCCGCGCACGGCTATCTGCTGCACCAGTTCCTGTCGCCGCTGTCGAACCGGCGTGAGGATCGTTACGGCGGCAGTTTCGACAACCGCACCCGCCTGCTGCGCGAAGTGCTGGCGGCGGTGCGCGAGGTGTGGCCGGAGCGCTTGCCGCTGTGGCTGCGCATCTCCGCCACCGATTGGGCCGAAGGCGGTTGGGACATCGAGCAGAGCGTAGCGCTGGCGCGCATGGTCAAGGAGCTGGGCGTCGACCTGATCGACGTGTCCAGCGGCGGACTGGTGCCGAACGCGCGCATTCCCGGCGACGAGCCGGGCTATCAGGTGCCGTTCTCCGCGCGCATCCGCCGCGAGGCCGGCATCGCCACCGGCGCGGTCGGGCTGATCACCCGCGCGGCGCAGGCCGAAAGCATCGTCGCGCAAGGCGAGGCCGATGTGGTGCTGCTGGCGCGCGAGCTGCTGCGCGATCCGTACTTCCCCCATCGCGCCGCGCGCGAGCTGGGCGCGACCACCCACGTGCCGGATCAGTATCAGCGCGCCTGGAGTTGATCGCAGCGCCTTGAACCGGGCGGCGCACGACGATGTCGGGAATGCGAACGCCGGGCCTTCGGGTCCGGCGTTTTCCTTGTGCGCGTTTCGGTTTTCGCGTGTGGGGCCGGCTCCGGGAATGGCGCGGGCTGCGGCGGCCGCGGCGCAACTGCGGCGATGCTTGCGCGGTGGTGGTGTTTTCGCGGTCGCGACTTGCGTCGCTCCTACAGGGGTGTTCCGTGGCTCTTGCGCGCTTGTGGTTTTGTGAACGACGCGCTTTTGTCTTGATCTGTGCGAGACATCACGCGGCGCCGGCGCTTTCCTGCCGGCGGGGCTGACGCCGCGGGGGCGTGGGCCTGAGAAGATGCGCCAACGGGATCGCGCTGCGCTCGCAAGCGCGATTCCGCAGGGTTCGAACCACGCTCCGCCCTGCATGAATTTTTGGATTTTTCCGCTTTTTTTGCACGAGCGGACCTTGTCTGCGCAAGCGCGCACTTTCGCTGCGCGCGTCCTTCACCCCTACGCTCCCGGGAGTCAGCATGCGATCGATCCTGTGTCTGCAGCAAGCGCAACGGGCCGCCTGCGCGGCGGGTCTGGTCGCGCTCGGCCTCAGCGGCGCCGCGTCGGCGGCCAATCTCGCCTTGAACCGGCCCGCCACCGGCTCGGCCGCGTGCAACGCCAACGAGACGCCGGCCAAGGCGGTCAACGGCAGCGTCTCCGGCGGCAACGCCGACAAGTTCTGTTCGTCGGCGTCGAGCAAGTGGTTGCAGGTCGATCTGGGCGCGAGCAGGAGCATCGCCGGCTTCGTGGTCAAGCACGCCGGCGCCGGCGGCGAGCCGGCGACGTACAATACCCGCAACTTCAACATCCAGACCTCGGCCGACGGATCGGCGTGGACGACCGCGGTGACCGTCAGCAACAACACCGACAACGTCACCACCCACGGCGTCAACGCGCTCACCGCGCGCTACGTCCGGCTCAACCTGACCACGCCGACCCAGGGCAGCGACAGCGCCGCGCGCATCTACGAGTTCGAGGTTCACGACACCGCGCCGGCGCCGGAGAAGGTCGTGCTGGTGCTCGATCAAGTCCCGCAGTTCGGCATCTACCGCAGCACCCAGCCGACCACCTACACGCCGCCGGCGGGCCTGCTGATGTGGAAGCGCGGCACCGAGTTCGCGCGTAAGCTCAGCGATGCGGACAAGGCCAAGATCGGCGACGACGTCGCGCTGCGCATCACCTATCACGCCCAGTGCGATCCCTACGACCGTTTCGCCTCCGCGTTCTTCATCAGCCTGCCGAAGGGACAGACGCCGACGGTGGACACGCCGCGGGTCACCTTCACCGATTTCATTTCGCCGTTCAGCGACATGTGGCAGGGCGCCAAGGCCACGCGCGTGTATCCCGACGCGCCGATGGATCCGTACGCGGCGGCGCTGGCCAATCCGGACCGCGACATCTGGGTCGGCATCAGCGGCGGCTCCAATCCGCAGTACGGCGACGACGCCTGCCAGAACCACGGCGTCACCGATCCGGCCATCGCCGAGGTCGGGTTCAAGTATTCGCTGGCGCTGGTCTCGCGCAAGCCGCTTAGCGCCGGCGCCGACCCGGACGTGCTGAGCCTGCTGTCGCGTTCGCCCGAGAAGACCGACACGATCGCGACCGGCACCGTCGCGCACACGGCCAACCTCGGCATCGCCACGCTAGCGGTCAGCATCGCCGGTTACGGCGCGTCCTCCGGCGGGCAGGAGTACACCAACACCAACGTCAGCGTGAAGTTCAACGGCGCGCAGATCGCGACCTTCAGCACCAAGATCGATTGCGCGACCTACGAGCAGTACAGCCCGCGCGGCAATCCGGGGATCTTCCGCAACAACAACACGACCAATCCGCGCAGCTGGTGCCCGGGCGCGCTGGTGCCGATGCGCTATTTCGACCTCGGCGACATCCGCGGCAAGACCTTGCAGTTCACGCTGGGCGTGGGCAATCGCTCGCCGTGGACGGCCGATTCGGTCTACAACACCAGCGTCAGCGTGTTGGAGCACTGAGGCAGCGATGGGGCCGGCGGGCGCAGGCCCGCCGGCTACGATCGAAGGATCGGAAGCATCGGACCTTTCGCTCAGTTCGCGGCTTCGCCATGCGCGCAGGTTCCCGCGCGCATCCGCGCCGGCATCGTCTGCGCGGACGCCAGATCGCCGCCGCGAGCGGTCGATGCGCGCGCGTGGGGTGTCATTGCGGTTCGCTGCACTCGGTGGGCTTCAGGCGCGGCAGCGACAGATCGCTCGCGCGTGGGAGGCCGGAGGCGGCGGAGTGCCGGATCAACTCGACGTAGCGCTCGCGGAATTGCTCCGGCTGACAATACGGGTCCATGCTCCCGATCTGAAAGCGCAACGTCGCCAGCGCAAGCAGTTCGTCGTCGGTCAGTGCGTCGACGTCGGCACCGAAGTAGACGCGCGCGGCTTGGTCGAGCCCTTCGCTGCCGCGGCCGTAATTGCCATGCTCCAGCACGAAATCGGCCATGCTCTCGGCGGACCGTTCGCGGCTGACGCGGATGTAGGCGGCTACTTCCTTGAGATGATGGTCGTAACCGATCTGCCGCAGCGCTTCGGCATTGCCGCTACTGACTGCGCCCTTGGCCTCGGTTGCCGAGCGCTCTTGTTCGATTTGGTGATGCAAGGAGCCGGCGGCAACATCCAACAGTTGCATATCCGCCGGCAGGGACGGCAGCGGCGCATAGCGATCCATCCAGCTCGTCATCATCGCCTGTGACCCGAATTCCAGGCCGAGGCCGGCATAGCTGAAAATCGTGAGCTTGCGAACCGACAACGGGGTATCGCCGCCGCCGAACATCCGCCACAACGCCACGCGCGCTGTCGTGGGGTACGCGCGCCGCGGTTGCGGCAAGTCTTTCGGCAGCAGCGACGCACCGTACCAATACGCGCACTGCAACGACAAGCACAACACGGCGATGACGACGGCGACGCCGCCGCCGGCCCATTTGAAGAAGGTGCTGAGCGCCATCCGTGGCTCCGCGCGTATCGCCGCGCTTAGGCGGCTTCGTACGCGCCGTACCCGCGCAGCCGCTCGTAACGGCGCTGCAGCAGTTCGTCCATCGGCACGCCGTCCAGCGCGTCGAGTTCGTTGATCAGCACGGCCTTCAGGCGCGTGGCCATCTGCTTGGGGTTGCGGTGCGCGCCGCCGATCGGCTCGCGCACGATCTTGTCGATCAGGCCCAGCTCGTGCAGGCGCTTGGCCGTCAGGCCGAGCTGTTCGGCCGCGTCCTTGGCCTTGTCGGCGGTCTTCCACAGGATCGAGGCGCAGCCTTCCGGGGTGATCACCGAGTAGGTGCTGTATTCGAGCATCAAGGTGCGGTCGCCGACGCCGATGGCGAGCGCGCCGCCGGAGCCGCCTTCGCCGATCACGGTGCAGATCACCGGGGTCTTGAGCCCGGCCATCTCCATCAGGTTGCGGGCGATGGCTTCGGACTGGCCGCGCTCTTCCGCGTCGATGCCCGGCCAGGCGCCGGCGGTGTCGATGAAGGTCAGCAGCGGCAGGCCGAAACGCTCGGCCAGCTTCATCAGCCGCAGCGCCTTGCGGTAGCCCTCCGGGCGCGGCATGCCGAAGTTGCGCTTGATCTTGCTCTTGGTGTCGCGGCCCTTCTGGTGGCCGACCACGACCACGCTGCGCCCGGCGATGCGGGCCAGGCCGCCGACGATGGCGTTGTCGTCGGCGAAGGCGCGGTCGCCGGCCAGTTCCTGGAACTCGTCGCAGATCACCCGCACGTAGTCCAGCGTGTACGGCCGGGCCGGGTGGCGGGCGAGCTGGGAGATCTGCCACGAGGACAGGTCGCGGAAGATCTGCGCGGTGCGCAGGCGCAGCTTGTCCTGCAGGGCGTGGATTTCGGCGTCGATGTCGACCGCCGGGCCGCTGCTGGCGTGGCGCAGCTCCTGGATCTTGGCTTCCAGGTCGGCGATGGGCTGCTCGAAGTCGAGGTAGTTCGGGTTCATGCGTGGGCCATGGGCCGAGGAAGGGCACAGTCTAGCTCAGGCGGCGCGACCGTACCGATAGGCATGGGGTGGGTACGGAAATTGAGGAACGAGTGAGGAGGAACGAGGAACGAGCGACACGGGTGAGGGTGTACTCGTTGCTCGGTTTCTCCAAGGCGGGTGCGATGGCGTGGAGAGCCTGGAACGAGCCGGTCCGACGACTCGTTCCTCGTTTCTCTCCACTCGTTCCTGCTCAATCGCCCCCAGATCGCGCCCACGGCTTGGACAGCGTCACCTTGACCGCCTTGACCCCCGGCTGGGCGCGCAGCAGGCCGGCCAGTTCGGCGTCGATGCGCACCGATTGCGGGCCGTTGAGGTCGAGCATGCCGGCCGCGCCGTCGCGCAGCAGGTCCAGGCGGATAGGGGTCGGGCCGGGGCGCTGCTTGGCCAGCAGGGCGTCGACCCGCTGCCAGGCGCCGGGCACGCGCAGGTCCAGGCGCAGGGCCAGGCGCTGGGCGTGCCTGGCGCAGACCGCGTTGTAGTCCCAGCAGCGCGCCGCGCGCAGGGCGAAGCCGCCGCTGAAGGCGTCCTCGCGCAGGCCGCCCTGGATCACCAGCAGGCGGTCGCGCGCGAGCATCGAGGCGAACTCGCTGTAGGTCTCGGAGAAGAACGCGCACTCCAGGCGGCCGCGGCCGTCCTCGATCTGCACGAACATCTGGCTGTCGCCCTTCTTGCGCAGGCCGACCACTTGCCCGGCGACGATCACTTCCAGCTCCGGGCGCCAGCCGCTGCGCGCGCTTTCCGGGCGCTTTTCCCAGATGCCTTCGAGCTCGCCCAGGTCGGTGCCGACCAGCGAACGCAGCTCTTCGCGATACGGATCGAAGGGATGGCCGCTGAGGTAGTGGCCGAGGGTTTCGCGCTCGCCTTGCAGGATCTGCGCGAGCGGCCATTCGTTGGTTTCGCTGAGGTCCAGGTGCAGCGCCGGCGCGGCGGCTTCGAAGCCGCCGAACAGCGAGACCTGGCCCGCGGCGCGCTCCTTGGCCATCTGGTCGGTGGCCTTGAGCACCTCGGGCAGCTGCAGCATCAGGCTCGCGCGATTCTTGCCCAGGCCGTCGAGCGCGCCGGCGTGGGTCAGCGCTTCCAGCGCGCGGCGGTTGAGCTTGCCGCTGTCCACGCGCTTGCAGAAATCCAGCAGGTCGACGAACGGCCCGGCGCGGCGCGCCTCGACGATCGACTCGCACACGCCGCGGCCGACGCCCTTCACCGCGCCGATGCCGTAGCGGATGGTGTTGGCGTCGATCGCCTCGAACATGTACTCCGATTCGTTGACGTGCGGCGGCAGCACGGTGATGCCCATCACCCGCGCTTCGTCGAGGAAGTTGACCACCTTGTCGGTGTTGTCCATGTCCGACGAGCAGGTCGCGGCCATGAACTCGGCGCCGTAATGGCGCTTGAGCCAGCCGGTCTGGTACGCCACCAGCGCGTAGGCGGCCGAGTGCGACTTGTTGAAGCCGTACTCGGCGAACTTCTCCATCAAGTCGAAGATCGGGCTGGCCTGCTTGGCCGGGATGTTGCGCTCGGCGCAGCCGGCTTCGAACTTGGCCCGCTCCTTGGCCATTTCCTCCGGCTTTTTCTTGCCCATCGCGCGGCGCAGCATGTCGGCGCCGCCGAGGGTGTAGCCGGCCAGGACCTGGGCGATCTGCATCACCTGTTCCTGGTAGACGATGACGCCGTAAGTCGGCGCCAGCACCGGTTCCAGCGACTCGTGCGGATAGGTGACCTCGGCGTTGCCGTGCTTGCGGTCGACCCAGTCCTTGTCCATCCCCGAGCCCAGCGGGCCGGGACGGAACAGCGCGGCCAGCGCGATGATGTCTTCGAAGGTGTCGGGCTTGGCGCGCTTGAGCAGTTCGCGCATGCCGCGCGATTCGAACTGGAACACCGCGACGGTGTCGCCGCGCGCGAACAGCTCGTAGGTGGGCTTGTCGGTCAGCTCCAGCGCGTTGATGTCGAGCGGCGGCTGCCCTTCCTTGGCGCGGCGCTTGTTGATCGCGCGCACCGCCCAATCGATGATCGTCAGCGTGCGCAGGCCGAGGAAGTCGAACTTGACCAGGCCGACGGCTTCGACGTCGTCCTTGTCGAACTGGGTCACCGGATTGCGGCCGCGGCCTTCGCCGTCGTGTTCGGCGAACAGCGGGCAGAAGTCCGACAGCGGGCTCGGCGCGATCACCACGCCGCCGGCGTGCTTGCCGGCGTTGCGGGTCAGGTCTTCCAGGCTGCGCGCCAGGTCGAGCAGGTCGCGCACGTCGTCTTCGTTGCGGTAGCGCTGGATCAGGTCGGCCGAGGCCAGCTCCGGATTCTTCGCCGCCGCTTCGGATTCGCCCAGCGCGTCGTCGAGCGAGATGCCCAGGGTCATCGGGATCAGCTTGGCGATGCCGTCGACGAAGCCGTACGGATGGCCGAGCACGCGGCCGGCGTCGCGCACCACCGCCTTCGCCGCCATGGTGCCGTAGGTGATGATCTGCGAGACGCGGTCGCGGCCGTACTTGCGCGCGACGTAGTCGATGACCTCGTCGCGGCGGTCCATGCAGAAGTCGATGTCGAAGTCGGGCATCGACACGCGTTCGGGGTTGAGGAAGCGCTCGAACAGCAGGTCGTACGGCAGCGGGTCCAGGTCGGTGATGCCCAGCGCCCAGGCCACCAAGGAGCCTGCGCCCGAGCCGCGGCCCGGGCCGACCGGGATCTCATGGTCCTTGGCCCAGTTGATGAAGTCCGCCACGATCAGGAAGTAGCCGGGGAAGCCCATCTTGATGATGACGTCCAGCTCGGTTTCCAGGCGCTGGTCGTATTCCTCGCGGGTCTTGCCGGGGGCGAGCGGGTTCTTCTCCAGGCGCTTGGCCAGGCCTTCGCGCGACTGGCTGCGCAGCCACGATTCGATGGTGTGTTCGCTCGGCGTGGGGAACGCCGGCAGCGCGTACTCGCCCAGCTTGAGCTCGACGTTGCAGCGCGTGGCCAGCGCGAGCGCGTTGTCGATCGCGTCGGGCACGTCGGCGAACAGCGCGGCCATTTCCTCGCCGGTCTTGAGGTATTGCTCTTCGCTGTACTCGCGCGGGCGCTTGGGGTCGTCGAGCACGCGGCCGGAGGCGATGCACACGCGCGCTTCGTGCGCTTCGAAACCGTCGCGATCGAGGAAGCGCGCGTCGTTGCTGGCCACCACCGGCAGGCCGCGCTTGCTCGCGGCCTGCAAGGCGAAGGCGTTGAAGACGTCTTCGCCGTCGCGCTGGGTGCGGGTCAGTTCCAGATGCAGGCGGTCGCCGAACACGCCTTGCCAGTCGACCAGCCAGGCGTGGGCGAGCTCTTCGCGGTTGCTCGCGGCCAGGCGCGCGGCCAGGCTGTTGCGGCCGGCGAGCGCGAACAGGCCGTCGTTGTCCTCGCGCAGCCATTCCGGCCGCAGCACCACGCCTTCGGTGCGGTGGCCTTCCATCCAGGCGCGGCTGAGCAGGCGCGACAGGCTCAGGTAGCCGCTGCGGTCGCGGCACAGCAGGGTCAGGCGCGAGGCCGATTCGTTGCCGTCGGCCAGGTGCACGTCGGCGCCGATGATCGGCTTGATGCCCGCGCCTTCGCAGGCTTTGTAGAACTTGACCGCGGCGAAGATGTTGTCGAGGTCGGTCAGGGCCACGGCCGGCTGGCCGAGGGCGACGCAACGCTTGACCAGCTCGCCGATGCGGAGGGTCGAATCGGCCAGCGAGTACTCGCTGTGCAGGTGGAGATGAACGAAAGGAGCGGACATGCGTACCGATTGTGCGGCCGTGCCGGGAGAGCGTGCCGGGAGCCGCGCGCCTTGATGGCGCGAGCCCGGAACGGCATCGGCACGGCGGGGAAAGTGCCGGATTGCAGGGTATCAGCCCGGCGGCGTGGGGCAAGGCTTGACAGCGGATCGAGGGCGCCCGGGGGGCGACGGGACGTGGGCGGCGAGTTGCTGGCGACGCGGCCGGCGGCGCGGCTGGCGGCGAGGTTGTGCGATTTTGGGCCGTTGCGGTGTCGGCGCTGCGCGGACGGCTACGCCTGTGCGCGGAGCGTCGCGGGGAGCGGGGATACGAGATCCGGTGGGGCGCCGTGGCTTCGCATTTCCTCGGCAAACCATTGGCCGCGTCGCGGCTCGCGCCGCTCCTACAGGTAGCTTCGCCTGCAACAGACTCGCCCTGTAGGAGCGGCGCAAGCCGCGACCGCGCCAATCCGAACCACGGCGCAACCGAACCCGCCGGCGCGCCCACCCGGCGAGGCGCCACGCGAGCAGCTTCGGCCGAGGCGCCGCGCCAGCGACACCCCCGACTCCTCATCGCCTCCCCGCAACCACGCTCAGGTCACCCGAAACACCGGCTCCGGCGTGCGGCCGTTGGCGTAATGGCTGTCGCTGACGCGGGCGTGGTGCTGCAGCAGGGCCAGCTCAGCCAAACGGTCGCGGACCCAGGCGGCGCGCTGCGCGCCGGCGTCGCCGCTGGGGTGTTCGCGCTGGCGGTAGGCGCAGAAGTCGCGGTAGTCCTCCGCCTCGGCCGCGAACGCCGGCCAGGCCAGTTCGATCAGCAGCACGTCGTCGAGCAGGCCCAGCAGCGGCACCCGGTCGGGGATCAGATCCTCGTCCTGGTCGATGTAGGCGAACAGCCGCTCCAGGCGCCGGCGCAGCGCCGGGTCGCAATCCCAGGCCGGGTCGACGGCCAGCGCGCGCAGATCCTGCAGGCATTGCAGGCGGGTGTCGATCGCGCGCCGCGCGTCGGCCGGCGGCAGCTGCGCCAGCCACTGCGCCAGGCGCTGCAGGCGGTCGGCGTCGACCCGGGCGGCGTCGGGATGCAGTTCGTGGACCAGCGCGTCGAACGCGGCGATCGCCGCCGGGCGCAGCGCCATCGCGGGCTCATAAGGCTGCACGCAGTGCGGCGGCGGGGCGCGCTCGAACGGCAGCGGCTCGGCGGTCGGGGTGGGGTGAGGCATGCGCATGAAACACCTCGCGTCCGGCCCGTCTTGGGGGCGGGGAGGGCCGCGTCGCGGGCCGGATGACGACGCGGACCGGTGCGTTGGGACTGTGGCCAACGATGCGCCTGGACGCAGTCTGCGCGCGCGGGTCTGAAGTCGTTGTGACCTGTGGCACGCCTGGGCGTTCAGGCTTTGTGGGAGGGCCTTCAAGCCCGAAGCTCTTGTTTCAGATGGCTGCGACCCGAGAGAAGAGCATCGGGCCTGAAGGCCCTCCCACAACAGCACTGGCCTCAGGCCTCAAGGCCCTCCCGCAGAACTGCAGCATCGGCCTCAAGGCCTTCCCACAAGAACCGCAGCATCGCGCCTGGGCGCCCGCGCATCCGCCTCAGAACAGCGAGCGCTGCTCGGCCTCGATCCGCACCGGCGCGAAGCTGCGCCGGTGCTGCGGGCACGGCCCGTGCGCGCGCAGCGCGTCCAGGTGCGCGGCGGTGGAATAGCCCTTGTGGCGGTCGAAACCGTACTGCGGCCACGCGTCGTGCAATTGCAGCATCAAGCGGTCGCGCGCGACCTTGGCCAGGATCGAGGCGGCCATGATCGACGGTTCCAGCGCGTCGCCGCCGATCAGCGCCTCGCCGCGGCAGGGCAGGCCCTTGGGCAGATGGTTGCCGTCCACGCGCGCCAGATCGGCCTGCGGCGCCAGCGCCAGCAGCGCGCGGCGCATGCCGGCCATGGTCGCCTGGAAGATGTTGATGCGGTCGATTTCCTCGACCTCGACGAACTCGATCCGCCACGCCAGCGCGCGTTCCTGGATCAGCGGGAACAGCGCTTCGCGCCTGGTTTCGCTGAGCTTCTTGGAATCGTCCAGGCCGTCGATGCGGCGGCGCGGATGCAGGATCACCGCAGCCACCGCGACCGGCCCGGCGAGCGGGCCGCGGCCGGCTTCGTCGACGCCGGCGATGAGGCGGCGGGCGCGGCGGGTGGGGGCGGGGGCGGTGGCGGTGGGAATGTCCAAGGGCCGGGAACGAGTGAAGAGGGACGAGCGAAGAGGAACGAGGAACGAGTCGAAGTTGGCGGGGCGGCGAGGGCGGCCGGTCGCCGCGACTCGTTCCTCGTTCCTCTTTAACTCGTTCCTGGAGTTTAAATCACGGAACCAGGGGCGGTTCCGCGTCCGCACCCGCGCCTTCGCCGATCAGCTCGACGATCGCGTCGGCCGCGCGCGCCGAGGCGTCGCGCTTGAGTTCCAGGTGGATGCGCTGGAACTTCGGCAGCAGCGCCGCGCTCGCGGCCGGATCGCGCAGCCAGCGCAGGGTCGCGCCGGCGAGATTTTCCGGCGTGCAGTCGTGCTGCATCAGCTCCGGCACCACGGCCTCGCCGGCCAGCACGTTCGGCAGCGCGTAGTGATCGACCTTGAGCATGCCCAGGCGCTTGACCAGGGTGTAGGTCAGCGGCGAGACCTTGTAGGCCACCACCATCGGCCGCTTGGCCAGCATCGCTTCGAGCGTCGCGGTGCCCGAGGCCAGCAGCACCGCGTCGCTGGCGACCATCACCGTGCGCGCGCCGCGGTCGACGATGCGCAGCGCGCGGCGCACGCGTTCGCCGTCGGCATGCGCGGCGAGGATGCGCTCGAACGCGGCCCGCGCGCGCGCGCTGGCCATCGGCGCGACGATGCCCAGGCGCGGCTCGGCCGCCAGCAGCAGCGCGGCGCAGGCGATGAAATCGGCGGCCAGGGTTTCGATCTCGCCCACGCGCGAACCCGGCAGCATCGCCAGGATCGGCGCCTCGTCGTCCAGGCCCAGAGTCATGCGCGCGCCGTCGCGGTCGGGCTGGATCGGCATTTCGTCGGCGAGCGGATGGCCGACGAAACGCGCGTCCACGCCGTATTCGGCATAGATCGGCGGCTCCATCGGGAACAGGCACAGCACCCGGTCGGCGCTGAGCCCGATCTTCTGCGCGCGCTTGCGCCGCCACGCCCACACCGACGGGCTGACATAGTGCGCGGTGCGCACGCCGCGCTGCTTGAGCCAGCGCTCCACGCCGAGATTGAAGTCGGGCGCGTCGATGCCGATGAAGGCGTCGGGCTTCCAGTCGAGGATGCGCTGGCGCACGTCGCGGCGCAGGCGCAGCAGCCGCGGCAAGTGCTTGAGCACCTCCACCAGACCCATCACCGCCAACTCGCCGGCGTCGAACCAGGTGTCCATGCCGGCCGCGCGCATCTGCTCGCCTCCGATGCCGACGAACTCCGCGCCCGGATGGCGCCGGCGCAGTTCCTCGATCAGCCCGGCGCCGAGCAGGTCGCCGGAGGCTTCGCCGGCGATCAGGGCGAAACGCGGCGGCGGCGGGGGTGCGGCGGGAAAGATCGCGTCGATGGCGGCGGCGGCGGCGGCGGGGGCGTTCATCGGGGGAAAGAGGCGCTCCGGTGCGAGCCGGCGCCGGATCCGCGCGAAACGCGAGCGCAGCGGCCGGCCCGGAATGAGGACGGTGCCGCATTCTCGCCCGGAACGGCCCGGGCATGGGGCCGTTGCGGCCGCGCAGGGGCAGTTGCCGCCAAATGGCGTGATGCGAGTCGGCTTTTGCGCGCGCCGCAGCGACTGCGCGCGAATCCAGCGGCGGCCCGCCCGGAAGGCGGCCCGGACCGGCCGCGCCGCCGCGCGGTCCCGCCTCAATCCAGCGCCAGCGCGCCGTCGCTGCGCCGCGGCAGGCCCAGCGGATTGGCCGCTTTCAACTCGTCCGGCAGCAGCGCTTCGGGCCAGCCCTGGAACGTCACCGGCACCAGCCAGCGCCGCAGCGCAGTCATGCCGACCGACGTGTGCAGCGGATTGGTCGTCGCCGGCCACGGCCCGCCGTGCTGCATGCCCCAGGCCACGGCGACGCCGGTGGGCCAGGCGTTGTAGACGATGCGCCCGGCGATGCCGCGCAGCGCGTCGCGCGCCTGCGCGGCGGCGCCGGCATCGGTGTCGGCCGCGTGCACGCTTGCGGTCAACTGGCCGGGCAGGCGCGCCAGCTCGGCGATCGCGCGCTGCGGATCGCAATACGCCACCACCAGCGCGGCCGGGCCGAAGCATTCCTCGCTGTACTTGTCCGGTTCGGCCGCGAAGGCGTCGAGCCCGACCCGGAACAACTGCGGCGCGGCGCCGTAGGCCGCTACGCTGCCGTCGCCGTCGGCGATGCGCTCGGCCGCGCCGGCCAGCGCGCGGGTGCCGGCCGCGTAGGCGTCGCGGATGCGCGCGCTCAGCATCGCCCCGCCGGCGGTTTGCCGCACCGCGGCGGCGAGCGCGTCGACCAGCCCCTCCGGCGCGAACACCAGGCCGGGATTGGTGCAGAACTGGCCGACGCCGAGGGTCAGCGATGCGGCGAACCCGCGCGCGATCTCCTCGCCGCGCTCGGCCGCCGCGCCCGGCAGGATCAGCACCGGGTTGACGCTGCCGAGTTCGCCGTAGAACGGAATCGGGTCGGGCCGTGCGTTGGCCAGGTCGAACAAGGCGCGTCCGCCGCGGGTAGAGCCGGTGAAGCCGGCGGCCTTGATCGCCGGATGGCGGACCAGCTGGGCGCCCGCGGCGAGGCCGTGGACGAGGCCGAAGACGCCGTCCGGCGCGCCGGCGCGGGCGAGCGCGTCGGCGACCACGCGCGCGGTCGCCTGCGCGGTGTGCGGATGGGCTTCGTGCGCCTTGACCACGACGCTGCAACCGGCGGCCAGGGCCGAGGCGGTGTCGCCGCCGGCGATGGAGAACGCGAACGGGAAATTGCTCGCCGCGAACACCGCGACCGGCCCGATCGGCTGCAGCATGCGGCGCAGCTCGGGGCGCGGCGGCACGCTGTCGGCGTCGGCGCGGTCGAGCGTAGCCTCCAGGTAGCTGCCTTCGCGCAAGGCCTGCGCGAACAGGCGCAGTTGGTTGCTGGTGCGCTTGATCTCGCCGTTCAAGCGCGGCGCGCCCAAGGCGGTTTCGTGGTCGGCGAGCGCGACCAGTTCCCCCGCGCTCGCGTCGATCGCCTCGGCCACGGTCTCCAGCACCGCCGCACGCTTCGCCGCCGGCAGGCGCGACCACGGGGCGAACGCGCGATGCGCGCGGGCGCAGGCCGCGTCGACCTGCGCCGCGGCGGTTTCGGCGATCGGCTGGCCGGCGGCGGCGCCGCTGCGCGGATCGAATCCTTGGATACTCATCGCGCAGCATCCTCTTTTTCGGCGGTATTCCAGTCGGGACCGCACCAGGCGCCGCCCAGGTAGGACATCAGGAAACCGTCCGGGTCAGGTTCGCCCTGGGCGTCGATGTCGGCGGCGAAACGCTCCGAATCGTCCTGCGGCGCGTAGCCCAGCGCGCGCGCCGGCTCCAGCGAGACCCAATGGCGGGTGTTGTCGGAGGCGCCCCAGACCACGCGGAAACCCGGCGCCGGCGCGGCGAAACAGGCTTCGAACAGGCGCGCGCCGTCGTCGGGCGAGAGCCAGGTGCGCAGCATGCGCGCGTCCTTGGGCCGCTCGAAACACGAGCCGATGCGCACCGCGACCACGCCCATGCCGTAGCGGTCGGCGTACAGGCTGCCGAGCGCTTCCAGCGCGACCTTGCTGACGCCGTAGTGGGTGTCCGGACGCGGGAACGCGGCCGCGTCGATGTCGCCGTCGCCCGGGCGCAGGTAGCCGATGGCGTGGTTGGAACTGGCCAGCACCGCGCGCGCGACGCCGGCGCGGCGCGCGGCGTCGAGGGCGACGTAGCTGCCGTGGATGTTGATCTCGAGGATCTGCGCCCAGGCATGCTCGGTGCTCAGGCCGCCCAGGTGCAGCAGCACGTCGACGTCGCGGCAGGCGGCCTGCATCGCATCGGCGTCGGTAATCGAGGCGCGCACGATCTCGGCGCCGTCGTCGCCCGGATCGATCGGGGCGATGTCGAGCAGGCGCAGCACGCGCCCGGGCCTGGCCAGGCGCGGCCGCAGCAGCCGGCCCATGCCGCCGGCGGCGCCGGTGATCAGAATGCGTTGCGGTTTCATCGTCGAGCGTTTTCCTTGGGTAGGGCCGGGCGCGGCGCCGGCGGATGGAAGGACGCGGCGGCCGGGCGCGGCGCCTAGATGCCGCGCCTAAATGCCGCGCCGCGCGCCGGCGCCGATCGCGCGCGCCGCGTCGAACAGGCCGTCGAGCACCTGCCGCTCGTGCTCCGGGTCGAGCCGCGCCAGCGGCACCGAGCAACTGATCGCGTCCTGCGCGATCAGGCCGTGCGGCAAAGCGACCGCGAAGCAACACAGGCCCGGGGTGTTCTCCTCGCGTTCGAACGCGTAGCCGCGCGCGCGCACCTCGGCGAGCTGGCGGTGCAGGGCGCGGCGGTCGCGCACGGTGTTCTCGGTGAGCGCGACGAATTTCGCCGGCAGCAGCGCGTCGACTTCGGCGTCGCTGCGCGCGGCGAGCAGCGCCTTGCCGAGCGAGGTCGCGTATGCCGGCACACGCCGGCCGACGCGCGAGATCACCCGCAGGTGGTGTTGCGATTCGCGGCTGGCCAGGTAGACCACGTCGCCGCCGTCGAGCCGCGCCAGGTGCACGGTTTCGTTGATGCGCACGCGCAGTTCGCTGATGACCTGGGCGGCGGCCTGCACGACCGGGTCCTGGTCGAGATAGGAGGTGCCCACGAGCAGGGCGCGCACGCCGATGCCGTAGGTGCCCAGGCGCAGGTCGCAGCTGAGCCAGCCGCGTGCGACGAGTGTCTGCAGCAGCATGTAGAGGCTCGATTTAGGCACACCGAGTGCTTGCTGCAGTTCGGTCAGCGTCATCGCGTGCGGGCTTGCGGCCAGCACTTCCAGCAGCATCACGGTGCGGTCGGCGGACTTGACCGCGGCCGGTGCGGTTTTTTCCTTGGCTGAGGCGTTCATGGGGGCGAGGGCCTGAGGTTGCGTGGAGAACAACTTGACAGGTTTTGGCGGCTAGACTAGGTTCATGTCCTCGATCTTATTTCATATATATGAACTTCTCAAGCCCACACACGACCGCCGGCGCCGTGCCGCAGGCCACCGACGGCGCCGATCTGCTTAACGGCGTGCTGTTCTTCCCGGTCACGCCGTTCGCCGCCGACGGCGAGGTCAACGCCGCCGCCCTGGCCGAACACATCGAGCGCGGCGTCGCCGCCGGCGCGGGCGGCGTGTTCGTCGCCTGCGGCACCGGCGAGTTCCATGCGCTGGAATGCGGCGAATACGAGCTGGCCGTGCGCACCGCGGTGGAAGTCGTCCGCGGCCGCGTACCGGTGTTCGCCGGCTGCGGCGGCGCGCTGGCGCAGGCGCGGCAGTTCGCCGCCGCGGCGCGGCGCGCCGGCGCCGACGGCCTGCTGCTGTTGCCGCCGTACCTGGTCACTTGCCCGCCCGAGGGCATCGCCGATTACGTCGAGCAGGTGGCGGCGTCGACGCCGCTGTCGGTCATCGTCTACCAGCGCAACAACGCGGTGTTCACTCCGCAGACTGCGGTGCGGGTCGCGCGTCTGCCCAACGTGGTCGGTTTCAAGGACGGCCTGGGCAACCTCGACGCGATGCAGCGCATCGTGCTGGCGGTGCGCGCGGCCATCGGCGCCAAGCCGTTCCAGTTCTTCAACGGCCTGCCAACCGCGGAAATGACCCAGCAGGCCTATCGCGCGATCGGCGTGAGCCTGTATTCCTCGGCGGTGTTCTGCTTCGCGCCGGAGATCGCCAACGCGTTCTATCGCGCGGTGGAGGACGGCGACCGCGCCCGCGCGCAGGCGTTGCTGGCGAATTTCTACGTGCCGCTGGTCGAGCTGCGCGACAAGGTGCCCGGTTACGCGGTGTCGCTGGTGAAGGCGGCGACGCGCCTGTCCGGCATCGACACCGGTGCGGTGCGCGCGCCGCTGGTCGAGGCCAAACCCGAACACGTGGCCGAACTCGAGCGCATCGTCGCCGCCGGCCGCGCGCTGGCGGGCTGAGCGCGGCGTCGATGGGAACCAACCGGGGAGGGATTCGGTGACCATGCAAACGACCGCCGGCTTGGCCGGCGTCGCCCGCCATCGTTGGTGGATCTGCGCGCTGCTGCTGGCGGCGACGACCATCAACTACATGGACCGGCAACTGATCGGCGTGCTCAAGCCGCTGCTGCAGCGGGAACTGGGCTGGAGCGAGACCGACTACGGCAACATCGTGCTCGCGTTCCAGGCGTCCTACGGCATCGGCCTGCTGCTGGCCGGACGCGCGCTCGACCGCGTCGGCACGCGCCTGGGCTTTCCGATCGCGGTCGCGCTGTGGAGCCTGGCGGCGATGGGCCACGCGCTGGCGCGCGGCGTGCACGGTTTCGCGATCGCCCGGTTCGGCCTGGGCCTGGGCGAGGCCGCGCATTTTCCGGCTGCGGTCAAGACCGTCGCCGAATGGTTTCCCGACAGCGAGCGCGCGCTGGCCACCGGCATCTTCAACGCCGGCGCCACCGTCGGCGCGTTGGCCACGCCGCTGCTGGTGCCGCTGATCGTGTCCGGCTTCGGCTGGCAGGCCGCGTTCGTCGTGGTCGGCGGGCTGGGTTTCGTCTGGATCGCGTGCTGGGCCGGCACCCACGTCTGGTTGCGCGCGCGCCACGGCGCGGCCAGCCCGCTGGCGCCGGTCGAGGCGGCGCGCAAACCCGCGCGCTGGCGCGAGCTGCTGCGCTACCGCGCCACCTGGGCGTTCGCGCTCGGCAAGTTCCTCACCGATCCGATCTGGTGGCTGTACCTGTTCTGGCTGCCGGACTTCTTCTCGCGCACCTTCCACATGGACCTCAAGGGCCTGTCGCTGCCGACCGCGGCGGTGTATGTCGCCGCCGGCGTCGGCAGCGTCTTCGGCGGCGCGCTGTCGTCGGTCCTGATCAAGCGCGGCGCGTCGATTGACCGTGGGCGCAAGGTCGCGATGCTGGTCTGCGCCCTGGCGGTCACGCCGGTCTGGTTCGCGCCGTGGGTGACCGACATCTGGATCGCGGTGGGGTTGATCGGGCTCGCGGCGGCGGCGCATCAGGGCTGGTCGGCGAACCTGCTGACCCTGGTTTCCGATGCGTTTCCGCGCCACACCGTCAGCTCGGTCGCGGGCCTGGGCGGCATGTTCGGCGCGGTCGGCGGAATGCTGATCGCCTGGACCGTGGCGCAGATCCTGCAGTTGAGCGGCAGCTACGTGTGGGTGTTCGCGATCGCCGGCGGCGCATACCTGCTGGCGTTGCTGGCGATCCACCTGCTGGTGCCGAGGTTGCAGCGGGTGGAGGTCGCGGAAGCGGACTGATCCGCGCCGATCCTGGTGCGTTCGCGCGTCAGGGCGGTTCAAGTATGAGAACTCGATTTACATATCTGTTGTGCACTTTGTGTGACTCGAATCAGCTTCCGGGAGAGGACATGCGCATGAAACGATTGGGGCAGTGGGCGAGGGCGGTGTCGCTGTGTCTCGCGATGGCGGCGTCGCTTGCGGCGCAGGCGAAGGAGCCCCCGCTGGCCGCCGCGCAGGTGCGCGCCGCGCTGCTGCGCTCGGCCGATTGGCAGCTGGCCCATCCGCGCCGCATCGAGACCACCGACTGGATCATCGCGCCGCTATACGACGGCCTGCTGCGCGCCGCGTTCGCCACCGACGAACCGCGCTTCGCCGAAGCCGTGCTGCGCTTCGGCAACCAGTCCGGCTGGTCGCCGCGCTGGCGGCCGTACATGGCCGACGACCACGCGGTCGGCCACGCCTGGCTCGACCTCTATCTGCTGGACCGCACGCGCAAGGAACGTCTGGCGCCGTTGCAGCAGACCTTCGACTACATCCTGGCCCATCCGGTGACCGAGGCGCTGGATTTCCGCAACACGCCGGCCACTCCCGGCATTGCCCGCACCGACCGCTGGACCTGGTGCGACTCGCTGTACATGGGCCCGCCGGTGCTGGCCAAGCTGTATCGCGCCACCGGCGACAGGAAGTATCTCGATCTGCTCGACCGCGAGTTCCGCTACACCTACGACTCGCTGTACGACCCGCAAGAGCGCCTGTTCTGGCGCGACGGCACTTACATCGGCAAGACCGCGCCGAACGGCCGCAAGCAGTTCTGGAGCCGCGGCAACGGTTGGGTGTACGCAGGCTTGGCCCTGTTGCTGGAAGACCTGCCGGCCGACCATCCGACCCGGCCGTTCTACGAGAAGCTGTTCAAGGAGATGACGGGGCCCGTGGTCGCCGCGCAGCAGGCCGACGGACTGTGGCGGTCGAGCATGCTGGATGCCGCGCACATCCCCGGCGGCGAGCAAAGCGGCAGCGCGTTCTTCACCTTCGGCCTGGCCTGGGGCGTCAATCGCGGCCTGTTGCCGAAGAAGCAGTATTGGCCGGCGGTGGAGCGCGGTTGGCGCGGGCTGATGGGCACCGTCAAGGCGGACGGCCTGGTCGGCTATGTGCAACCGGTCGGCGAGAAGCCGGGCAAGTTCGACCAGAACTCGACCCAGTTGTACGGCACCGGCGCATTCCTGCTGGCCGGCAGCGAAATCCTGCGCGCGCTGGGCGGGGCGACCAAGACCCCGCCCGCGAAGATCCTCGCCGCCGCCCAGGCCGCCTACGATGCCGACCGCACGCCGCGCGCCTACGCACGCCTGGTGCCCGAGCGCCGCGACGACCTGGCCTGGGAAAACGACCGCGTCGCCTTCCGCATCTACGGCCCGGCGCTGCGCGCGTCGGTCGAGGACAGCGGCATCGACGCCTGGTTCAAGAAAGTCGATTACCCGGTGATCGACAAGTGGTATCGCGGCGACCTCCACGACAAGGTCAGCTATCACCAGGATCACGGCGAAGGCTACGACGCCTACGGCGTTGGCGACACGCGCGGCGTCGGCGGCCTGGGACTGTGGCGCGACGGCAAGCTGGTTACCGCCGACACCTACCGGCACGCCGATGTGATCTGGACGTCGCCCGAGGTGGCCGAGTTCGTGGTCGCCTACGACTACCCCGAAATCGACGGCCGCAAGATTCGCGAAAAGCGCATCGTGCGCCTGAAGCTAGGCGAGCAACTCAACGAGGTCGACGCGAACTTCACCGTCGACGGCAAGCCGCTCGCCGGGCTGGAGGTCGCGGTCGGCGTGGCCACGCAGAAACCCGGCGCCACGCTCGCCTTGCGGCCGAAGGACGGCTGGATGAGCGTGTGGGAAACCATCGACGGCCAGGGCGTCGGCACCGGCGCCACCTTCCTGGCGGCCGAACTGCGCGGGATGAAGCGCGCCACGCTGCCCTCCGCCGGCCACGACGGCAAGGCCAAGGGCGTCGAACACGCGCTGGCCATCCTGCGCACCGACGCCGACGGACGGGTGAACTATCGGGCCGGTTTCGGCTGGACCGGCGCCGGCAAGATTGCCGACCGCGCCGCGTGGGAAGCCTACCTGGCCGATCCCGCGCGCGCGTCGGCGAAGACGCCGATTGTGAAGCGCCGGGTGGGGGAGGAATGATGACCTTCGCGCTGCGTGTCGCCCAGTCGTTCGTTCTCGCCATCGCGGCGGCCTGCGCGTTGGTCGCTACCGACGCGCGCGCCGCCGGCAACGCCGGGCCGGCCGATGCCTTCGCCTTGCTCGACTTGAACCGGCCGGGACTGGAACAGGTCAAGCGCGAGGTCGAGGCGCGCGACTACGATGCGGCCGCGGCGGCGTTGCTGGAGTACTTCCGCCAACGCGGCGCAGGCCGGCCGCCCGATTACGGCAACGAGGAATTCCCCGTCGATGCGGCGCAGAAGCCCGACCCGGCGACCGTGGAGCTCGCGGACAATGCGCTGCTGCATCGCTTCAAGCCGCACAAGGGCTACGGCTTCTTCGATTACGGCGCGGACATCGACTGGCAGCACTGGCCGATCAAGGACAACGAGGTCCGCTGGCAACTGCATCGCGTGAAGTGGTGGGGCGCGATGGCGCAGGTCTACCGCGACACCCGCGACGAACGCTACGCCAGGCAATGGATGGCGCAGTTCTCGGACTGGCGGCGCAAGAATCCGCCCGACGGGCCCACCAGTCCGTATGCGTGGCGGCCGCTGGAGGTTTCCGACCGGGTCATGAGCCTGACCACGACGTTCCACTCGTTCGTCGGCTCGCCGAGCATGACCCCGGCCTTCCTGGTCGAATTCCTCGCCAGCTACCACCAGCAGGCGGATTACCTGCCCGGGCACTACGCCAGCGAAGGCAACCACCGCTTGTTCGAAGCCCAGCGCTTGCTTCTGGCCGGCGCGTTCTTCCCCGAATTCAAACGCGCCAGCGCCTGGCGCAAGAGCGGCATCGAGGTGCTGAACCAGGAAATCGGCAAGCAGGTGTACGCCGACGGCATCCAGTACGAGCTGTCGCCGGCGTATCACCTCGCCAGCATCGACATCTTCCTCAAAGCCTACGCCACCGCCAGGAAGGCCGGGCTGGAAAGCGAATTTCCGGCCAGCTACCGGCGGATCGTGGCGAACATGGTGCATGCCTATTTCGATTTTTCCCTCCCGGACTACAACCCGCCGATGTTCGGCGACGCCTGGCTCGGCGAAAAATCGGCGTATCTCAAGCGTTTCCAGAGCTGGTTGGCGGCGTTCCCCGACGATCCCGCGATCCGCTATTTCGCCAGCGACACAACGCAAGGAAGCCCTCCCGCGCATCTGTCGAAAGGCCTGACCGTCGGCGGCTTCTACACCTTCCGCAGCGGCTGGACGCCGGATTCGACCGTTCTGGTCCTCAAGGCCAGCCCGCCCGGCAAGTTCCATGCGCAGCCGGACAACGGCACGTTCGAGCTGTGGGTGGACGGGCGCAACTTCATGCCCGACTCCGGGGTGTACGTCTACAGCGGCGACGCGGAAGTCATGAAGTTGCGCAACTGGTACCGCCAGACCCGCGTGCACAACACGCTGACGCTGGACGATGCGGACATGCGGATCACCCAGGCGGCGCTGCGCGCCTGGCAGCCGGACGGCGACGTGCAGGTGCTGAGCTACGTCAACCCCAGCTATGCGGGGCTGGACCACCAGCGCACGGTGTTGTTCGTGGACCGCAAATACTTCCTCGTCCTCGATCGCGCGTCCGGTCCGGCCACCGGCAAGCTGGGCACCCATTACGCGCTGCGCGAGGACAGCGATCCGGTGTTGGACGCGCGCCGGAATCTGGCGCATACCCGCTATGCCGACGGCAACAACCTGCTGGTGCAGAACTTCGATGGCGGCGAGGCCGCGATGCGCGAGGAAGAGGGCAAGGTGTCCTACTCCTACCGCAAGGAATCCCCACGTCCGGCGTTCGTATTCGAAAAGCAAAAGACCGGCGCCGCGCCGGGCGACTTCGTCACCGTGCTGTTTCCGTACAGGGGGCCAACGCCGCCTTCGATCCGTCTGGTGCGCAACGCCGGCAACGATCCCGAGCGCGGCCTGATCGACCTGACCGTAGTCGTCGACGGAAAACGCCGGCGCCTGCGCGCATCCACGACCTCGAGCGATCCGGCGGCATCCGCCGTCGCGCACGCAGCCGGCGGGGGGAGCCGGCCGTGAGCCGCTGTCGGGGCGTCCATCGCGGCGATCGAGATCGTCGCTTCGCCGCATCGCCCGCGTCATCCAGCACCGGGCATTTCCAGTCGACCGAACCTTGGGGGGAGCCCAGATGAAACGATCGTTCCAGCACGACGCGAGGCAGCCGTCGCTGCGCGCCACCGCTTTGGCCATTGCGGTCTGCATCGGCCTGGCCGGCCAGGTCCAGGCGCAAACCGCGCCGTCGGCGCCCGCCAAGAGCGAAGCGAAGACCCTGGACCGCGTCGCGGTCACCGGTTCCAAGATCAAGGGCGTGGACATGGAAAGCGCCGTGCCGCTGACCTCGGTCACCCGCGCCGAGATCGAGCGCATGGGCGTGACCTCGGTGGACGACGTGCTCAGGATGCTGGCCGTGTCGGGAGAGGGCATGGGCCGCATGTCCAACAACAACCAGAACTCTTACGCCAACCTGCGCAACATCGGCTCGAACCGCACCCTGGTGCTGGTCAACGGCCATCGCTGGGTCGGCGGCTCCGACAACGGAGGCGTCGTCAACCTGAATTCGATCCCGCTGGGCGCGATCGAGCGGGTGGACGTGCTGAAGGACGGCGGCTCGGTGTTGTACGGCGCCGATGCGATGGTCGGCCTGGTCAACATCGTCCTGAAGGAAGACTACGACGGCATCGAGGGCAGCGTCCGCTACGGCACCTACGGCAAGGGCGGCGCGGAGCGCAGCCTGCAGTTGGCCGGCGGCTACTCGGGCGACCGATTCTCGGCCATGCTGGGCGTGCAATTCGCCGAAGGCGAAGGCATCCGCAATACCGAATACGAGATCACCAGCGAGCCGCCGCCGTTCGGCGCGCCGCATTCGCTGCTGTGGAGCAACTCCACGCCCGCCGGCCGCTTCCTGCTCTGCCGGACGGGAACCGCGCTCGCCGGCGGCATTTGCCCCACCGGTTCGCAGCAGGATCCGTCGGGCGTTCGCGGCCGGTTCTTCACTTACGACGAAGGCAAGACCGGCAGGGACTGGCGTCCTTACGACAGCAACACCGATCCGTTCAACGACCGCGGCTATCGCGACCTGATCGTCGGCTACAAGCGCCATTCTGCGGTCGGGTCGATGAAATTCGACATCGGCGAGCGCATGCAGTTCAAGGTGTTCGCGGAATACATGGAAGAAAGCATGAAGCGGCCGTTGCCGCCGGCCACGATCGATGTGGGCACCACCGCCAATGCGTTCGTGATTCCCGCCAACAGCTTTTACAACCCGTTCGGCCAGCCCATCGCGCGCGCCCAGCGTTCGCTGGCGGAAGGCGGTGGGCGGCAGTTCGCCAGCCGGGTGCTGACCCGCGTCATCTCGCCGTCGCTGACCGGCAATTTCGAACTGTTCGACCGCAGCTTCGACTGGGAGGTCGGCTTCATGACCGGCACCACCTCCCAGCGCGCCGACGCTCTGTACGAAATCAGCGCCGGCCGGCTCCGCAACGCCCTGGGGCCGTCCTACCAGGACGCCAGCGGCCGGATCGTTTGCGGAACGCCGGCCACGCCCGGCAGCGCGGCCCGGCCGGGCCGGCCGGCCGTGCCGGCGGCGCCGGCCACGGTGATCCCGGATTGCGTACCGCTGAACCTGCTGGGCGCCGGTTCGGTCACGCCCGACATGCTCGATTACCTTCGGATTCCCGGTTCGGACGCGGGCTTCGCCAATCATTTCCGCGACAACGACTACTTCGTCCAGATCAGCACGCCGAACTTGTTCGGCCTGCCGGCCGGCGATGTAGGCATGGCGGGCGGATTCGAGCGCCATACCGTCAGCGCCCGTTTCACCCCGGGCGAAGCGCTGCGCCTGGGCGACGTGGTGGGCAGCGCGTCCCGCCAGGCCTCGGGCGGCGGTTACGGGACCAAGGAAGTCTTCGCCGAGTTCTACGTGCCGGTGCTGAAAGACCTGCCGCTGGTGAAGCAACTCGACTTCAGCATCGCCGGCCGCTATTCGAAGTTCGACAACGGAGTGAACACGTTCAACAAGAAACTGGGCGTGAAGTGGAAGATCTCCGACGACCTCGCGTTGCGCGGCAGCTACAGCACCGGCTTCCGTTACGACCTGAACGGCCTCAACCAGAACGACATGGTCAGCGCCATCGCCCTGGGCGGATCGACGTTCGACCCTTGCACGTTCACTACCAACGCCAACAACGTGGTCACCGCCAACCGCTACGCGCAGTTGTCGCCCAAACTGCAGGCCAAATGCCGCAGCTTCGGCGTTCCGGCGGGCGGCTACGACAGCCGGTTCGCGCCCAGCGTGATCTCGCAGAGAAACGCCAACCGGGAACTCAAGCCCGAGCGCGATGTGTTCCGCACCCTGGGCGTGCTCTACAGCCCCCGTTTCATCGAAGGGCTGGACCTGTCCGTGGATTACTGGGACGTGCGCTTCCGCGACAGCATCGTCAGGCCGGATGTGCAGGACATGCTGGACAACTGCCTGGCCCACTACGGCGATGCGCAGCGGTGCCCGGAAACCTGGGTGGTGCGCGATGCGCAAGGCGCGGTGACCTACGTGCGCAACGCGGCCCTCAACAGCGGCGCAGGAGAGCGCTATACCGGTTACGACTTCCGTGCGGCGTATCGCTTGAATACCGAGTCCTGGGGCAATTTCCGGGTCGAGTGGAGCAATACCTATCTCGCGCTCTTCCAGCAAAGCGCCTTCCCGCCGTTCCAGAGCCTGGCCGGCACCTACAGCGCCAACTCCGCGCCGACGCGGCCGAACTGGCGCCTGCGCTCGAACCTGTCGGTGGGCTGGAGCCTGGGCAACTGGGGCGTGCAGTGGACCACGCGCTACTACTCCAGCCTCAAGGAGCAGTGCCGCTTCGTCGGCACCATCGCGGTGGAGATGTGCAACGACCTGGGCGAGCCGACCTTCGCCGATCCGAACGGCAATGTCGCCAACAACACGTATCTGCCGTTCCTGCGCGGTGGCAGCGCCAATCGTCTCGGCGCGTATGCCATCCACGACATCAACGTTTCTTACAAGACGCCTTGGCTGAGCGACGGCCGCATCTCGGGCGGCGTGCGCAACGCCTTCAACAAGCAGCCTTCGGTGTCGATGACCCCGGGCCTGTCGGGCAGCGGCATCGGCTATAGCCCCGCGTTCGGCGTGCCGGACCGTTACTACTACGTGGAATACAAACAGAAGTTCTGAGCCGCGCGGCTGCGGCTGCGAGCCGGAGGCCGGGCGGATGCGCGTCGCGCCTTCCCGGACTGGGCTTGTTTGCCGGGCAGCGCTAGGTATTTCGCCTTGGCGACGAGCCAATCGCGCGGATGCGGCGTCGGCCGGATCCTGGAGGAGACGGAGAAAATGAAAGCGAGATTGCGGGTTTACGCGATCATGTTGGCGGTCGTCGCGATCGGCGCCGGATGCGGGCCGCGCGCGCAGGGCGACGCCAAGCCCGCCGAACGGCCCAACATCCTGGTCGTCATGTCCGACAACCAGTACTGGTCGCACGCCGGCATCTACGGCGACAAGGTCGTGCGCACGCCGAACATGGATCGAGTCGCGCGGCAAGGCGTGCGCTTCACCAACGCCTTCGACGGTTCGCCCTCGTGCACGCCCTCGCGCGCGGGGTTCCTGACCGGGCAGGACATCTGGCGTTTGCGCGAGGGCGCCGATCTGTGGAGCATCCTGCCTACCCAGTACAAGACGTATCCCGACCTGCTGGAGGCGTCCGGCTACCAGGTGGGCTTCGACGGAAAGGGATGGGGCCCCGGAAGCTTCGAAGCCAACGGCCGCAGGCGCAATCCCGCCGGCAATCCGTACCATGGATTCTCCGATTTTCTGAAGGCGAAGAAAGCCGGGACGCCGTGGACCTATTGGGTCAGCAGCCTGCATCCGCATCGTCCCTACGAAGTCGGCAGCGGCGTCGAGGCCGGCATCGATCCGGCCAGGATTCAGGTGCCGGGCTACCTGCCGGACAGCCCGGAAGTGCGCGGCGACATCGCCGACTATTACGCCGCGGTCGAAGCCTTCGACCGGGATCTGGGCGGCGCGCTGCAGGCCTTGCAGCGTAGCGGCGAGGCCGGCAACACCGTGGTCGTGGTGGTCAGCGACAACGGCTGGCAGATGCCGCGCGGCCTGGCCAATCTCTACGATTCCGGCACCCACGTGCCGCTGATCGTGTCGTGGCCCGGAAAGTTCAAGGCCGGCGCCGTCTCCGACCGCTTGCTGACCTTGAACGATCTGGCGCCCACCTTCCTCGAACTGGCCAAGGTGCCGGTGCCGGGCGAGATGACCGGGAAGAGCATTCTGTCGCTTCTGAAGCGCGACGGCGCCGAACCGCCGCCGCGGGAGTTCGTGGTGTACGGGCGTGAGCGGCATGCCTTCGTGCGCCGGCACGGACTGGGGTATCCCGGCAGGGCGATCCGCACCCACGATTATCTGTACATCAAGAATTACGAGGCTACGCGCTGGCCCGCCGGCGATCCGCCGCTGTTCGGCGACATCGACCCTTACATGATGCATTACCCCGGCGGCGCCAAGCTCTATCTGATGGCGCACCGCGACGACCCGGCGATAAGGCCCTTGTTCGATCTGAGCATGGGCAAGCGGCCGGAAGAGGAACTCTACGATGTGCGCAAGGATCCCGATCAACTGCGCAATCTGGCCGCCGATCCCGCGTTCGATGCGGTGAAGGAAAAACTGCGTGCGCAGATGCGCGCTTACCTGATCGAAACCGGCGACCCGCGCGAGACCGGCGGCGACGTGCGGATTTTCGATACGGCGCCCTACTTCAGCGAAATAGACAAGAAGCCGCGCCCGGGCGCGGAGGCGATCGAGATGTTCGGGCTCGAGCATGAGTATGACTACACCAAGTGATGCCGTTCTCCGGGCCCGCGTCCGCCGCATCGCCGTCGCGCTTGCGTTCGCCTTGCTGCCGCCGGGGCCGTGCCTCGCGGCGGGCAAGCCGGCGGCGCGTCCGGCGCGGCCTGCGGCGATGGTGCATGTTCCGGCAGGCGTGTTCGCGATGGGCTCGGCCGCCAAGGACGATGGCGCGATGTCGATGCGCCACGAGCGGCCGGTGCACGAAGTCGCGGTGCATGCGTTCTGGATGGACGCGACCGAAGTGACCGTCGCCCAGTTCGCCGGATTCGTCGCGGCGACGCATTACAAGACCGAGGCCGAGAAGTTCGGCTGGTCGGGCGTGTTCCGCATGGATCTGGCGAAATGGGTCCGCGTGGATGGCGCCGATTGGCGGCATCCCAACGGCCCCGGGTCGAACGCAAAAGCGGACGATCCGGTCAGCCACGTTTCGTGGAACGATGCCGACGCCTATGCGAAATGGCTCGGCCATCGCCTGCCGACCGAGGCCGAATGGGAATACGCCGCGCGCGGCGGGCTCGAAGGCAAGACCTACAGTTGGGGCGATGAACTCAATCCCGGCGGCAGGGCCATGGCCAACTGGTGGCAAGGCCACTTTCCCGATCGCAACGAAGGCAGGGACGGCTATCCGGGGCTGGCGCCGGTCGCCCGTTTCCCGCCGAACGGCTATGGCCTTTACGACATGACCGGCAACGTCTGGGAGTGGGTCGCCGATCGCTGGGACGAAAACTATTACGCGCATTCGCCGAAGCGCGATCCGCGCGGACCCGATAGCGGCAGCGAACGGGTGATGCGCGGCGGTTCGTACCTGTGCTCGCAAAACTTCTGCAGCAACTACCGCGTCGCCGGGCGATCGCACGCTACGCCGGACTCGACCCTGTCCAATGTCGGTTTCCGCACCGTGAAGGACAGCCGCAGCCGGATGGCGCCGGCCTCCGCGCGCGAGCGGCCGAAATGAACGCCGATCGCAGGTCCGGCGCCTCTCGCTGCCTGCGTTTCGGCCGACTCCCGACTCTTCTACCGCCAAAGGTCCACACCGCCGCCATGCCTGCCATCGTTTCTCATCTCCGTTCTCTCGCGCTGGGCGTTTCGATCGCATGCGTTCCCGCCGCCGTCTGGGCGAAACAAGGGGACGATCCCCAGGCGAGCATGCAGGCCACCTGGATCGAGCACGAAGGCGTCCTGATGTTTCACGACGGTTTCGACCAGGGATCGTTGCTGAAATGGAGCAAATACACGCTCGACGACCGGTATGCGCTCGAACTGGAACCGCCGCGCGCGCAGTGGGGCAGGCAGGAGCGGATCAGGGTCGTCGACGCTCCGTCGCCGGCGCATCCGGGCGACAAGGCGCTGCGGTTCGCGGTGAAACGCGGACTCGATACGTTCCGGTCGGAGCTGGCGCTCACCGCCGAGCCGGGTTTCCAGGAGCGTTGGTATGGCCTGCGCATCTATGTGCCCGCGGACTGGACCTTCGGCAGCCCGAACGCCACCGACCATGGCGACATCGTCACGCAATGGCATCACATCAGCAGTTTGCCCAGCTCGGCGCGCGGAAAATATCCCCCGTTGGCGCTGGCGATCAAGGACCGGACCTGGCAGATCGACAACAACTACGGCATCGAGGGCGAGGGGACGAACGACGACTTCGATGCGGGCTCGGTAGACGCGGGCCGCTGGACCGCCTGGGTTTTCCACGTCAAGTGGTCGCCCGATGGCGACGGCCTGCTTCAGGTCTGGAAGAACGGCGTGCCTGTCCTCGACAAGCGCGGCCCTACCACGTATCGGCCGGGCCACCTGCGCACGCCCTACTGGAAGATCGGCCTCTACCATCCGGGCTGGAAGAAGCGCAACCAGGACAAGTTCAACGCGGTCGCATCCACGGTCGCCGAGCGCGTCGTCTATGTCGACGACGTGAAGATGGGCGACGAACATGCGGCCTACGCGGATGTCGCACCGCCCGGCGGATTGCCGATCCGCAAGGACGGCCGCCGGTGATGGCGCCGGTTCGGAAACAGTTCCGATGAGCGCTACGGACTTCGTCCTCGGCATCGATATCGGCGGCTCGTCGATCAAGGCCGCGCCGATCGACCCCGCCTGCGGACGCCTGACAGCCAGCGTACGTGCGATATCCACGCCGGAGCCTATGCCGCGTCGCCAATTGGCGGCCGCCATCGTAGAACTCTCTTCCGAGTTCGGCCGGCCTGCCGCGATCGGAATCGGTTTTCCCTGCACGGTGCAACGGGGCCGGGTGCTTACCTCGGACAACCTGCACCCGGAGATCGCGGGCATCGATGACGCGATGCTCGCGCAGGCGACCGGGCATCGCGTCGCGATCCTCAACGATGCGGAAGCCGCCGCGCGCGCCGAAATGCGCTACGGCGCGGGGCGCGGGCGCGCGGAAAAGACGCTGATCCTGACCTTCGGGACCGGTATCGGATCCTCGCTGGCGTACGAGGGTGCGGTTATCCCCTGCGAATTCGGCCTGCTGCCGCTGCATGGCGGGCCCGCGGAGCAGTACGCCGCCGCCGGCGCGCGCACGCGCGAGAAACTGAGCTGGCCGGTGTGGGCGGCCCGGGTGAGCGAATATCTCGCGCTTGTCGAAACGGTGGTCCAACCCGAGCTGATCATCTTCGGCGGCGGCGTGAGCGCGGAGCATCGACAGTTCTTCCCGTACCTGAAGCACCGCGCCGAACTGGTGCCGGCGGCGCTGGGCAATGAGGCCGGTATCGTCGGCGCTGCCGTGCAAGCGGCGGCTCTGCTGTCGGGAGCGGCGCGCGCGGCCACGGCGACGGACCCTTCGTCGCCGTCGCGTCCATCCGAGGGCAACCGTACATGAGCCAGTCCACCTCCCGAGCGATGTCCGCAGCGCCCGCGGCGTTGCATCTCAAGCGCTCGCTCACGCTGCGCGACCTGATCCTGTTCGGCGTGATCGCCATCCAGCCGGTGGCGCCCATGGCGTCGTTCGGCGTGCTGTACGAGAGCGGCCGCGGGCACGTGGTTACGATGGTGCTCATCGCGATGCTGGCCATGCTGCTCACCGGGATCAGCTATGGGCGCATGGCGCAGGTGTATCCCAGCGCGGGCTCGGCGTTCGCTTACGTCTCCCGCGCCATCCATCCCGCGTTCGGCTGGGCGACGGGTTGGAGCATGCTGATGGACTACGTGCTCAACCCGGTGATCTGCACGATCTGGTGCGCGCAGCAGGCGTTCCAATTGGCGCCCGCGGTGCCGTTGTGGCTATGGAAGGTCGGGTTCGCGGCGTTCTTCACCCTGTTGAACATCCGCGGCGTGCGCTCGTCCGCGCGAACCAATGCCTGGCTCGCCGCCGGCATGGGCGTGGTGGTCGTGCTCGTGTTCGTCGCCGCGATCGGCCACCTGACCGGAGAGCGGCTCGATGCCTCCGCGTTGATCCGGCCGTTCTACGATCCGTCCACCTTCGCGATTTCGACGCTCATGCACGGCACCTCGATCGCCGTGCTCACCTACATCGGTTTCGACGGCATCTCGACGCTTTCGGAAGAAGTGGAGAACCCGCGCCGCAACATCCTCCTGGCCACGGTGCTGACCTGCCTGGCCATCGGCGTGTTGGCCGCCGCGGAAGTGTATCTCGCCCAACTGGTGTGGCCGGCCGGGCAGGCGTTCGCGAGCGTGGAAACGGCTTATGTCGAAGCGGTCTCGCGCGCCTGGGCGCCGCTGGCGTTGATTCTCGGGGTCACCCTGCTGGTGGCCAATTTCGGCTCCGGCATGGCGGCGCAAATGGGCGCGGCGCGTTTGCTTTACAGCATGGGGCGCAGCGGCGCGTTGCCCGGGCGCGCCTTCGCGACGCTCGATCCGGATACCCGCGTCCCGCGCAACAACGTGATCTTCGTCGGCTCTATCGTGATGGTCGGCGCGTTCCTGATGTCCTTTTCGCTCGGCGCCGAGATGTTGAACTTCGGCGCCCTGCTCGGCTTCATGGGCGTGAATATGGCGGCGTTCCTGCACTATTTCGTGCGCGCGAAGCGGCGAACGTTCTGGAATGCGGCCTTGCCGCTGGCTGGGTTCGTGGTCTGTTTCGTCCTGTGGATCAGCCTCAGCCTGCCCGCGAAGCTGATCGGCGCCGCCTGGATCGCCTTGGGCGTGGCGATCGGCGCGTGGCGCACGAACGGGTTCCGGCGCAAGTTCGATTTCGACGGCGACGGTTCCGCCGAACCGGAGGCGGTGTGAGGTTTCCAGGACGTGGGCCGGCGGCAGCCGGGCAACCGTCCGGCCCCGGAGCGTCGATGGTCGGGCTTGGGACGAGGCGCCGGTAAAGCCGCTTGGTTCGACGGCAGCGCCCACCGAGGGCCGATCGCTGCCCGAATGCCGAGGCAAGCGCGTTCGCCGGGAGCTGGGCGGCTTTCGCGCGTTGCGCCGTCAGGACGGGCGCGGCTGGAAGTGACGTTCCAGTTCGGCCCGGTACTGGGCGCGGTCGAAGACGAAACGCAGCGGCCCGCTCGGCGGAAACAGGCTGTCTTCGGGTGCTTCGTCCGGATCGCGCTCGAGCATGGGGCCGTCCTCGGTTTCGTAGGTCAACTGATCCCACACAACGTGATCGCGATCGAAGTTCGCCAGGCAGGACACGACGCCACAGTAGTCGCAGCCGCAGTGGCAGCGGTACAGCACCAGGCGGCCGCTGCCGTTCTGGTTGTCCGCCGGCGTCAGTCCGAGGAAGGCCTCGCGCGCCCAGGCGCGCCGCGGCGCGGTCGTGCGCGGGTCGAAATCGGTGTGGCAATTGCCCAGGTGGCGCACGCTGCCGAGCCAGTCGGCGAGCGGGCGCTCATCAATGAACAACTCGCCGATTTCGATCGCGTAGTCCCGCTGCTCGATCCGGTACTCGAACCCGACCGAACCGATGCGCAAGCGATGCACCGTGGCCATCGCGGCGCGCTCAGCGCAGCAGCGGCCGTTCGCCGGTGCCGATGAAGTCCAGCAACGCGCGCACGTCCGCGCTGTCGGCGGCGAGCTCTTCGAGCTTGGCGCGCGCGTCCTCCAGCGATGCGCCGGACATGAACACCGCGCGGTAGGCGCGCTTGATCGCGGCGATGCGCTCGGGGCCGAAACCGCGGCGCTTGAGTCCTTCGGTGTTGATCCCGCGCGGGCGGCCGTAGCCGTCCTGGGCGACCATCAGGAACGGCGCGACGTCGCCGTTGACCAGCGCGCCCATGCCGATGAAGGCGTGCGCGCCGACCCGGCAGAACTGATGGATGCCGGAGAAGCCGCTCATGATGACGTGGTCTTCGATGGTGACGTGGCCGGCCAGCGTGGAGTTGTTGGAGAACACGCAGTCGTTGCCGATACGGCAATCGTGGGCGACGTGGGTGTAGGCCAGCAGCCAGTTGCGGTCGCCGATGCGGGTGACGCCGCCGCCGCTGCCGGTGCCGCGGTTGACGGTGACGAATTCGCGAAAGCTGTTGCCGTCGCCAATGACCAGTTCGGTGCGCTCGCCGGCGAACTTCTTGTCCTGCGGATCGCCGCCGATCGCGCACTGCGCGTGGAAGCGGTTGTCGCGGCCGATCCGGGTCGGCCCGTGCACCACGCAATGCGGGCCGAACGCGGTGCCGGCGCCGACCTCGACGTCCGCGCCGATGTAGCAGAACGCGCCGACCACGACGCCGTCGCCGAGCTTCGCGGCGGGGTCGACGAAGGCGGTGGGGTGGATGGCGGCGCTCATCGCGATTATTCCTTGGCCTCGGCGCACATGATCTCGGCGCAGGCGACCACGTTGCCGTCGACGCGGGCGACGCCGTCGAACAGGGCCATGTTGCGGATCATGCGCTTGAGCGTGACTTCCAGTTCCAGGCGGTCGCCGGGCACGACCATGCGCGAGAACTTGGCCTTGTCGACCTTGACCAGATAGAACGAGCGGCCCGCGGCGACGCCGCCGTGCGAGACCTGGGTCAGCAGGCCGCCGGCCTGGGCCAGGGCCTCGATCACCAGCACGCCGGGCATGACCGGATTGCCGGGGAAGTGGCCGTTGAAGAAGGGCTCGTTGCAGCTCACGCCCTTGATCGCGAGCACGCGCTTGTGGGGTTCCAGCTCGAGCACACGGTCGATCAGCAGGAACGGGTAGCGGTGCGGCAGCAGCTGCTGGATCGCCGGCACGTCGAGCGGGAGTTGCAGGGTCTGGCTCATCTTGTCTTTCGTCCTTTATCGCACGTCCTGTGCTCGCAGCCGCCGTGCCTGGCGGCCCTTGGGGTGTGACACGGTTCCGTCATTGTCCCGCAGTTTCCCCGGCGGGTGTGGCGGCACCGTATGGAAGCATGTGCGCGGTCGCGTGCGAAAGGCGGGCCCGGCGCGGGCCCGGCGCGGCTCAGGCCCCGTCGCGTTCGCCGCCGCCGCCGCGGGTGCGCCGGGCGATCGCGTCGAGCTGCTTGAAGCGCGCGGCGTTCTTGCGCCAGCTGCGGTTGTCCATCAGCGGGGTGCCGGAGGAGTATTCGCCGGGCTCGCGGATCGAGCTGGTCACCAGGCTCATCGCGGTCACGGTGACCTTGTCGCAGACCTCCAGATGGCCCAGCACGCCGGCGCCGCCGCCGATCAGGCAGTAGCGGCCGATCTTGGCGCTGCCGGCCGCGGCCGAGCAGCCGGCCATGGCGCTGTGCGCGCCGATGTGGACGTTGTGGCCGATCTGGATCTGGTTGTCCAGGCGCACGTCCTCCTCGAGCACGGTGTCCTCGATGGCGCCGCGGTCGATGGTGGTGTTGGCGCCGATCTCGCAGTCGTCGCCGATCACCACGCCGCCGAGCTGCGGCACCTTGAGCCAGCGGCCGGACTCCATCGCCAGGCCGAAGCCGTCGGCGCCGAGCACCGCGCCGGGGTGGACCAGCACGCGCTTGCCCAGCCGCACCCGGGTCACCAGGGTCACTCGCGCGACCAGTTCGCAGCCTTCGCCGACGAGGCAGTCCTCGCCGATCACGCAGCCCGGGCCGAGCATCGCGCCGGCTTCCACGCGGCTGCGCGCGCCGATGCTGACGAACGGCCCGACGTGGGCGAGCGGGGAGACCTCGGCGCCGGGATCGATGACCGCGGAGGGATGGATGCCGGCCGGCCGTTCGGGCTTGGGCTCGAACAGGGCGGACATCTTGGCGAAGGCCGAATACGGATCGCGCGCGATCAACGCGGTGCCGGGATAACCCGCGGCCGCGTCCTCGCGCATCACCACCACGCCGGCGGCGCTGGCCTCGAGCTGCGAGCGGTATTTGGGATTGGCGAGGAACGCCAGTTGCGCCGGCCCGGCCTTGGCCAGGGTGCCGACGCCGGCGACCCGGACGTCGCCGTCGCCGTGCAGGCCGAGCGCGAAGCGCTCGGCCAGTTCGGACGCGGTGTAGGAAACCGGGTTCACGCCGGGATGCGGCCGCGAGGCCGCGCTCAGAACGTGCCGCCGAAGGTGAACTGCAGGCGCTCGAGTTCGTCGCCGCGGCCGGTCTTCTTGCCGTTGACGTCGAGCACGTCGTCCTGCTTCTTGAACGGGAACGCGTAGCTGATCGAGATCGGGCCCATCGGCGAGCGCCACATCAGCGCGATGCCGGCCGAAGCGCGCAGCTCGCTCGCGTCGAAGGCGTCGTAGTCCTTGTACACGTTGCCGAAGTCGACGAACGCCGACACGCGCGCGGCCGGGGTGTCGAGCAGGGTCGGGAAGTACATTTCCAGCGAACCGGTGGTCTTGAACGCGCCGCCCAGCGGCTGCGCGTAAGTGCCGTTGCGGGAGGCTTCGCGCGGGCCCAGGGTGTTGTCGGTGAAGCCGCGCACCGAGCGCACGCCGCCGGCGTAGAAGTTCTCGAAGAACGGCAGGCCGGTGGCGACGATCTTCTCCGGCGCGCCCGGGCCGTCGCCGTCGCGGTCGATGAAGCGGACGCTGTCCTTGCCGTAGCTGTCGCCGTAGCCCAGTTCGGCGCGGGTGTTGAGCACCAGGTGGCGCGACAGCGGCCAGAACTTGGAGAAGCTGTAGTTGATCTTGTAGTACTCGACCGTCGAGCCCGGCAGGGTCGCTTCCAGCCACAGGCGCTGCTGGGTGCCGGCGGTCGGCGTCAGCGCGTGGTTGAGGCTGTTGCGGCCCCAGCCGATCTGCGCGCGCCAGGCGTGGAAGGTCTGGCGGCCGAGCGCGTCGAGGTAGTCGACGATGCTGGGCGGGGTGTAGCCGCGGCCGATCAGGATCTCGTTGCTGTCGATGCCGACCAGGCCGGTGATGGCGTCGGTTTCGGTCAGCGGAATGCCCAGCACGACCTGCGCGGTGCCGTTGGTGGTCGAGTACTGCGCGGTGTTGAAGTCGGAGTAGTCGAGCTTGCGCCACGACAGGTTGTAGCCCAGCGAGACGCCGTCGTCGGTGAAGTAGGGGTTGGTGTAGGAGAAGTCGAAGCGCTCCTGGTAGTAGCTGCGCTGCGCCTGCACCGACACGCGGTTGCCGCTGCCGAGGAAGTTGTTCTGCGACAGCTGGACCTGCGTGGTCAGCTTGCCCAGCTGCGAATAGCCCAGGCCGAACACGAAGCTGCCCGAGGTGGTTTCCTTGAGGTTGTAGATCACGTCGACCTGGTCGTTGCTGCCGGGCACCGGCTTGCTCTCGACGTCGACGGTTTCGAAGTAGCCCAGGCCCTGCAGGCGGATCTTGGAGCGGTCGATCGCCGCCTGCGAATACCAGGTGCCTTCGAACTGGCGCATCTCGCGGCGCAGGACTTCGTCGCCGGTGCGCGTGTTGCCCTTGAAGATGACCCGGCGCACGTTGACGCGCGGGCCCGGCACCACCTGCATGTTGATGCCGACGGTCTTGTTCTCGCGGTTGATGTCCGGGATCGGATTGACCTGGGCGAAGGCGTAGCCGACGTTGCCCAGGGTCGCGGTGATCGCGTCGGAGCTGATTTCCAGCAGGCGCCGCGAGAAGATCTGCTCGGGCTTGACGATGACCAGCTTCTCGATGTCTTCCTTCGGCAGGATGGTGTCGCCGGTGACCTGCACGGTGGAGATCTTGTACTGGTCGCCCTCGGTCAGGCCGGCGGTGAGGAACATGTCCTGGCGGTCGGGGCTGATCGAGACCTGGGTCGAGTCGATGGCGAAATCGACGTAGCCGCGGTCGAGGTAGTAGGCGTTGAGCTTTTCCAGGTCGCCGGAGAGCTTCTCGCGCGAGTACTGGTCGTCGCGGCGGTACCAGCTCAGCCAGTTGTGCTCGCGCGACTCCCAGCCGTTGAGGATGTCCTTCTGCTCGAACTTGTCGTTGCCGATCAGGTTGATGTGGCGGATCTTGGCCGCCTTGCCTTCCTTGACGTTGATCGTGATGTCGACGCGGTTGCGGTCCAGCCGCGCCACGGTCGGGGTGATCTCGACGTTGTACTTGCCGCGGTTGTTGTACTGGCGCGCCAGGTCCTGGGTGACCTTGTCCAGCGCCAGCCGGTCGAAGGTTTCGCCTTCGGCCAGGCCGATGTCCTTCAGGCCCTTGAGCAGGTCGTCGGACTTGATGTCCTTGTTGCCGCTCAGGGTGAGCTTGTTGATCGCCGGACGCTCGGTCACGGTCACCACCAGGATGTTGCCCTGGCGGTCGAGCTGCACGTCTTCGAAGAAACCGGTCTTGTACAGCGCGCGGATGGCGTCGCCGGCCTTGGCGCTGTCCATGGTGTCGCCGCGCTCGACCGGCAGGTAGGTGAAGACCGTACCGGCGGAAATGCGCTGCAGGCCGTCGATGCGGATGTCGCTGACGGTGAACGAACCGGCCGCCGGCGTCTTGGCGCCGCCTCCCAGCGCGAACGGATCGGCGGACTGCGCCATCGCGGGAATCGCCGGGGCCGAGGTCATTGCCGTGGCAAGGGCGAGGGCGAGCAGGCGGCGATTAGGAATTCGCGTCATCATTACGTCCGTTGGGGGCTGGTTTGCCGCGCTCAGGCGCTGGCAGGGGGCGAAGCGGGCTTGGAAGGCGTGCTGGGAAGGGCGAAGCGTGGGAGCGAGCGTCAGGCCGGCATTCAGCGCACCAGGTTGTTCAAGATGTCGTTGTAGAACGCCAGGCCCATCAGGCTCGCGATCAGCGCCAGGCCGACGAAATGCCCGGCCGCCATGGCGCGCTCGCTGACCGGGCTGCCTTTAACAAGCTCGATAAGGTAATACAGCAGGTGTCCGCCGTCCAAGATCGGGATCGGCAGCAGGTTCAGGATGCCCAGGCTCAGCGACAGCATCGCCAGCAGCTGCAGGTACCAGGCCAGGCCGTTGTTGGCGTAGGCGTTGGCGGCGCGGCCGATGGTGACCGGGCCGGCCACGGTGTTCTGCAGCGAGACCCGGCCGGTGAAGGCGCGGCCGATCATCGCGTACAGCTCGCTGGCTTGGTGCCAGCTCTCGCGCAGGGCGGCCGGCACCGCGGCCAGCGGGCCGTAGCGCAGCACCGCGTCGCGCTTGGGCGCGACCGGGGTCGCCGGCTCGATGCCCAAGCCCCAGAACTCCTTGCCGTCGCGCTTGAGCCGGCCGGGCTGGATCTCCAGGGCCAGGCGGTCGCCGTTGCGCAGGACTTCGATCATCGCCTTGCCGCCGCGCTGGCCGAGGCGGTCGACCGCGGCCGGCAGGTCGTTCCAGCTCGGGATCGGGTCGCCGTCCAGGGCGGTGATGCGGTCGCCCTCGGCCAGGATGCGCCAGGCCGGGTCGTCCGGCACGACCCGGCCGATCACCGCCGGGACCAGTTCGTGGCGGCCGCTCAGGCCGATCGCCTGGACCGCGCGGCGCTCGTCGATGACCGCCGGCAGGTGCGACAGGCGCAGGGTGCGGACCAGCTCGCTGCCGTTTTCGGCGCGGACCTTGACCGCCACGTCCTCGCGGTCGAGGGCGTGCGGGATCAGCGCCATCTGCACCTCGCTCCAGGTCGGCGTGGCGCGTTCGCCGATGGATTCGATGGTGTCGCCGTGGCGCAGCCCGGCCTGCGCGGCGATGCCGGCGCTGGCGCCGACGACCGGGGCGAAATCGGGCCGGCCGATCACGAACATGCCCCACAGGAAGGCCACGCACAGGATCAGGTTGGCGATCGGGCCGGCGGCGACGATCGCGATGCGCTGCCACACCGGCTTGCGGTTGAAGGCGTAGGGCTGCAGCGCTTCGCCGATCTCGAACTCGCGCTCGTCGAGCATCTTGACGTAGCCGCCCAGCGGGATCCGGCCGATCGCGTATTCGGTGCCGTCCTTGCCGACCCGCATCCACAGCGGCTTGCCGAAGCCGACCGAGAAGCGCAGCACCTTGACCCCGCAGCGGCGGGCGACCCAGAAGTGGCCGAATTCGTGGAAAGTCACCAGCAAACCGATGCTGATGATCAGCCACCACAGGGAGCCCAGGATTTCGCTCATGGCCGGATCAGGCTCGTCAGGGTCGGGCAGCGCGGCCGATCGCCTGCTCGGCGCGGCGGCGGGCCTGGACATCGGCCTCGCGCAGCGCCGCCAGCGAGCTGGCCGGGGTGGGCGGGAGCGCGGCGAGGGTGTCCTCGACCAGCGCGGGTATCGCTAGGAAGCCTATGCGCCGCTGAAGAAAGGCTGAAACGGCCACTTCGTTGGCGGCGTTGAGCGTGGCCGGCGCGGTGCCGCCCGCGGCCAGGGCCTGGAAGGCCAGGCGCAGGCAGGGGAAGGCGTCCAGGTCGGGCGGCTCGAACTCGAGCTTGCCGTGGGCCAGCAGGTCCAGCCCGGCCACGCCCGACTCGATCCGCCGCGGCCAGCCGAAGCCGACCGCCAGCGAGGTGCGCATGTCCGGCAGGCCGAGCTGGGCCAGGGTCGAGCCGTCGACGAATTCGACCAGCGAATGGACCAGGCTCTGCGGGTGCACCAGCACCTCGATGGGCACCGCCCCGGACCGCCCCGGACGGCCGAACAGGTGGTGGGCCTCGATCACCTCCAGGCCCTTGTTCATCAGCGTGGCCGAGTCGACCGAGATCTTCGGGCCCATCGACCACTTCGGGTGGGCGACCGCCTGCTCGGGGGTGACCTCGCCCAGTTGCGAACGTGTACGCCCGCGGAACGGCCCGCCCGAGGCGGTCAGCAGGATCCGCCGCAGCCCGGCGTGGGCGTGGGCGTCGGGCAGGCACTGGAAGATCGCGTTGTGCTCGCTGTCGATCGGCACGATGCAGGCGCCGGCCTCGTGCGCGGCGTGCATCAGCAGCTCGCCGGCCAGCACCAGCGATTCCTTGTTGGCCAGCAGCAGGCGCTTGCCGGCGCGCGCGGCGGCCAGGGTCGAATCCAGGCCGGCGGCGCCGACGATCGCGGCGACCACGGTGTCGCAGGCGTCGGAGCCGACCAGCTCGTCCAGCGCCTGGCTGCCGCAATGCGCCTGGGTGGCCAGGCCGCGCGCGCGCAGGCCCTCGCGCAGCGCATCGAAGCCGGCCGCATCGGCGATCACCGCGTGTTCGGGGCGGTGGCGCTCGCACAGCGCCAGCAGCGCATCGACCTTGCCGCCGGCGGCGAGCACGCTCGCGCTCAGCGCCTGCGGATGGCGCGCGATCACGTCCAGCGCCGAAGCGCCGATGGAACCGGTGGCGCCGAGCACGGCGACCTTGCGCGAGGGCAGCGTCATCGGCTCAGAACCCGAAAATGGCCTTGCCCAGGGCGAACACCGGCAGCGCGGCGAGCACGCCGTCGATGCGGTCGAGCACGCCGCCGTGGCCCGGAATCAGGTGGCCGGAATCCTTGACCCCGGCATGGCGCTTGAGCAGGCTCTCGAACAGGTCGCCGACCACCGAGAACAGCACCGCGACCAGCGACACCACCGCCACCCACGGCAACTGCGCGACGGTCGCGCCGGCCAGCAGCGACAGGCCGACGCCGGCCGCGACGCCGGCGACGGCGCCGCCGATCAGGCCCTCGACGGTCTTGTTCGGGCTGACCCGCGGGGCCAGCTTGAGCATGCCGAACTTGCGCCCGGCGAAATACGCGCCCGAGTCGGCCGCCCACACCACCGCCAGCGCGGTCAGCAGCCACCAGTGGCCGTTGGGGCCGTCGGCGTGGATCCAGGTCAGCGCGCACCAGGCCGGGATCACGCTCAGCGCGGCCGCGGCCAGCTTGAACATGCGCGCATAGGTGCGGTGGTCGCTGGCGAAGTTGAAGCGCTGCAGCCACAGCAGCGCCAGCAGCCACCAGATCACCCCGACCAGCGAGGCGATCTTGAACAGCACCATCGACGGCGGCTGGGCCGGATCGCCGGCGCCGCCGCCGCGCGAGGCCCACACGATCGCCACCATCAGCGCCATGTGCACCACCAGCAGCACGGTGCGCGAGAGGGTGTCCTCGATCTCGGCCAGGTCGAACCACTCCCACAGCCCGGCCAGGAACACCACCGCGGCCGCGGCGATCATCCACGGGGTCGGCAGCAGCAGGATCGCGGCGATCGCCACGGGAGCCATCACCAACGCGGCAATCAGGCGGGTTTTGGTCATTCAACGGTCTCGTTGGTCTGGGCCGCGATCTGCGCCCCGGTCAGGCCGAAGCGGCGTTCGCGCCCGGCGAACTCGTCCAGCGCGCGCTGCAGCATGGCCGCGTCGAGCTCGGGCCACAGCGCTTCGGTGAACCACAGTTCGGTATAGGCCAGCTGCCACAGCAGGAAGTTGCTGATGCGGGTGTCGCCGCCGGTGCGGATGAACAGGTCCGGCGGCGGCAGGTCGGCCAGGCACATGCGCGCGGACAGCAGGCCCTCGTCGATGGCCTCCGGCGCCAGCCGCCCGGCGGCCACGTCCCGGGCCAGCGAGCGCGCGGCCTGGGCGATGTCCCAGCGCCCGCCGTAGCTGGCGGCGATGGTCAGGTGCAGCACGGTGTTGGCCTGGGTCTGGCGCTCGGCCGCGGCCATGCGTTCGCGGATCTTGTCGGAGAAGCGGTCGCGCTCGCCGATGAAGCGCACGCGCACGCCGCGCCGGTGCAGTTCCTCGACCTCGCGCTCCAGCGCGTTGAGGAACAGCTTCATCAGGCCGCCGACCTCGTCCTCGGGCCGGCCCCAGTTTTCGCTGGAGAAGGCGAACAGGGTCAGCGCCTGGACGCCGCGCGCGATGCAGAAATCGATGCAGACGTTGACCGCGCGCGCGCCGGCGCGGTGGCCGATGATGCGCGGACGGCGCCGGCGCTCGGCCCAGCGGCCGTTGCCGTCCATGATCACGGCGAGATGGCGCGGGATGCGTGCGGGCGCGGCGGTGGCGGGCTCGGAAGGCATGGCGCCGATGACGGAAACCTCAGGCGGGAAGGACGGGCGAGGAAGCGGCCCGGCGCGCCGCGGCACGCGGGCCGGCGGCGAGCCGGTCGCGGCAGGCCGGGGGACTGGACCCGCGCGCGGCGCGGAAGTTCAGTGCCGGACCGCCGCGCACGGCGTCAGACCGCCATGAGTTCCTGTTCCTTGGCCTTGACCACGCCGTCGACGTCCTTGATCGCGTTGTCGGTGACCTTCTGGATGTCGCCCTCGAAGCCGCGCAGCTCGTCCTCGGTGACCTTTTTGTCCTTGAGCAGTTCCTTGGCCTGATGGATGGCGTCGCGGCGGATGTTGCGGATCGCGACCTTGGCGTTCTCGCTCTCGCTGTGCACGACCTTGGTCAGCTCCTTGCGGCGCTCCTCGGTCAGCGCCGGCAGGTTGATGCGGATCACCGTGCCGGCCGTGTTCGGGGTCAGGCCGAGGTCGGAGGCGAGGATGGCCTTCTCGACCGCGCCGACGATCTGCTTCTCCCACGGGGTGATGGTGAGGGTGCGCGCGTCGCTGACCTGGACGCTGGCGACCTGGTTCAACGGCATGTCCGAACCGTGGTAGCTGACCTTCAGGTGGTCGACCAGCGCGGTGGAGGCGCGGCCGGTGCGGACCTTGGTCAGATCGTGGCGGAAGGCTTCCACGCTCTTGGCCATGCGGTTCTGTGCGTCTTTCTTGATGTCGTTGAGCATCGCCGGCTCCGGTCCTTTCGTAACGGTAACTGCAAGGGTAATCGCGGGATTATATGGGCTCGGGCCGGTTTTGCGGACCACGTCGGCCGCAGGCGGGGCCGCGCGGGCGCGCGTCGGGGCGGCGCGCGGGCGCTGCGAACGGCGCGAAAACGGGGTTTACGCGGGCGCAAACGGGCGCGGCGCGGCGGCGTCTCGGGCGCGTCGGGGCGCGCGGATCGCTGCGGATGGGGCGGGATATGCGGGCGCCGCGGGTGCTCCGGGGCGCTGCGGCGATCACGGTTTGGCGGGCGTGGGTCCGGCTTGGGCGCAGGAGCGGCCTGCGCTGCATTGCAACATCGGCGCTCAGCGGTGCGGGGCGCTCAGCCGTGCGGATCGTGGCTGTGCTGGCGCGGGTGGTCGTGGCGCTCGCGCTCGCGTTCGCGCGCCTGGGCGAGGCGGGCGGCCTCCTCGTCGTGGCGGTGGCCGTGGCCGGCGTGGTCGTGGCCGGCGTGGTCGTGGCCGGCGCAGGCGTGCTGCTTTTCGTGGTCGTGGCCGCTGTGGTCATGGCCATGATCGTGACCGTCGTGGTCGTGGTCGTGGTCGTGACCGGCATGCCCATGATCGTGCCCGCCGTGCGCCCGCGCCGCGTGGCCGTGCGGCGCGCGGTCGTGGCGGTCGTGCTCGCAGGCGCCGCCGTGCTCGACCTGCAGGGTCGGGTGGTTGATGTTGAAGCGCCGGTCCAGCTCGCGGTTGAGCGTGTCGATGAACACGTCGTGGTCGCGATCGTCCGGACGCACGATGTGCGCGGTCATCGCGATCTCGCCCGCGCCCAGCGACCAGATGTGCACGTGATGGACCGCGCGCACGCCGGGCTGGGCCAGCAGCAGCGCCTCGACTTCGCCGCGGTCGATGTTCGAAGGCACCGCGTCCATCGCCGCGTTGAAGCTCTCGCGCAGCAGGCCGAACGCGCCGGCCGCGACCACCGCGCCGATCAGCAACGCGATCGCCGGATCCAGCCATTCCCAGCCGGTCAGCCACATGCCCGCGCCGGCCAGCACCGCCGCCAGCGAGACCGCGGCGTCGGCCATCAGGTGCAGGAACGCGCCGCGGCGGTTGAGGTCGTGGTCGTGGCCGTCGCGCACCATCCAGGCCGCGCCGAGATTGACCGCGATGCCGAGCGCGGCGACCAGGATCACCGGCAGCGCCGGAATCTGCGGCGGCGCGTCGAAGCGGCGGATCGCCTCCCACGCCAGCGCGCCGGAGAAGCCGACCACCAGCAAGGCGTTGGCCAGCGGCGAGAGCAGGGTGGCGCGGCGCCAGCCGTAGGTGTGGCGATCGGTCGGCAGGCGCTGGGCCAGCACCGCCGCGCCCCAGGCCAGGCCCAGGCCGAGCACGTCGCCGAGGTTGTGCAGCGCGTCCGACAGCAGCGCCAGCGAGTTGGTCCAGAAGCCGTAGCCGGCTTCCAGCGCGGTGTAGGCCAGGTTGATCAGGGTCACCACCGCGAACGCGCGGGTGCCGCTTTGCAGGCCGTGGTGGTGGCCGTGGCCGCCGTGGGAATGACCGTGGGAATGGCTGTGCGAGTGCATGGGCGAATGCTGTCACGGCCGCCGCCGCGAACACTATTACAGCGCCGCGGCGAGCGGGCCGGCAGGTCTGGCAAGGCGCGCTTAAACCCCGGCGCGCCGGAGCGAATCCCAAGGCCGAGCCCGCCACGCCGGACCCGGTCCCATGACTTCAGTCACGTTGACGACACCTGTAGTCACCGGCACAGTTGACTACAACTGTAGCTACGAGGCGCAAGCGATGGCCCGCAAGTCGATCGGCGACCAGGAACTGGCGCTGCTGAACCACATTTCCGAACGCGGCGACGCCTCGGTCGGCGAGGTCGCGGCCGAGTTCGGCGAGGCGCGCGGGCTGGCCCGCTCGACCGTGCTGACGATGATGGAGCGGCTGCGGGCCAAGTCCTACCTGCGTCGGCGCAAGGCCGGCGGCGTGTACCGCTATGCCACCCAGACCCCGGCCGACGACGTGATGCGTTCGGCGGTCGGCAGCTTCGTCGCCAACACCCTGCAAGGTTCGCTGTCGCCGTTCGTGGCGTGGATGTCGCAGCGCGCCGATGTCAGCGATCAGGAACTGGCCGAACTGGAAAGCCTGGTCGCCGATCTGCAGTCGCGGCGCAAGGAGGACTGACATGACGCTTCAATGGATCGGCGAAGTCTGGTTGCCGCGTTTGCTCGCGGCGGGTCTGCAATCGGTGCTGCTGGTCGCGGCGATCATGCTGCTGGTGCGCTGGCTGCGGCCGAGCGCGGCGGTGCGCTGCTGGCTGTGGTGGTGCGCGTCGCTGCAACTGCTGCTCGGCGCGCTGTGGCCGGCGCCGCTGGAACTGCCGCTGCTGCCGGCGCAATGGCGGCAGGCGGCCGAAGCGGTGGCCGCGCCGGCCGCGCCGCAGTTGTCGCCAACGGCGCAGTTGCCGTTCCTGGTGACACGCGAACTGGCCGCGCGCGGCGACGCCGTCGCGGCGCCCGCCGCC
>NZ_LXSD01000572.1:0-2773 GCF_017168095.1 Lysobacter enzymogenes | reverse complement strand
CCGGCTACATCGCCCGGCGCACGCCGCGCGGGCCGCGCTGGCGCGCCATCGTCGGCCACTGCGACGCGCGCGCCGACGGCGAGCGGTTGCTGGAGGCGCTGCGGCGGCGGCTGGACCTGGAGCAGGCCTTCCTGGTCGAAACCGGGCCGGCGCTCGGCGCGCACGCCGGGCGCGGCGCGCTGCTGGTGTCGCTGCAGCCGGTGCCGGGCGCGGTTTGAAGTCGGTGCCAGGAGCGGCTTGAAGCCGGGGCTGGCCGGTTTGCGGAAGCGGCCTTTGCAGGAGCGCTGTTTTTGTGGGAGGGCCTTCAGGCCCGAGGCTTTCGGCTCAGCACGCAACGATCTGGCACAAGAGCCTCGGGCCTGAAGGCCCTCCCACAAGAGGGCTCCGCTACCGTCGGTGGGGCCCCGGGCGCAGCGCAATTCCCATCGCCTCCCGCATAATCCGCGCCATGTCGTTTTCCGCCCTCGCGCCCAGCTTGTCCGTCGCCGTTCCGGAGCCGCGTTCGCTGGCGCTGCTGGCCGCGGCGTATGCGCTCGGCTCGGTGTCCGGCAGCCTGATGCTGGGCAAGCTGCGCGGCGTCGACATCCGCACCCAGGGCAGCGGCAACGCCGGCGGCACCAATGCGCTGCGCACGCAGGGCGCGCGCTTCGCCCTGGGCGTGGTCGCAATCGACATCGGCAAGGGCGCGCTGGCCGCGTGGCTGGCGCTGCGCTACGCGCCGCTCAACGACGGCCTGTCGGTCACCGCGCACGGGTATCTGGCTGCGTTCGCGGCGGTGCTCGGGCATGTGTGGCCGCTGTGGCACGGGTTCCGCGGCGGCAAGGGCGTGGCGACCCTGGTCGGCGGCCTGCTGGTGCTGTGGCCGTTCGCATTGCCGGCGCTGTTGCTGGCGTGGGGCGCGACCCTGGTGCTGAGCGGCTACGTCGGCCTGGCCAGCGTGATCGCCGCGCTGTGCCTGCCGCTGCTGGCCTGGGCCACCGACGCCGGCGCGCCGCGGCTGTGGTTCTGCGTCGCCGCGGCGGCGCTGGTGGTGTTCACCCATCGCGGCAATCTGGCGCGCCTGCGCGCCGGCACCGAATCGCGCTTCGCCCGCGCGCGGCTGCTGCACCGCTGGCGCCGGGGCTGATGGACGATCGCGCGCTGTTGCAACGCCTGATCGCGGGCCCGGCCACCGGCGATGCGCTCGCCGCCGCGGCCGGACAGACCCGCGCCGCAGTGTGGAAGCGGATCGAAGCCTTGCGCGAAGCCGGCGTGGCCATCGAGGCCAAGCCCGGGCGCGGCTATGCGCTGTCGCAGCCGCTGGATCTGCTCGACCCGGCGGCGATCGAAACCGCGCTGGCGCCGGCCGCGCGCGCGCGCCTGGATTCGCTGGACATCGCCTGGACCATCGATTCGACCAACAGCGAGCTGCTGCGCCGGCCCACGCCCGCGCGCGGCGCGGCGGCGCTGCTGGCCGAGCGCCAGACCGGCGGCCGAGGCCGCCGCGGCCGGGTCTGGGCGTCGCCGCTGGCGGCGCATCTGTATCTGTCGCTGGCGCGCTCGTTCGGCGGCGGCCTGGCGCGGCTGGGCGGCTTGAGCCTGGTCGCCGGCATCGCCGCGGCCGAAGCGCTGCACACGCTGGGCTTCCAGGCGGTGCGGCTGAAATGGCCGAACGATCTGGTCGCGCTCGACGGCGACGGCCTGCGCAAGCTTGGCGGCCTGCTGGTGGAAGGCGGCGGCGAATACGCCGGGCCGGCGCGCGCGGTGATCGGCCTGGGCCTCAATGTGCGCATGCCGGCCGCGGCGGCCGCGCAGATCGATCAGCCCTGGTGCGATCTGGCCGCGTTGGCCGGCGCGCGGCCGCTGTCGCGCAACGCCGTCGTCGCGGCCTTGCTCGACGCGCTGCTGCCGGCGCTGGACGAATTCGACGCGCAAGGCCTGGCGCCGTTCCTCGATCGCTACGCCGCGTTCGATGCGCTCGCCGGCCAGGCGGTGAGCGTGCTCGGCCACGACGCCGAGCACCGCGGCACCGCGCTCGGCCTGGCCGACGACGGCTCCCTGCGCGTGCGCCTGGACGACGGCGAGGAGCGCCGCTTCCATGCCGGCGAAGTCAGCGTGCGCCGCGGAGCGCCGCGATGAACGCGTGGCTGTTCGACCTGGGCAATACCCGGCTCAAGTGCGCGCCGCTGCAGGCCGACGGCCGTCCCGGCGCGGCGCTGGCGCTGCCGCATCGCGAGGAAGACATCGCCGCCGCATTGGCCGAACACTTGCCGCGCGAACGCATCGATGTGGCCTATCTGGCCAGCGTCGCCCATCCCGCCCAACGCATGGCGGTGCTGCAGGCGCTGAGCGCGCGCTGCGGCCGCATCTCCATCGCCCGCACCCAGCCGCACTTTCGCGCGCCGGGTTTCGGCGAAGTGCGCATCGCCTATGCCGAGCCGCGCAAGTTCGGCGTCGACCGTTTCCTCGGCCTGCTCGGCGCGCATGCGCAGGCGCGCGGCGCCAGCCTGATCTGCGGGGTCGGCACCGCGTTGACTATCGACCTGCTCGACGCCGACGGCCTGCACCACGGCGGCCTGATCGCGCCGTCGCCGACGCTGATGCGCGAAGCGCTGCACGCGCGCGCGCCGCAGCTGCCCGAACACGGCGGCCGCGCCCTGGACTTCGCCGCCGACACCGAAGACGCGCTGGCTTCCGGCGCCGACGGCGCGGCGATCGCGCTGATCGAGCGCAGCCTGGCGCGCGCCGCGCAGCGCCTGGGCGCGACCCCGCGATTGCTGCTGCACGGCGGCGG
>NZ_LXSD01000571.1:0-21696 GCF_017168095.1 Lysobacter enzymogenes | reverse complement strand
GGCCGCCGGCGCCGCCGGCCGGCGCGCCGGCCGCGGCCGCCGCATCGTCGTCGGGCTTGTAGCGCAGCGCGGCGTTGCCCACGCGCAGCACGTCGTCGCGGTGGCTGACTTCGATTTCGGCGTTGGCGGTCATGCCCGGCAGCAGCACGCCGTCGGCGTTGTCGACCGACACCACCACCGGATAGGTGATGACGTTGCTGGTGTTGGTCGCCGACAGCCGCACCTGCTGCACGGCGCCGCGGAACTTGCGCTCGGGGAAGGAATCGACGGTGAAGTTGACCGCCTGGCCGGGCTTGACCTGGCCGATGTCGGCCTCGTCGATCGCCAGCACGATCTCCATCTTCGACAGGTCTTCGGCGATCTGGAACAGCACCGGCGCCTGCAGGCTCGCGGCCACGGTCTGGCCGGGCTCGATGCTGCGGGTCAGCACCACGCCGTCGACTGGCGCGCGGATCACCGTGCGCTGCAGGTTCAGGCGCGAAGTCTGGGTCGAAGCGATCTGCTGCTCGATCTGCGCCTTGGCGCCGTTGAGCTGGGCGCGGGCCTGGTCGAGCGCGGCGCGGGCGAGGTCGACGTCGCTGCGCGCGATCAACTGGTCTTTCGACAGCGAGGCCTTGCGCTGGTAGTCGAGCTCGGCGTTGCGCAGGGTCGCCTGGGCGGTGGCCAGCGAGGCGCGGGCGTTGGCGACCTGGGCGTTGCCCTGGTTGATCTGCGCCTCATAGGTGCTCGGGTCGATCCGCGCGATCACCTGGCCCTTGGTCACGCGGTCGTTGTAGTCGGCCAGCACCTCGATCATCTGCCCGGAAATCTGGCTGCCCACGTCGACGGTGGAAATCGCCGACAGCGCGCCGGTGGCCGAGATGGTCACGCGGATGTCGCCGCGCTCGATCTTGGCGGTGCGGTAGGCGCTGGCGGCCTGCTCGGCGTTGCGCTGGCTGTAGAAGTGCCAGCCGATCCCGGCCAGGGCCAGCACCGCCACGGCGATGGCCGCGCGCTTGGGCCACGGGGACTTGCGCGGGCGCAGGGAGGACGCGGGACGGGGCGAGGACGAAGGGGCTGCGCTCATGAGTTCGGGACGGTGGGCTCTGCAGGTGCCAACGCGCGTGGCTGAATGGGGTTGACACGTATTGCGTCGAAATTTTCAACGCCGGTTGCCGATGTCGAGTTTGACCGCGTGCGCGAAGCGGCGGCAAGGCGGCATCGGTTGATGGATGCGGCGATGAGGCGAACCGTCGCGGAGCCGGGGCGGGCGCCCCTGAGGAAGGCCACTCTTGTGGGAGGGACTTCAGTCCCGACGCTCTTGTGCCGGGTCGCCGCGACCTGAGCGCAAAGCATCGGGACTGAAGTCCCTCCCACAAAAGCCGGCTGCGCCCACCAACGATGCGGCGGTCTGGGCTATCTGGCGAACCCTCGCGCGGTCGGAATGAGGGTCGCCAAGCGCTTGTGGGAGGGCTCTCTTGTGGGAGGGACTTCAGTCCCGACGCTCTTGTGCCGGGTCGCCGCGATCTGAACGCAAAGCATCGGGACTGAAGTCCCTCCCACCAAGGCCGGCTGCGCCTACCAACGCCGCGGCGATCTGGGTTCACTGCTCCCGGCCGCAGGCCGAGGCGTCAAGCCTCCGGCACCCGCGGCACCGGCGCGGCCGGCGGCGCCGGCGGTTGCGGCAGGCCGGGCTTGAACCGGATCACCGCGGTGGTGCCCTGCCCCGGCGCGCTGGTCAGGGTCACCGGCCAGCCGAAGCGCTCGCCGAGCCGGCGCACGATCGACAAGCCCATGCCCTTGCCGTCGCCGGCGGAGAAATCGGCGCGGTAGAACGGGGTGAAGGCCTTGGTCAGGGTCTCCACCGACATGCCGATGCCGGTGTCGCGGATCTCGATGCTGTCGCGGCCCAGGCGCACGTCGATGCGGCCGCTGTCGGTGAAGCGCACCGCGTTGCTGAGCAGGTTGGCCACCATCACCCCCAGCGCGTGCGGCGGCGCGGTCAGGCGCGGGCCGCCTTCGTCGTACAGATGCAGCTCCACCGGCTTGCCGTTGAGCAGCGGCAGGATGCGCTCCATCTCGTTGTCGACGATGTCGCGCACCGCGAATTCTTCCGATTGCGGCTCCACGTCGGATTCGCGCGCCAGGATCAGGAAGGCGTCGATCACCGCCTCCATGTCGCGGCCGGCGCGCTGCACCCGCAGCAGCGAGCGCTGCGCGCGCACCGGCGTGTCGGGATCGGCCAGCATCAGGTCGGTGGCCACGCGGATCACCGTCAGCGGCGTGCGCAGCTCGTGGCTGGCGTCGCGGGTGAAGTCGCGCTCGCGCTGGACGAAATCGCTGACGCGTTCGGCCAGGCCGCTGAGCGCGCTCGACAGCCGGCGCACCTCGCTGCCGGGGTCGTAGGGAAACTTGATCGGCTCGATCAGGCTGGTGTCGGGATCGCGCGGATCCCATTGCGAGACCACGTTGGCCAGCCAGCTCACCGGCGAGACCAGGCGCTTGGAGGTGCGATAGGTATGCCAGGAAATCAGGTAGGTGGTCAGCAGCGAGAACAGCAGCGAGAACAGGCCGGTGTAGAGGATCGCCTCGTCGATCAGCGAGGTCGAATACACCAGGTAGAAGCTGCCGGCCTCGCGCCGGTCCACCAGCACCACCCGGCCGCCGCCGGGCAGGTTGTGCAGGCCCGAATCGACCCCGCGCATCTGCGCCGGCAGCACCGAGTCGCTGGCGCCGGTGGGGACGAAATGGCCGCGCGTGGTCGAGGTGCGCGGCAACGGATAGGCCGGGTCGCGCTTGCGCCCTTCCCAGTAGTCGTCGGCCTCGCGCTGCATGCGCTGCTCGAGCACGACATGGCGCACCGCCAGCCCCGCCAGGAGGATGCCCAGCGTGATCGCTATGCTGCCGATCAAGGCCTGCAGGATGAAGGCAAGCTTGATCTTGCGCGGTAGCCCTTGCGGCATGGCGGTGGCGGGGGACCGGTCCAATCAGTCCGGCGGCTGCGAAATGTCCGCCACCCGGTAGCCGGCGCTTTGCACGGTGTGCAGCAGTTGCTTGTCGAAGGGCTTGTCGATGGTCTTGCGCAGGTTGTACAGATGGCTGCGCAAGGTGTCCGAATCGGGCAGGCCGTTGCCCCAGATTTCGCGCTCGATCTCCTGCCGGCTGACCACGCGCGGCGATTCGCGCATCAGGATGGTCAGCAGGCGCAGGCCGATCGGCGAGAGCTGCAGTTCGCTGCCGCCGCGGGTGACCCGCAGGCTGGCCGGGTCGAGCACCAGGTCGGCGACCTTGAGCACCTCGCCGCCGACCTGGCGGCGCTCGCGCCGGATCAGGGCGCGCAGGCGCGCTTCCAGTTCCTGGATCGCGAACGGCTTGGTCAGGTAATCGTCGGCGCCGGCGCTCAGGCCGGTGAGCTTCTCGTCGAGGGTGTCGCGCGCGGTCAGCATCAGCACCGGCGTCGATTTGCGCGCTTCTTCGCGCAACTTCTTGCAAACCTCGATGCCGTCCATGCGCGGCAGCATCAAATCCAGCACGACCACGTCGTAGCTGTTCTCCGTCGCCAACCGGTATCCGTCCAGACCATCGGCGGCGTAGTCGACCTCGAAGCCTCGGCTTTCCAGGTACTCGCCCACCATCTCGGAGATATTGCGGTTGTCTTCGACGATGAGGACCAGGCCCCCGTCTCTCGTACCCTGCATGCAGCCTCTCCACTGTCCTTCAGTTTTGTGAAGAGTGCCCTCCACAAGGTGGACGGTTCGTGAAGGCGATACTGTAAGGCCATCACAAACCGCTCCCGTGGCCCTTGCATGCTCGCCGACCGCCTCTACCCGATCCTGCTTTTGCTCGGCTCCAACATCTTCATGACCTTCGCCTGGTACGGGCACCTGAAGTACAAGTCGGCGCCGCTGACGGTGGCCATCGCGGTCAGCTGGGGCATCGCCCTGTTCGAGTACTGCCTGCAGGTGCCGGCCAACCGCATGGGCAGCGCGGTCTATTCGGCGCCGCAGCTCAAGGGCATGCAGGAGGTCATCACCCTGCTGGTGTTCGCCTGCTTCTCGATCTGGTACCTGGGCCAGCCGCTGAAGTGGAATCATTGGGCCGGGTTCGGGCTGATCGTGGTGGCGGCGTGGCTGATCTTCCTGGATTGAACCGGCCCGGGCCGAGGCCGCCGCGCTTGCGGGCCGGCTGCAGCGCGCGGGCATGAACGGCGACGCGCCCGCGACGCGGGTACCGCTGAGCCTGCGCGCCGTGCTCGCGCAATTCCTCGACCACGGCCGGCTGGTGTCGGCCGCGGCCTTCGGCCTGGACCCGGAGTGGAACCTGGACACCGCCCTCGCCCACGGCTGGCAAGCGTCCAGCCTGGAGCCGGGGGCGAGCGCGCAACTCGAAGGCGACGTCCTGCTGCGCCACCGCGGCGGCTGGCGGCCGCTGACGCTCAAGCCGTTCTACCTGCGCGGGCGATACCTCGGCGCGAGCTTCGCCTGCGGGCGCGGCCTGCCGCTGGCGCAGGCGCTGCCGTGGCTGGCCGCGCGCCGGCCGGCGGCGAGGACCGAGTGGTTCCACTTCGTCGGCGCCGACCAGGGCGCGGTGCTGATCGACGGGCGCGTCGGCCTGCACTTCAGCCGTCGCGGCCGGCGCTTTTTCCTCAACGGGTTCGATGCCAGCGTCCCCGCGCCGGCCGACGATCCGGACCTGCCCGGCGGCTGGGACAACGCGAAGTGGCTGCGCGGCCTGATGGCGCCCTGCGACAGCCTCGCCCAGTGGCGCGCGCTGGCTGCGCAAGACGCCCATCCGCGCGCCGCGGCGCAGGCGATCGGCGAGATCGCGCCGTATCTGCCCGGGCGCTGAGCGGGCCGGCCCGGCGAACGCGGCGGCGGCATCCGCCGCCCGCTCACGGGGCGCAGGTCGACACCACCTCGACCTCGCGCTCCCAGGCCTGGCCGCGCAGGTCCAGGCGAAGCCGGCCTTTCCAGACGGTGCGGGTCGACTCCTCGTCCTGGCGCGCCCGAACGGCCTCGGCCGGCGGTACCAGGCGCCAACCGTCCGCGCGTTCGGCGTACAGGCGCGGCGCCTGCAACTGCAGGCGGGCGAAGACCCGCTCGGCCGGCGCCGACCACCGCATCGCCGCGCCGCGCCGCTCGCGCAGGGTCTGGCTTTCGATATCGCCGGCAGCGCCCTCGCGGCGCAGCGCCAAGGAGCGGCCTGCGACGGACAGGTACAGCGCCGGCCAGGCGGACGGATCGGCGGCCGCGTCCTCGCGCGCCAGCCAGACCGTCGCCACCCGCCGGCCGGAGCCGACCGTGCCAGTGCCATCGACCCAGACATCGACCAGCGGGCACGTCTTGCTGTCTTTCGCCTCCTCCAGCCACGGCGAGGTGCGCAGCGGCAAGTCGGGCGCGCCCGGCGCGGCCGCGCGCGCGGCGGCGCAGGCGAGGCTCAAAACGGCGAACGCCAGGGATTTCATGGCCAGCATCCTTGCATCGGATACGCGGCGCGGCGGCCGCGCGCGGACTGGGAGAGGGCGCGCTCGGCGACGGGCGCGGGTCAGAACCTGATCTTGCCGGTCAGGATGTCCTTGAACATCACCCAATCGCCGGCGAACGAGTACAGCGGATGCTTGAACGTCGCCGGCCGGTTCTTCTCGAAGAAGAAATGCCCGACCCAGGCGAAGCCGTAGCCGCACACCAGCGCGGCCAACAGCAGCCACGGCCGGCCCTGCGCGATCGCCAGCGCCAGCAGCGCCAGCACCCCGCAACTGCCGACGAAATGCAGCCGGCGGCTGGTGCGGTTGCTGTGCTCGCTGAGGTAGAACGGGTAGAACTCGCGGAAATTCCGGAAGCGCTGGCTCATCTGCGTCTCCTCGCGCCGGCGGCGCGCCTGTTCGGTCTGGCTATCGGCTCACCATAGCGCGGGCGGCCGCGGCGGAGTGTCGTCGATGCGACATTCGGCGCCGCTCAGCCGCCGCCGGGTGCGGCGGGCGCCACCGGCAAGGTCAGCGCCTGGACTTGTTCCGGCGTCAGCGAGTCCGGTCCCAGGCCGGTAGCCAGGATGTCCTTGTTCAACTCGTACAAGGCCTGCACCGGCGTCCCGGTCAGGCAGCGGATGCGATTGCCGTCGACCTGGAAATCCTTGGCCGGATACGCGCCGGGCTGCGGCGGCAGCCATTCGGTATAGGACGCCTCGCCGGCGAACACCCCCGGCCTCGCCTGGGCCCGGTCCTTGCGGCGACGCGCTTCCATCTCCAACACCGGCGCACATCCGGCCCAGCCGCCGCCGCGGGCGGCGAACACTGGGTAATGAGCGACTTCGCGCAAGTTCGCGCCGTCGCGCCGCAGGAACAGCAGCGCATGCGGGAACCCGAGCTGATGCGGCTCGCCGAGGTGTTGGTAGAACTCGAATTCGACTTCCGGGCCGTCGCCGCGGCCGTGCAACCGCTGCAGCACGCGATAGCGCGCCCGATACCCGCCGCCGAGCGAATCGGGCTTGTCGATGCTGTCCAACGCCAGGCGCTCGCCGACCACCACCACCAGGTCGGCATCGGGATCGACCGGCCGCGCCACCGGCGCTTGCGCGACGGCCGGCTCCGGCGTCCTGGCGGCGTCGCGCTGGCAGGCGGCCGTCGCCGCGATCGTCAGCAACAGCGCCGCACCGGCGCGATAGACCTGCGGGGACATGACCGACTCCGGATCCTTGGACGCCGCATCCTCGCCCGGGCGGGATAGCGGCGCAAGCGAACCGCACACGCAACGAGCGCCGATACCGCGTCGACTGGCGCTGGCGCATCGCCTTCTCGAACATCAGCAGCGCGGCCACCACGGCAACCCGGCCACCGCGCCTTTCGATCGGCAACCGGCCACATCGCGGGCGATCGGCGCTTCGTTGTGATTCGCCCGCTGTGCGCATCGCGCCGCGCCAGGCCGGCTACGGCACGTCCGCGCCGGGCTTCGGAGCATGGCGGCGCGGCAACTTCGGCGCGCGCGGCAGCAGATTCAACGCGCGGGCGTCCGCGGCTCGTCCGCGAACCAGCCGTCGTCTTTGAGCACGCCGCGTTTCTTGACTTCGAACAAGGCCTGCGCTGACGCTCCGCGCAGGCAGTAGGCGCGCCGCCCCTCGACCCGGAAGTCCGAACGTCGAAACTGCTTTCGCGAAAACACCGGGGTCCAAGACGCGTCCAGCGGGATATAGGCGTCGTCGCCGAAGCTCATCGGCCGCGCCGGGGCGATACCGCGCCGCTCCTTGCGTTCCCAAGCGGACAACGGACCGCAGCCGGCCCATTCGCCCGCGGCGGTGCGGAACACCGGGTAGAACTGGTACTTCACCTGCACGTAGCGCTCGCCGTTGCGCGCCAGGAACAACAACGAGTGCGGGAAGAACGAGAAACCCGGCTCGGCGTAGTGATCGTAGGCCTCGAACTCGATCCGCTCGCCGTCGTAGCGGCCGTGCAGCACCTGCAGCACCCGGAAGCGGGCCTTGAATGCGCCATCCATGAGCAAAACGTTCGGCGGCAGCTGCGGTTTGAACTCGGCTACCGACTCCTTTTCGCCGACGAACACCAGCAGATCGTCCGGATCGCGCGGCGGCGCCGGATCGGCCTGCGCCTGCGCGCAGGCCAAGGCCAACACTCCCGCGGCGATCCATCCCTTCACCCCTTCCATAGCGCCTCCTGCCTGCCTGTCGCGATGCTGCCTGCGCACAGTTGGCGGTTCAAGCCGTGCGCGGCGCGAACATGATCACCGCCATGCCGGCCAGGCACAGCGTCGCGCCGAGCAGATCCCAGCGGCCGGGCTTGATCTGGTCGACCCACCACAGCCAGAAGATCGCGACGGTGACGTAGACGCCGCCGTAGGCCGCGTAAACCCGGCCCGAGGCGGTGGGATGCAGGGTCAGCAGCCAGGCGAACGACGCGAGGCTGGCGGCGGCCGGCAGCAGCAGCCAGGCGCTGCCGCCCTTGCGCAGCCACAGGTACGGCAAGTAGCAGCCGACGATTTCGGCGACGGCGGTGAGCAGGAACAGCAGCAGGGTCTTGAGCATGCGGGGTCTCGTCGAGGCCGGCTTGCGCGGCGACCGGAAAGGAAAGCATCGGGCCTGAAGGCCCTCCCACAAGAATCGGCTACAAGAATCGGCCACAAGGATCAGCCGCGGCGCGCGGTGGTGGGAGGGCCTTCAGGCCCGATGCGCGTCGTCCGGATCGCCGGGCCGCCGGGGCGGCCGGGCGCTCACTCGCCGCGCTCGGCCCGCTTGGCCTTTTCCCAATAGCCGTCCTGCGCTTCCAGCGACAGCTCCGGCAGCGCCATGCCGTCCTGCGCGGCCTGCAATTCCATCGCGCGGAAGCGGCGCTCGAACTTGAGGTTGGCGCGGCGCAGCGCGGCGCCGACGTCGACCTTGGCGTGGCGAGCGAGGTTCGCGCAGACGAACAGCACGTCGCCGATTTCCTCCTCCAGCCGGTCGCGCGCGGCCGCGTCGTCGGGCGCGGCGGCGACCGCGTCGAACTCGACCCGCACTTCCTCGATCTCCTCGTGCAGCTTGGCGATCACCGGCGTCGGCGCCGGCCAGTCGAAGCCGACCGAGGCGGCGCGCTTTTGCAGCTTCACCGCGCGCTGCCATTCCGGCAGGCCGCGGGCGATGCCGGCCAGCGCCGAGGTGTCGGCTTCGCCGGCGGCCTGGCGCTCGCGGCGCTTTTGTTCTTCCCACGCCACCGTCTGCGCGTCGGCGTCCTCGACGCTGGCCTCGCCGAACACGTGCGGATGCCGGCGCACCATCTTGTCGCTGATCGCGGCGACGACATCGTCGAAGGCGAAGGCGTCTTGTTCCTGCGCCATGCGCGCATGGAACACCACTTGCAGCAGCAGGTCGCCGAGTTCGTCCTTGAGCGCGTCCAGGTCGCCGCGGTCGACCGCGTCGGCGACTTCGTAGGCTTCCTCGATGGTGTACGGGACGATGCTGGCGAAGGTCTGCTCGATGTCCCACGGGCAGCCGCGCTCGCGGTCGCGCAGGCGCGCCATGATTTCCAGCAGGCCGGCGATGCCCGGCGGCAGGTTCAACACCTCAGCCATCTTGCCAGGCCCTCCACGGCAGCGACGGGTCGCCCAGGGCGATGAAGTCGCCGTTGAGCAGGCCGTCGCGCTGGTTGTAACGGAACGGGCGTCCGCGCGGGTCGAGCACCGCGCCGCCGGCCGCTTCGAGCACGCATTGGCCGGCGGCGGTGTCCCACTCGCTGGTCGGGCCGAAGCGCGGATACAGGTCCAGCGAGCCTTCGGCGATGCGGCAGAATTTCAGCGACGAGCCCAGGCTGACCATGGCGATGCCGCCGGCGGCTTCGCGCTGCGCGCGGGCGAGGAACTCGTCGCTGCGCTGGCTGTGGTGCGAGCGGCTCGCGGCCACCCGCAGCGGCTGCGCCGGCGGCACCTGCGCCTGCACGCGGCGCTCGGCGTCGCCGTCGCGGCGATAGGCGTGGCCGCCGCGCGCGCCGTGCCACAGCGCGCCGCCGACCGGCGCCAGGACCACGCCGAACACCGGCTCGCCGCGTTCGATCAGGGCCAGGTTGACCGAGAACTCGCCGTTGCGCTTGACGAACTCGCGGGTGCCGTCGAGCGGATCGACCAGCCACAGCCGGTCCCAGCCGCGGCGCTGGGCGACGTCGACTTCGTGCGCGGATTCTTCCGACAGCACCGGGATGTCCGGCGTCAGCCGCGCCAGCCCGTCGACGATGACGTGATGCGCGGCCATGTCGGCGGCGGTGAGCGGCGAGGCGTCGGCCTTGCGCTCGACTTCGAACTCGCCGTCGTAGATCTCCAGGATCGCCGCGGCGGCGGCGCGGGCGATGGCGATGGCGCCTTCGACCAGGACGCTGTCGGCGACGAAGGCGGGGCTTGCGGCTGCGCTCATGGGGCTATCTCCGAACCGCCGGTGGGATCGGCGGGTTCCGCCGGCGGCGGCGCCGGCTCGCCGTGGCGCAGCCATTCGCGCGCGATGAACAGCGCGGCGATGGTGCGGCCTTCGGAAAAATCCTCGCGCAGGATCAGCTCGTGCAGGCGGTCGAGCTTCCACGGCACCACTTCGAGCTCTTCCGGCTCGTCGCCGGGCAGGCGCTCGGGATACAGGTCGCGCGCCAGCACCAGGTAGGCCTGGTGGATCATGTACGTGGGCGCCAGGCTCAGCGAGCGCAGCACGGTCAGCGAACGCGCGCCGTAGCCGGCCTCTTCCTTGAGCTCGCGGTCGGCGGCCTCGACCGCGCTTTCGCCGGCGTCGATCCGGCCCTTGACCAGGCCGAGCTCGTAGCGGTGCACGCCGGCGGCGTACTCGCGCACCAGCAGCACGGTGTCCTCGTCGAGCATCGGCACCACGATCACCGCGCCGGGACCCGCCGCGCGCGGGCGGCCGAGCAGGCGCTCGTAGCGGCGGCGCTCGCCGTTGGAGAACTCCAGGTCGAGCGATTCCATCCGGTAACCGGCGGCGTCGTGCTCGACGACGTTGTGGACGATCGGCAGCCGCCGGCTCACGGCGCGGCCCCGGACCCGAGCGGCGCGCGCGAAGGCGCCATGAACGGCATGGGCGGAAGGCGGAAAGGCACGATAATAGGGGGATGCGAGAGATCACTCACGACCCCCTGATGCTAGCAGAGCCCGGCAACGCTGCGGCGCACGCCTGGCGCGAACGCGACTTGAACGTGCTGTGGCACCCGTGCACCCAGATGCGCGAGCACCCGCACACCCTGCCCTTGCTGCCCATCGCCAGCGGCCGCGGCCCCTGGCTGATCGGCCACGACGGCCGGCGCTGGCTGGACGCGATTTCCAGTTGGTGGACCAACCTGTTCGGCCACGCCGAGCCGCGCATCGCCGCGGCCATCGCCGAGCAGGCGCGGACCCTGGAGCACGTGATCCTGGCCGGCGTGTCGCACCCGCCGGCGGTGGAGCTGGCCGAGCGCCTGCTCGCGATCGCCCCGCGCCAGGCCGGACGCGCGCCGCTGGCCAAGGTGTTCTACGCCGACAACGGCTCGGCCGGGGTCGAGGTGGCGCTGAAGATGGCCTTCCACTGGTTCCGCAACCGCGGCGTCGAAGGCCGGACCAAGTTCGTCGCCCTGGAGAACGGCTACCACGGCGAAACCCTCGGCGCGCTGGCCGTGGGCGACGTTCCGCTGTACCGGCGCGTGTACGCGCCGCTGCTGATCGAATCGCTGTTCGCGCCCTCGCCCGACGCCTACGCCTGCGAACCCGGGCAGAGCCCGGCCGAGCGCGCGCGCCAGGCCGCGCAGGCCTTGCGCGAACTGCTCGAACGCCATGCCGGACAGGTCTGCGCGATGATCCTGGAGCCGCGCGTGCAGTGCGCCGGCGGCATGCGCATGCACGATCCCGACTACCTGCGGCTGGCGCGCGAGATCTGCGACGAGCACGGCGTGTTCCTGATCGCCGACGAGATCGCGGTCGGCTTCGGCCGCACCGGCACCATGTTCGCCAGCGAGCAGGCCGCGGTCATGCCCGACCTGCTGTGCCTGTCCAAGGGCCTGACCGGCGGCGCGCTGCCGCTGGCGGCGGTGCTGGCGACGCAGTCGATCTACGACGGCTTCCTCGACGACTCGCGCGAACGCGCCTTCCTGCATTCGCACAGCTACACCGGCAACCCGCTGGCGTGCGCGGCGGCGCTGGCGAGCCTGTCGATCTTCGAACAGGACGATGTGATCCGGCGCAACCGCGCCACCGGCGCGCGCATGGCCGAGCTGGCCGCGCCGCTGGGCGAGCACGCGCATGTCGCCGACGTTCGCCAGGCCGGGATGATCCTCGCGTTCGAGCTGACCCGCGGCGGCGACAAGCGCACGCCGTTCGACCCGGCCGCGCGCATCGGCCTGCGCGCCTACCGCGCGGCCTTGCAGCGCGGCGTGCTGCTGCGCCCGCTCGGCGATATCTTGTACTGGATGCCGCCGTACTGCATCGACGAAGAAGCCCTGCAACTGCTCGCGCGGACCACGCGCGACGCCATCGACAGCGCGATCGCGGAGGCCGACGCATGAGACTCACCCGCGTGCATGTGGAGAGCGGCGATCTCGCCCCGGGCCGCGAGGTGGTCTTGCCCGAAGGCCCGGCCACGCATCTGGCGCGGGTGCTGCGCCACGAGGTCGGCGACGCCTGCGTGTTGTTCAACGGCGACGGGCGCGACTACCACGGCGTCGTCAGCGTCATCGGCAAGCGCGAAGTGCGCGTGGCGATCCAGTCGGCGCAGGAGGTCGCGCGCGAATCGCCGCTGCGGCTCGTGCTGCTGCAGGGCGTGGCGCGCGGCGAGAAGATGGACCTGATCCTGCAGAAGGCGACCGAACTCGGCGCGAGCGCGTTCCACCCGCTGTGGTCGCAGCGCAGCGAGGTCAAGCTCGACGCGGCGCGCGCCGACAAGCGCCTGGCGCACTGGCGCAGCGTGGTCGCCTCGGCCTGCGAACAAAGCGGGCGCGCATCGGTGCCGCAGGTGGCCGCGCCGCTGGCGCTGGCCGCCGCGCTGGCGGCGCTGCCCGCGGGCGGGCTGCGGCTGATCCTGGATCCGGACGGCGAGCTGGGTTTCGCGACCCTGCAGGTGGACGCAGCCGCGCCGGTGTTGCTGGCGATCGGCCCGGAAGGCGGCTGGTCGCCGCTGGACCGCGAACAACTGCGCGCGGCCGGATTCCAGGGATTGCGGCTGGGGCCGCGCATCCTGCGCACCGAGACCGCGGGGCTGGCGGCGATCGCGGCCTTGCAGGCGCGGTTCGGCGATTTGGGCTGAGGCGGCCTCGGCGGCCGGACCCGGCGGTGGCATGGACAGCCGCATGGACCGGATCGCGTGCCGTCGCCTTATCGCCGTTTGCGACCGCGTTCGCCAGATCGCGCGCGCGAACCTGAGCGCAGCCGTGGCGCGGTCTTGAAGCCTGCGGCGCTGCTCGTCCCCCGTCGCGACCCGCCGGCCGGCGACCTCACCCCGCCGGCCAGGCGATGCGCACTTCGGTCGAGCGTCCCGGCACCGTCAGCAGCGACACCTGCGCGCGCAGGCCGCGCAAACGTTCGACCGCGTTCGGCAGGCCGAGGCCGCGCCCGCTCGCGCCGCCGGCCTGCGGCGCGGTGGTGACGCCGGGTTCGAACACCTTGATGATCGCCTCGCGCTCGCTCAACTGCCCCGCCTGCAGCGGAGTGAAGCCGCCGCCGCGGACCAGCGCCGCGCGCACCCGCACCACATTGATCCCGCGGCCGTCGTCGCGCGCGCAGAACAGCCAGCCTTCGCGCTCGCCGTAGCTCAGGCTCAGGCGCACCGCGCCGACCGGATCCTTGCCGACCCGGCGCCGCATCGGCATCGGCTCGATCCCGTGCAGCACCGCGTTGGCGACCAGCTCCATGCCGATCTCGCGCAACATCGCCGCCTGCGCGGGCGGCAACCGCGCGAACGGCTCCAGCAAGGCCTCCACCCGCACCGCCTTGCCCTGATCGCCGGCGAGCCGGCGCGCGAGCCCGGCCCAGTCGACGAACGCGGCCTTGTCGGCCGGCAGCGCCTCCGGGCCGTCGCCGGACAACGCCAGCAGCGGCGCCCAGGCCAGCGGGTCCGAATCCTCGCCCGGCGCCGACGCCGCGCGCGGCGCGGAGGCTTCGATTCCGGCGTCGCGGTTGGGCTTCAGCACCAAGGCCTCGACGGCGGCGGCGGGGGTTGCGGCGGCGATCGTCGCTGCGGGCGGGGACGAGTGCGGCGGCGAGGGCGGCGGCGCGGCGACGGGTTGCGGCCGTGCGGCGAGCGAGGTCGACGACACCGGCGCCGACGGCGGCGAGATTCGCGGCGTCGCCGAGAACGAGGGCTCCGTCGCCACCTGCCGCGCGGGCGACGGCGAAACCGATATCGGCGCGGGGGTGTCGATCCGGCGCTGCGCGACCATTGTCGGCGTCGATGTCGATGTCGATGTCGATGTTGGTGTTGGTGTTGGTGTCGGCTTCGGTGCCGATGCCATCATCGATGTCGATGCCGATGTCGGTGCCGTCGTCGGCATCGACGACGCCGTCTGCGCCGACGCGTTCGGCGAGACGAAAGCGGCAGTCGCCGTCGGGACCACGTGCGCCGCCGCGTCCGCGGACGCAACCGCTGCGGCAGGATTCGGCGAGGTTCGGATCGGCGCGCCTGCCAAAACCGCATCCGCCGCCAACGACGCCGCGGCCGACGCCACGGCTTCGCCGCTGTCCGGGAAATTCGCTGCGGGCCGGACCGACGCGGCGGCCCTGACCGCAGCCGCCGTCGCAACGACCGGCCCCGCTTCCGCGCTTGCCGCAACCGCGCCGATCTGCGGCGAAGCGGTCTGCGCCCGCGCCGCGGGCGCCAGCGCATCGCGTTGGCCGGATCGCTGCAAGCGCGCGACCAAGGCCTGCGCATCGTCGCGCCGCGGCGGCTCGGCATTCGCCGCGTCCGCCGCCCTGCCCGGCGCAGCCGCGATCGCCTCGCCGCGGCCGCTGTCCGAGGTGCGCGCCGCGCCGACGCGCGCATCCAGGCCGAGCACGAACTCGCGCACGGTCGCGATGCGTTCGGCCAGCACGTCCAGTTGCGTCGCCAGCCGCGCGCCCTCGTCGGCGCGCGCCGCCGGCCCGGCGTCGAGCAGTTCCAGTTCGAAGTGGTGCGCCGGGGTTTCCAGCAGTTCCAGTTCGATCGCCGCCGCCTCGCGCTTGATCGTGCGCGCTTCCTCCAACAGGCTGCGCAAGGACGCTTCGCGCTCGGCTGCCGCGGACGCGCCGCGCAGCCGCCCCAGCCGCACCCGCGCGCGCTCCAGCGCGGCCTCGGCGTGGCCCAGGCAGCTGCGCAGTTGCAGGCCGTCGCGGCCGCAGGCGCGCAGCAGGCCGTCGAGCTGGGCGCGCAGGCGCAGGCGCGCGCCGGCCAGCTCGCGCGCCGCCTGCAGGCGTTCGCCGATGTCGCCGACGAGGACCAGCAGATAGACCACGCGCTCGCCATGGCGCACCGGTTCGAACCGGAAGCCCAGCTGCAGTTGCCGCGACGGCGGCCCGGGCAGCACGACTTCGGCCAGCGGGTTGCGCGTGGCCGGGCGCGCGCCGGCGCGCGCGGCGAAGCACTCGCGCAGATGCGCGCGCAAGGCCTCGACCGTGTCCGCGCCGAGCATCGGCCGCAACGCCTCGACCAGGTCCATGCCGGGCCAGAGCTTGCGCTGCAGCACGCCGAACAACGACGGCGACACCGGCTCGCGGATGACGAAGTCGGCGTCGATCAGGCAGATGCCCTCGGGCAGCGCGCGCAAGGCGTCTTCGCAGCGTTCGCGCCAATGCGTCTGCTCGAGTTCTTCCTCGCCCAGCCGGCGCAGGCGCAACCACAGCGCGAGGCAGGCGCCGGCCGCCAGCGCCAGGCCGAGCGCCGCCGCGAGCAGCAGGCTGTAACGCAAGGACGCGACGCGCAGCGCGGAGGCCAGGACATCGGCCGAACGCGCGGCCGCCGCCGCGGCGGCCAGGGCGAGGCCGAGCGCCGCTGCCGCGGACGCGGTCAGCAGCGGGCGCAGACGCGCGTGCGTCTGGTTTGGGTGTTCCGACATGGCGATCTCCGGCTGCGTCCCCGCCGCGCCGCAGCGCCGCGGGGACGAATCGCGAAGGCCGGCTCCGGCCGCATGGAACGATCCGCGCGGCGGCGCCTATCAGGGGGAGCGTCGCCGACGGCGCGCGGCCGGAGCCGCCTTCGCGAACTGGCGCGGCTTATTCCAGCCGCTCGATATCCACCACCAACGAAGCGCTGTAGGTCTTCCAGCTGACCATGATCACGTAGGGCCGCTTGCGCGAGCCGGCGCCGCCGATCGCGCCGGCCGCGGTGCGCGGCACCGAGATCTCCATCTCCCCGCCGAAGTGCTTGCGCGCGTTGCCGGCCAGGGTGTTGGCCAGTTCGCCCACGGTGTCGCGCAGGTTGGCGTCGGACTGGTCGCTTTCGTTGAGCGCGAGCAGCAGGTGGCGGATCATCGCGCGCGGCGCCGACACGGTGATGGTGCCGCGGAACTGGCCGCTGACCGCGATCTGGCCGCTGTAGTCGAACACCGGCGCGGTGCCGCCGTTGTCGTCGAGGAACGCGCCGCGCACGTTCGCCGGCTCGTGGGTGAGCTGGTCGAAGTAGTTGGTGACCGCGTCGATGAAGACCTTGATTTCGGTTTCGTTGAGGTCGCTCATGTCGGCAGCATCTCCAGCAGGGCCTCGACCAGTTGGTCGTCGGTGAACGGTTTGTAGAGGAACCCGCGCGCGCCCTTCTTGAGCGCGGTGATCGCGGTGGATTTGTCGCTCAGCGCCGAGACCACCAGGATGTTGACCTTGTCGTCGATGGCGGCGATCTGTTCGGTGCATTCGACCCCGCCCAGCTCGGGCATGGTCAGGTCCATGGTCACCACGTCCGGGCGATGGCGCACGAACAGGTTCAGCGCTTCGGCGCCGTTGCGGGCCTGGCCGACGATCTCCAGGCCGGGCAGCCGGGTGTCGCCCGCCAGCCGCGCGATGCGTTGGCGGATCACGTTGGAGTCGTCCACGATCAGCAGTTTCATCGGGCCTCCGGGCTCAGAACGTCAGTTGGAAATCGCCGCCTTCGGCCGCCGCCGCGGCCGGCTTGGCCTCGGCCACCGGCAGGCGGATGCGGAACTCGGTATAGGCGCCGACCTTGGTCGACATCGAAATGGTTCCGGCCATGGCCCGCACCTGCTTCATGACCAGGTCCATGCCGACGCCGTGGCCGGCGTCGCGGTCGCCGCTGTCGGCGGCGGTGGACACGCCGGGCTCGAAGATCTTCATCATCGCGTCGCGGTCGCTGAGCGCCTGCAGTTGCTCGGGCGTGTAGCGCCCGGAGCCGGCCAGCGCCGCGCGCACCCGCGCCACGTCGATGCCGCGGCCGTCGTCGCGCACGCTCAGCTCGATCTGGCGGCTGCCGGCGTCGGCGCTGCGGAACACGATCGACCCGGCCGCGGGCTTGTCCAGCGCGGCGCGCTCCTGCACCGGCTCGATCCCGTGCGCGACCGCGTTGCGCAGCAACTGCAGGCCGATCGCGCGCAACGCGGCGAGGGTGTCGGCCGGCACCCGCTCCAGGCCGTCGAGCTGCATCTGCACTTGCACCTGCTTGCCCTGTTCGCGGGCGATGCGCTCGGCCAGGCCGCTCCAGCCTTCGACCAGCCGCTGCGCCGGCGTCGCCACCGCCGGCGCGCGCGCGTCGTTGCCGCCGGAGATGCGGTCGAGGAACTCGCGGATCGTCGTCGCGCACTCGAACATGTCGTCCAGATGCACGGTCATCTTGACCATGTCGCCGCCCTCGACCTCGCCGCGGTCGCGCAGGCCGATCAGGTCGACCTCGAAGTTGTGCGCCAGCGCTTCCAGCATTTCCAGGTTCAGCGCCGCCGCCTCGCTCTTGAGCGAGTGCACGTCGCGGAAGATCGCGTTGACCAGTTCGACATAGTCGGTGCCGCCGCGGCGGCCGGCGGCCTGGCGCAGGTCGTCGTTGATGCGCTCCAGCACCACGCCGATGCGGTGCAGGAAGAAGCGCACTTCGCTGGAGTCGCGGCTCAGCACGCGCAGCAGGCTTTCCATTTCCTCGCGGGTGCGGGTCTTGGCGGCGGCGATTTCCTGGGTCAGGCGCACCCGCTCGGTCGCGTCGGACACGGTCACCAGCAAGTGCACGGTGTCGTCGCCTTCCTGCACGCGGTTGAACTGGAAGTTGAGGTAGCGCGGCTGGGCCTGGCCGCGGCCGTCGCTGCCGCCGGCCACCGGCACTTCCGACAGCGGGTTGAGGCTGGCGACCAGGTTTTCCTTGACCCGCTTGCCGAACAGCAGGCCGAGGTAGTCGCGGGTGGCTTCCAGGGTCTGCGCGCTCACCATCGGCCGCATCAGCTCGATCAGGTTCATGCCGGGCTCGACCCGGCGCTGCATGATCTGCGGCAGCGACTGCGACATCCGGTCGCCGATGACGAAGTCGCCGGTCACCAGGAACAGGCCTTCCTTCACCGTCGCCAGGATGTCCAAGGTCTGCTTGTTGGACCGGGCCACCGCGCGGTCGCCGGCGCGCAGGCGGCGCAGGGCGACGAACACGGTGAACAGGAAGTTCAGCAGCAGCGCGAGCGCGCCGCCGTACTGGACCTGTTCCAGCGTGCGGGTGTTTTCCTCGGTGCGGCGCTGCACCGCGTCGATTTCCTCGCCGAACAGCTTGAGCATGGGCTCCAGCGCGTTCAAACCGTGGCCGACCGCTTCGGTGACCATCGGCGCGGGCGGTTCCGGCGCATCCAGCACGCGCTGGATGCGCTCCTGCCACGGCCGCCACAGCTTGTCGACCTGCTCGTTCGCGGCGGCGAACTCCGGGGTGTACCAGGTCTTGTCCAGCGCTTGCCGGCCGGGCTCCTCCGGCAGGCGGCCGCCGTCGCGGAACACCGCGATGGTGTGGCTCACCCGCTCGGAGCGTTCGCGCAGCATCTGCACCGACTGCGGCGACGGCGCCTTGCCGTCCTTCTGGTCGCGCTCCATGGTCATCAGCGCGCGCAGCACCAGCTGGGTCGAGGTTCGCTCGGTACCGGCAAGGTCGCGCATGATCACGCGCTGGGCGATTTCCGTGTTCAAGCGGACGCTGACCACGGTGGTGACCACGGCGATCAGCAGCGAGATCGCCACCGCCACCATGATCGCCGAGTAGCGGCTCCAGAAACTCCTGCTTTCCGTTTGCATGTCATTCCCCAAATGAACATGACCGGCCCGGCCCGGGCCGTGGATGCGCGACCCGCGTCGCGCCGATCAGAAGTAGATTTGCGCCCGCAACTGTGCGATCTCCGGATCCAGCTCCACCCCGCGCCGCGACGCATCGGCCCACACGTAGTTGAACTGCAGCTTGAAGTGCTGGCCGATGTACCAGTTGGCGCCGAAGGTCCAGTCGCTCTGGCGGCCGCCGATCGCGCTGCCCGGGTCGTTGAGATCGATGTGCGAGTAGCGCGCGGCCAGTTCCACCGCGCCCCAGTCGCGGCTGGGCTTGAGGTTGCCGAAGGCGGCGCTCTTGTAGCTGCGCTTCTCGCCGGTCAGCACCCACGACGCGGCGAGGTAGTAACCGTCGGCGCTGTAGTCCGGCGCGCCGTAGCGGTCGACGCCGATGCGCAGGTATTCGCTCTGCACCAGCAGCGGGCCGCGCTGCCAGATCGCTTCCAGGCCGTAGCGCGAAATGCCTTCGACCCGGTTCAGCGCGCCGCTGTCGACCAGCCGCCGCGCGGTCAGGAACGCCTCCGGCCGCACCTGCACGCGCAGGGTGTCGTCTTCGCGCTTCTCGTTCGACGCCGACAGCCCCAGGTGCAGCACCTGGGTGTCGTCCTTGATCGGGTTGAACACCGCGCGGCCGCCCAGGGTGCGGCCCTGGTTGTCGCCGAGCAGGTCGCCGCCGGCCTGGACGGCGAGGTTGAAGTACCAGTTCGGCACCTTCTCGTAGGTCCAGTCCACGCCGAGGCGGCGGCCGGCGTAGAACGCGGTCACCGGCATCGCGCGCTCCATGAAGGTGGTGGCGGCGGTGCCGACCGCGCTTTCCTCGTAGCCCACCGGGGTCTTGAACTGGCCGATGCGCAGGTCGCCGCCGGCGCCGGAGATGCGCACGAAGTTGTCGAGCCAGACTTCGTTGCGGAAGTCGTAGCCCAGGGCCAGCTCGAACATGCCCGGCTTGCGCACATAGGCGCTGAGTTCCTGCCGGCGCCAGGCGTCGTCGTCGACGAAGGACGCCTCGTCGAAGCGGGCGTAGTCGTAACTCCAGTTGCCGCGCAGCCCGGCCTCGATGCCCGACTCGCCGACGACCTTGACCGGCCAGTCGCCCAACAGGCTGTAGCCGCCGTCCGCGGCCCATGCCGGCGAGAGCGCCAGCAACGACAACGCACCCAGACACACTCGTTCAAATCGCAGTCGCTCGAATCGCATGCAGCCCCCTAGGCCGTAACTGGACATCGATGCCGGCGGGCTGGAACGATCGCGGCGGGCGCCGCGTCGGCCTGGCCGACGCGGCGCCTTTCGCACGGTGCGGCCGGCGCTTGCGACAGGCGCGAATGCGCGCCGGCGCCGTGCCGCTCCCCCTCCCCTTGCCCCCTGTTTTCGCGGTGCGCAACGTGCTGTACGTCGCATCGCGAAACATTGCTTGTGGCGTCCTCGATAGCGAGGCGAAATCGGCTTGTCCAGCCGGAAAAAAAGCCGGTGCGCCGCAGATGCACACGGCTGATGCGATTTGCGCGCAGGCGCTGAACCGATGCGGTGCCATCGGCATGTCGGCGCATTCCGATCGCCCTCGCGGCGCGCTCGCGCCGTTCGACGCGCGATCGCGGCGGCCGCAATCGGCGGCGCATCAATGCGCTGCCGCATTGAGTCCGGTCGCCGACGGGATTCGCGGGCACATGAGTCCGGCGCGGGGCCCGGCGGATGCGGCACGCATAGCGCGGCAAGCGGGCACGCCGAAGCGGCCCAGACTTGTTCGAACGAAAAAAGTTGCGGCGCTGTGGTTACGGCGCCAACTAAAACGCGATGCGCATCACATGCCGTTCATTTTGCGCGCGGAAGGACGCGCCCGATTTGCGCTCGAGAGGCACGCAAAATCCGTGGATGCGCACGGCGGCCCGACAGCTGGCGGCCCGACAGGCGACGGCCGCGCCCGTCTAGATCTTGAAGTAGATCCTGCGCGCGTCCAGCGCGCGCACCACCAGCCACCACAGCGCGACGAAGGCCAGCGCGAACGCCAGCGACGGCAGGTAGGGGCCGAAGCGCGGCGTCATCCAGTCGGCGAAACCGTGGCGGTAGATCGGCTCCAGCCAGCCCAGGCCCATCAGCAGGTACAGCAGCAGGGCCGAACCGGCGTAGGCGGCGATGGCGTTGACGCCGAAGGCGCGGCCCAGCGGCGGCCAGCCCTTGCGGTCGATCAGTACGTGGCACAGCGCCAAAATCCAGCACGACCAGCCGCCGGCCCACAGCACGTAGGCCGGGGTCCACAGGTTCTTGTTGATCGGCTGCGCCAGGTCGAGCGCGGCGCCGGCCAGCAGGCCGGCCGCGCCCGCGAGCAGCAACGCGCGCACCTGGCCGCGGCGCAGCCAGTCGCCGGCGCGCAGGCCGAGCAGCGTGGTCGCCAGCGCGCCGAGCGTGGACACCAGGCCCTCGGGATCGTGGCCGCGGCCGCTGGCCGGGTCGATCTGGTAGACGTGCGCGCCGAAGATCGAAAAATCGATGCGGCTGGCGATATTGACGAACGGTTGATAGCTGCCGCCGATGGCGAGCAGGACGAAGTAGCCGGCCAACAACGCGCCCCACAGCGCCCATTGCGCGCGCGCCGACAGGTACAAGGCGATGGCCGCGGCCGCGGCGAAGCACAGGCCGATGCGTTGCAGCACGCCGGGCAGGCGCAGGCAGTCGCGATCGGTCACCCACATCGCGATCAGGTGCAGCGCCAGGCCCAGGCCGAGGATGCGCAGCGCGCGCCACAGCGCCGGGCGCAGCAGCGCCGGCGCGGGCGTGCCCGCGTCCAGGCGCGGCAGCATCGCCAGCGCGATCGATGCGCCGACGATGAACAGGAACATCGGGAAGACCAGGTCGGTCGGGGTGAAGCCGTGCCACTGCGAATGCAGCAGCGGCGCGTAGACGTGGCTCCAGTCGCCGGGGTCGTTGACCAGCAGCATCGCCGCGACGGTCAGCCCGCGCAGCGCGTCGACCGAGGCGTAGCGCCTGGGCGCGGGCCGGCGCGCGGCCGCGTCCGGTTGCGGCGCCGGCGCGTGCGGTG
>NZ_LXSD01000569.1:0-983 GCF_017168095.1 Lysobacter enzymogenes | reverse complement strand
CGGAGCGGCCGGCAGCAGCAGCGGCGTGCGCAGCAGCGCGCCGAGGTCGGCCGCCAGCGCGGCGGGGCCGCCCGGCCATTGCAGCGCCAGCAGTTCCGCGTCGCCGGCGTCGTCGCCGAACGCGCGCCACAGGTCGACGGCGATTTCGTCGTGCAGCTCGCGCTCGCTGCCGATCAGTTCGGGCGCGGCGAACGGCTGGCCGGTTTCCAGCGCGTGCTCGGCCAGCACCCGCGCGCAGAAGCCGTGGATGGTGACCACCGCGGCCAGGTCGATCTCGCGCGTGGCGCGCTGCAGGCGCGCGCGCAGCGCCGCCTCGCCTTCGATCCCGGCTTGCGCGCGCACCAGCGTGCGGGTCAGCGCGCGCTCGGCATCGTCGTCGGCCGGGTCCAGCGACGGATCGTCCGCGGCGATGCGCGCGGCCAGCAGCAGGCGCCGGCGCAGGCGTTCGCGCAGTTCCTGGGTGGCCGCATCGGTGAAGGTCACCGCGAGGATGCGGCCCACGCCGAGGCCGCGTTCGATCACCAAGCGCGCGACCAAGGTCGCCAGGGTGTAGGTCTTGCCGGTGCCGGCGCTGGCCTCGATCAGGCGCAGGCCGTCGAGCGGCAGGTCGAGGAACGGATCCCTCGCCGCCGCATCGCGCGAAGCCGGATCGTGCGCGGCGCTCATGCGGCGTCCTCGTCGCGGCCGAGCACGACCGCATCGAACACCAGCTTGGCGATGCCGCGGAACTGCTCGCCCAGCTCGGCGTCGGCGAACGGGTCGCGCCCGCGCAGCGCCAGGCGCACGCCGGGCTGGCCGCCTTCGCCCCAATGGCGCGGGCCGCCGTGCCATTGCGCTTCGGCCTTGGCCCAGCCGTCCTTGACCTGCATCGCCGCCTCGTACCACAGCCAGCCGGCGCGCGGCAGGAACGGCAGCGGCAGGCGCAGGCCGTAGTCGCGCAGGCGCAGCAGCGCGGCCAACGCGGCGCGCGCGCGCGGCGGCGG
>NZ_LXSD01000568.1:0-903 GCF_017168095.1 Lysobacter enzymogenes | reverse complement strand
CCGCGACACCTGGCTTGCGTCGTAAACGCGATGTCGCGGTCGCGGCTCGCGCCGCTCCTACAGGGGCTTCGGGGCACTTGCGGCGGTGTTTTCGCGCCAGCGGCGTTTTTCGATCCTGCGCACGTCGGCCTCGCCGGCCAGCGCATCGATGTAGCCGATCAACCGCAGCAGCTCGTCGTCGTGCAGGTCTTCGCCCCGATACTCGCTCACGCACACCAGATTGCCGTAGTTCTGCATGTGCTTGCTCGCAGTGTCGTCGATCGCCAGCAGGCGCTCCAGGCGGTAGCCGTGGGTCTTGAGCTTTTGCAGGCGCTTGCGGTTGAGGTATTCGCCGGTGGTCCAGTCGCGGCTGACCGAGCAGCGTGCGTTCGACCACACGAAGCGCAGGGCCTGCGGCGGAAACAGCGCGGCGCAGACGGCGTCGGCGTACAGGCGGCCGGAGGAGGTCCACACGCCGACGTCGTAGCGCGCCAGCACGTGGTCGAGGAAGGTCTGCAGGTGCGGGCGGCGGTAGACGTGATATCCCAGTGCCTGGAAGTCGGCGGCGCGGCCGAGTTCGACCTCGCTGGCGTAGACCAGGGTTTCGTCGAGGTCGAGCATCAGCGCCAGGCGGTCGCCGCTGGGCGCGGCGGGGCGGTCGCGAGTCATGGCGCGGCGCCGGCCGCCGGTGCCGCCAGCGTGCGCGCCTGCCGCCACAACTCGTCGAGCAGCGGCGCGGCGAGGCGGTCGCAGGCGCGGTCGCGGGCGAAGTAGCGTCCGTCCACGCAGGCTTCGAAATAGGCCTGGCGCAGGCGGTGGCGGTCGGCGCAGAACACCGAGCTGCGTTGCGGCGCCGACCACAGCTCGGGCTCGGCCAGGGCCGCGCGCAGCGGTGCCAGCGCGGCCAGCGGCAGTTCGCGCTCG
>NZ_LXSD01000567.1:0-222 GCF_017168095.1 Lysobacter enzymogenes | reverse complement strand
GCGAGCAGCGCCAGCGTGCGGGTGATCCGCGCCGGCGCCAGCGGCGCCGCCGCCCACCAGCCGTGGCGCAGGTTCTCGTCGAGCCCGGCCAGGCGGGCGCGGGCGCTGGCGTAGGACGCCGCCAACGCCAGCAGCGCGAACGGCAGCGGCAATTGCGCGATCAGGCGCGGCAACGCGGCCGGCAACGCCGCCGCCTCGCCGCCGAACGCGCGCAGCGCGAGG
>NZ_LXSD01000566.1:0-813 GCF_017168095.1 Lysobacter enzymogenes | reverse complement strand
CGCCGGCGGTGCACGAGGCAGCGCCGGTCGCGGCCGCACCGGTGCGCGCCGCGCCGGCCATCGTCGCGGGCGCGGCGCTGCGGATGAATCCGGCGCTGCTGCGCGCGCAGCCGGCGATCATCGCGCAGTTGGAAGGACGCACGCTGCGGCCGCGCCTGGATGCGCTGCGGCCGGGGCTGCTGCCCAATGCGGGCGGTGGTTTCGCCCGCGCCGATTCGGCTTATCCGATCAGCCCCAACACCGCGCCCGACGACCGCTGCGTGTTCGAGGACGCGAAGAATCCGCAGCAGCGTTATTGGCTGCCGCGCCTGCGCCTGCGCAACGCCAACGGCCGCTACGAAGTCGCGGTGGCGCAGGGCCAGGGCGCGGACGGCCTGTATGCGGTCAGCCTGGCGCTGGAGACGTATCCCGCGCCGGAAATCGCCGAGGCTGCGCGCACGATGGCAATGCTGGCGATCGAACGCAGCGCGGTGATCGCGTATCGCGCGCCGGGCACCTTGATCGAACAGCGCCTGCCGGTGGCCGAACTGCTCGACGATCCACGCGGCGGCTGGGTGGCGATGCTGCACCTGAGCCTGGCCGAGCGCGACAACCTGCTGCGCGCGTTCATGAGCGCCGACACCCAGTGCCGGCTGATCGTGTCGCGCGGCTACACCGTGGCGGTGCCGCTCGCGCCCGCGGCGGCACCGGACGCGCCCAAGCGCCAGTTGCTGATGGTCAAGGGCCAGATGCAGCTGATGCGCGCGCCGGCGGCCGAGGCGATGCTCAGGGCCAGCGCCGTCGCGGTGCCGGCGCCGGGCGCGGCCGCCGCGG
>NZ_LXSD01000565.1:0-3989 GCF_017168095.1 Lysobacter enzymogenes | reverse complement strand
GCGGCGGTATCGGGTTCGCGCGCGGTGAGCGGCTCGGCGCGGGCGACCGTGGTGCGACGGCCCGGCGCGTAGGCGGCCGGGGCCGCGGCGGCGCCGCCGGCCTTGGGATTGTCGATCACGGCGATCGCGCCCATCTCGGTCGCGCCGGCCTGGCCCTTGCGCATCGAAGCGTAGATCTTCTGCACGTAACCGTGGCGGAAACCGGTGACGAAGTTGCCGGAGTAGTAGCAGCTGAACGACTTGCCCCAGTCCTGCGAGCGCTGGTAGCACTCGGCCAGGATGCGCGAGCCGGCCTGCAGGTTCGGGCAGACGTCGAAGGCTTTTTCGTAGGAGTCCAGGCCGTACTTGCCGAGGTTGTAACGATTGACCTGGGCGACGCCGATGGAAAAGTTGTAGCCGCGACGCTCGAGCATGCGCACGGTCGCGACCGCCTCGGGCAAGGTCTTGGGCTGGCGCACCAGGCGACCGCCGACCACGCCGATGGCGTAAGGGTTGAACGACGATTCCACGCGCACGACGTGATGCATCACTTCGTGCGGAACCGCCAAGCCCGTGCAATTTGTAAGTTCGATCCCGGGCAACATTCCCTAGCTCCCCCCGTCTGCCAACCTTGGCGCCACTCCCCGTCCATTATAAGGATGGATAGCGCCCAGGCTGCGAACCCAGGCCGCCGATGTTATCATTCACATTCCAGCCAGCTTTGTCAACGACACCTGGCCCGGCGGATGTCTCAGTTCGCCGCCAGCTGCCGCTCCGGGCTGAAGTCGATGCCGGTGATGAAGCGCTGCCCTGCGTGGGCCTTGATGTGGACGACGATGTCGATCGTCAGCATCAACAGACGCTTGATCACCGCGAACTCCAGGCCCGACCCCTCGGCCGACGCCTTCACCATCAGCGACAGCTGATCCCAGGTTTGCGCCGTGCTGCCAGCATGGCAGCTGGTGATGGAACCTGGATGACCGGATGCGCAGTTACGGATGAAGTAGAACGATTCGTCGCCGCGCAACTCGGCCAGGATGATGCGGTCGGGCTTCATGCGCAGGCAGGCTTCCATACAACTCTTCGCCGTCACGTTGCTCGTGCTTTGTCCACCTTTCGAGTAGAGCAAGTGCACGACATTGGGCTGAGTGATGAAAAGCTCGCGCGCGTCTTCGATGGTGACCAGGCGCTCGTAGTCGGGAATGTGGCCGACCAGCGACTTCATGAAGGTGGTCTTGCCGCTGCCGGTGGCGCCGGCGACGACGATGTTCTTCTTGTACTGCACCGCTTTCTTGAAGAACTCGGCGTAGTTGCGCTGGGCGCGGATCTCCAGCAGTTCCTTGTCGTGGTCGCTGATGCTCGCCCCCGACTCCAGGATCTGCTCGAAGAAGCCGTCATCCTGATACTGCTGCAAGGTCTTGCTGTGCTTGGACGGCAGGCGGATGGTGATGGACACCTTGCCCGCGTCAATGGCCGGCGGAATCACGAACTGCGCGCGCTGCCCCGTCGGGAAGGTCAACGAGACCACCGGGTCGGCATCGGTGATGCGCTGGCCGGTGTTGCTCTCGTTGACCACCGCGGTGCAGAACTGCCGCGCGCGCTCGAAGGTCAGGCTCGGCACCTCGATGCGCTGCCAACCGCCGCGGGTTTCCAGGTACAGCTCGCCCGGACGGTTGATGCAGATTTCCGTAACGTCCGGGGAGCTCATGTACTCCAGGATGCCGAGCACCTGGTACTGATAGTCCAGGAAGTCGTTGGAAACCTGCGCGATGGGTGAATTATCCGAATCCATTGCCTGTGACTGTTCTGCCGGTTGCGACGCTGCGGATCAACGCAGGACCGAGGAGAAGTCCACGTCCTTGGCGACGTAGATGTTCACGATCGTGCCCTGGTTGACGGTGATGGTCGCCGGGCGGTTCACGCTCTTCTCCAACGCCTGGTTGGCCAGCCGCTCCATCGCCTTGGCCGTGTTGCTTTCGTACGGCTCGGTGATGGTGGTGCCGCCCTGGGTGACGGTGGTGCTTTCCGGGCCGTTCTTCGCCGCCGCGTACTTGAACGCGTCGCTGATCAGGCTGATCAGCAGCGCCGAGGCGATGCGGCTGCCCCAGTGCGCGTCGTACTGGCCGGGGATGCCGGCGCCGCCGAGATTGTCCACGCCCGGGCTGGCCATGTTGACGTCCAGGCCGGTCGGGGTGGTGATGCGGTCCCACACCACGGCCACGCGCTTGATGTCGGTGTTGTTGTTCTGGTAACGGCCCGACACCTTGGAACCCTTCGGCAGCAGCAGGCGGCGGCCGTTGACCGAATAGATCGGCTCGGTCACCACGCAGGAGCTGAAGCCCGGTACGTCGGTGACGATGCGGGTTTCCATCACGCAGCGGATGTAGGTGCCGCGAAGCAGCAGCGTGTCGGGGTTGTACAGCGGCTGGGCCGAGGTGACCTGTTCGCGCTCGACCTTGGCCGGGGCCTGGCCGCCGCCCTGCTGCTGGGCGATCAGCGACTGCAGATAGGCCTGGTCGCCGGCAGGAATCTCGCTGCCGCCTTCCCCGCCGCTGGCGGCGCTGCCGCCCTCGCCGGACATGCGGCGTTCCAGCAGGCTCGGACCGCGCTCGCGCGGTTCGCCCATCGCTTCGTCGCTGTTGCGCGGACGATCGTCCTGCGCCGGCGGCGGCGCCATGGCGATCGGCTCCACCGTCGCCGGCGGCGGCGGCAACGGCGGCAGCGGCGGCTGGGTGGTGGTGACCGGCGCATCGGGCACGCTGATGACTTCCTCGTCGACCTTCGGCGGCTTCTTCTCGCTGGTGGTCGCGCTCTTGAGCAGGAAGAACGCGGCGATCAGCAGCAACAGCACGATGCCGCCGAGGAACAGCAGCGCCTTGCGGTTCATGCGCTGGACGTCGGCGGTCTTCAGCGTCGGAGCGTTGGCGTCCAGGTCGGGCGCGGCGGCGCCGCCCTGCTGCTGGCCGTAATAGGGGTTGGCGCCGGCGTAGCCGTAGCTGCCGCCATCCTGCGGAGTGCCGTTGTCGGGCTGGCCCGGCTGATTGGGAGGCATGTTCTGGCTCATTTCTGCTTCTTCCTGCGCAGACCGACGACGTTGTTGCCGTGACGGATGATCAAGTAGGGGTACGTGCCGTGCACGATGATGGTGTTGCCCTCGACCGTGGTGTTGACCACGAAGTCTTCGCTGCCTTCACGCTCGCGGCCGAACACCGCGGGGAAGTTGCCGGTGGGCAGATCCTTCAGCGCGTTGATCTTGATGTAGGTGAACTGACCGTCGTCGTAGACGTTGGTCGGCACCAGCCAGGACTGCTTCTTGCGACTGGAGAACTGGTAGTCGAAGTTGTACAGCCGGTTCTTGTCGAGCGTGGTGTTCAGCTCGGCGGAAGCCTGCTCGCTGCTTTCCCTGGCCGCGGAGAACTCGGTGCCGTTGGGGTACACGAACTTGATCTTGTACTGCACGCCGGCCTGCTTGGCCTGCTCCAGCACGCGCCAGTCGGTCGCCACCACCTTCAGTTCCAGGATGTACGAGTGCGTCGTCGTCCGGATCATCATGTTGGTGTCGACGTCGACGTTCTTCGGCTTGAGATAGAAGATGTTGTCGCGTCGGCTGAGGTCCCAGCCGCTGCTGAAGCCGGTGCTGTAGTCGAGGATGTTCTCGCTCGGGCTCAGCTCGATCTGGGTGGTGATGCCCAGGCCGGTACGCACCTGATAGATGCGGTTGGCTTCGTATTCGTATTCCTGCACCACCTGCGCCGAAGCAGGCAGGACCAGACCGGAGACCGCCAGCAGCAGCAGGGCGGCCAGGCTTTGTTTACGCAAGCAATTCATCGGGTGCTGACTCCATTCGCAGTACCGGTCGGTGCAGGTGCAGGTGCCGCCGCCGGCGCGCCGGCCGGATAGGCGGGATTCGGGGCCGGCGCGACGCCGGGCTGCGGCACGGCGCCGGGTTGCGCCGGCGCGACGCCGGGTTGCGGCGGAACCGTGCCGGGCGGAACCGTGCCGGGCGGATA
>NZ_LXSD01000564.1:0-388 GCF_017168095.1 Lysobacter enzymogenes | reverse complement strand
GATGGCGTCGGCCTCGGCCTCGGCGGCGGCTACGCTGTCGCCGGGCGCGGCGCCGGGCAGCGCGCGCTGGGCCGCGTGCGCGGTCTCGTGCGCGAGCAGGTAGCGGCCCTGCGCTTCGTGCGGGCGGTAGCGGCCCGGATGCAGCAGCACCCGCGCGTCTTCCTGCAGGGCGTTGGCGCCGCGCGCCTGGATGCGGATGGCGGCGTCGGCGTCGACTTGCACCTCCAGCCGCGACAGGTCCAGGCCGAAGGCGCGGCCGAGTTCCTGCAGCAGCTGCGCGGTCAGGCGGGCGCGGGCGAGGTCGGCGTCGCGAATGCGCGCGCCGCCGCAGTCGATGCGGGCGAAGTCCGGCGCGGCGTCGTCGCTGCGCAGCGGCGGCGGCGCCAGC
>NZ_LXSD01000563.1:0-1993 GCF_017168095.1 Lysobacter enzymogenes | reverse complement strand
CGGCGCCTGCGCCGGTGCGCGCGGCAGCGCCGCCGCGCGATCCCGCCGCCGCCGTCCGCGACGGCATCGTGGAATGCCTGTCGCAGACGCTGAAGATGGACGCGGCCGAAGTCGCCATCGATATCGCGTTCTCCGACTACGGCATCGATTCGATCCTCGGCGTGGCCTTCATCGAGCGGGTCAACCAGCGCTTCGGCACCGCGCTCAACACCGCGGTGGTGTTCGAGTTCTCCTCGATCCAGCGCTTGGCCGCGCACTTGTTGCAGGCGCATGCGGGCAAGGTCGAGGCGGCGCTGGCGACCGCGCAGCAGAACGACGAGGCGAGCGAAGAACGCATCGGCGAAGCCGCGATCGCAGCTGCCGCGACGCTGCCGACCGCCGCCGTCGCCGCGCCGAATGCGGCGATGGCCATCGATCCGGCCGCCGCCGACATGCCCATCGCGATCATCGGCCTGTCCGGCCAGTTCCCCAAGGCCGGCGATGCCGACACCTTCTGGGCCAACCTGATCGACGGCGTCGACGGCGTCGAAGAACTGCCGCCGGCCTATCTGCGCGCCGAGGATTACAGCGCCGACAAGCGCCGCGGCAAGACCCGCTGCAAGTGGGGCGGGGTGCTGGCCGAGCGCGACTGCTTCGACCCGCTGTTCTTCAACATCTCGCCCAAAGAGGCCGAGTCGATGAACCCGCACCAGCGCCTGGTCATGCAGGAAAGCTGGAAAGCGCTGGAAGACGCCGGCTACGATCCCAAGTCGCTGGCCGGCAGCCGCACCGGCATCTACGTCGGCGCCGAACCGGCCGGCTACATCGGCGACAGCTTCACCGGGCTGTCGGACGCGATCATCGCCTCGCGCCTGTCGTATGCGCTGGACTTCAACGGCCCGGCGTTCGTGGTCAACACCGGCTGCTCGTCCTCGGCGGTGGCGATCCACCTGGCCTGCGAGAGCCTGCGCAACGGCGAATGCGATCTGGTCCTCGCCGGCGGCGTCAACGCCTGCATGAACCGCAAGGTGCTGCTGCGGCTGGACGAGATCGACATGCTGTCCTCCAGCGGCCGCTGCTTCACCTTCGACCGCGCCGGCGACGGCACCATCATCTCCGAAGGCGTCGGCATGCTGGTGCTCAAGCGCCTGGACCGCGCGCTCGCCGACGGCGATCCGATCTACGCCACCGTGCGCGCCTCGGGCATGAACCAGGACGGCGCCAGCAACGGCATCACCGCGCCCAACGGCGCCGCGCAGGAGCGGCTGATCCTCGACACCTACCGTCGTTTCGGCATCGACGCCGGCCAGATCGGCTACGTCGAAGCCCACGGCACCGGCACCCGCCTCGGCGATCCGGTCGAGACCAACGCCCTGGTGCGCGCGTTCGGCCGCGACAGCGGCGGCCGCGCCGGCTGGTGCGCGCTGGGCAGCGCCAAGTCGCACGTGGGCCACGCCGCCGCGGCGGCCGGCGTGATCGGCGTGATCAAGGTGCTGCTGTCGATGCGCCACGGGCGCCTGCCGGGGTTGCTGAACTTTCGCGAGCTCAATCCGCTGATCGAACTCGACGGCTCGCCGTTCTACATCAACACCCAGGCGATCGACTGGCGCGGCTTCGACGGCGCGCCGCGCATGGCCGCGCTGAACTCGTTCGGCCACAGCGGCACCAACGCGCACCTGGTGCTGCAGGAGCACGTCGCGCAACCCGTCGCGCCGCGCGCGGCGCTGGAGCCGCTGGCGCTGCCGCTGTCGGCGCGCAGCGAGGAACAACTGCTGCACAAGGCGCGCGATCTGCTCGCCTTCGTCGAGGCGCGCGGCGACGGCTTGGACCTGCGCGCCGCTGCGCACACGCTGCAGAGCGGGCGCGAGGCGATGGAGGAGCGGCTCGGCATCCTGGCCGCGAGCCCGCAGCAGCTGATCCAGCGCCTGCGCGACTGGCTGCGCGACGGCGCGGCCGAAGGCTGCTGGCGCGGCCGCGCCCGTCGCGGCCAACCGGCCCGGGTCGAAGCGGCCGA
>NZ_LXSD01000562.1:0-2237 GCF_017168095.1 Lysobacter enzymogenes | reverse complement strand
CTCGGCGGCGAGCCAGCCGCCGAGCAGGCGGCGGCCGAGCGCGCTGTCGCGCGCGGCCGCCAGCAGTTCCGGGGCGATGCGCTCGTCGCCGCGGCCGTGCCAGCTGGCATCGGTCTCGCTCAGCACTGCGCGCAGCGCCGCGGCGCTCATCCGTTCCACACTCCGCCGCGGGCGTTGCTCGGCGGCGGCGCGGCCGGCGGGAACAGGCGCGAGCGCAGGCGGCCGAAGAAGAACGCCGCGATCGCCAGCAGCACCAGCACGCCAGCGCCGATGATGACCGCGCTCAGGTCGATCGAGCCCAGCACCGCGTTGAGCGGGCCGCCGCCCTGGCTGACCTTGGGCGGCGACTGCACGGTGAAGAACTTCACCGTGACCTTGTTGACGTCGTCCAGGCCTTCGACGCTGTCCTTGACGAACACCTTGATGTCGGTCTCGCGGTCGCGCAGGCTCTGGCCCGGGCGTTCGAAGATCAGCACCGAGGCCGAGGAGTCCTGGACGTTGCCGCCGAGCGGGTCGCGATCGGGCAGGGCGATGTGCACGCGCGCCTCGACCACGCCGTCGATGCGGGTCAGCGTGCGCGAGAGTTCCTGCGACAGGCCGTAGAGGTAGCGCGCCTTCTCTTCCAGCGCCGAGGAGGCGAAGCCTTCCTTCTTGAACACGTCGCCGAGCGAGCGGTATTGCGCGCGCGGCAGGCCGCGCGAGGTCAGCACCTGCATCGCATAGGGGATGTCGCCGCGGTTGACCATGACCTCCCAGCCGGTCTTGCTCGGCGAGGGGTCTTTCTCGGCGGGGATGCCCGCGTCGAGCAGCGCCGCCATCAGTTCGTTGGCCTGCTGCTCGTCGAGTTGGCTGTACAGCGGCGTGCGCGTACACCCCACGATCAGCAAGCAGGCCAGCAGGGCCGCCAGAATCCTTAAAGCTTTGAAGCCCGACGCCCTACCCATGCATCCCCCGTGTGGTGTGTGCCTTGCGCGTTACGACTGCTGGCGGAACAGCTGCTGGATGCCGTCGGACGTGCGGTTGGCGACGTTCGAGGTCAGCTGCGAGGTGAACATGAACTGGTGGCACTTCATGGTCATCTGGATCATCTCGCCCGGGGTCAGGTCGGCGGCGTTGGCCGACATGCTCTGGCTGGCCTGGCCGATGCTGTCGGCGCCGCCGTTGAGGTTGTCCAGCGCCGCCAGCACCGCGCGGGTGCCCTGCGAAGGCTCGGCGGCTCCGGCGTGGGCGACCTGTTCGGCGCCGCCTGCCTGCACGCCGCCCGCACCGCCGGGCGCGGCGCCGCGGTCGAACGCGGCCGCGAACTCGCGGATGTCGTAGGCCGAGGCCTGCGGCGACTGCGCCGGCGAGGCGGCGGCCGGTTGCGCGGCTTCGGCCGCGGCTTGGATGGCTTCGATCATGAACCTGTCTCCTGCGACGGTAGGTTCGACAACGGGTGGTCCGGACGAAGGGTACGACGCAGCGGCGAGGCGCAGACCGAACGCTGCGCCGCGCAGCCCCGCCGCGACGGCCGCGGGCGCCCGGACGCGAGGTCCGGACGCCGCGACGGCAGGCGGCAGACGTCGGGCCGCGCGCCGGTCAGTTCTTCGAGGCCAGCTTGTCGAAGGCCTGGGCGATCGAATTGATCGAGGTCGACGCGCTGTTGGAGATGAACTGCATGCGCAGGCTCGCCGAGGTCAGCGCGATCATGCTCGAGGGCTGGTCGTTGCCGCCGCCGATCGTGCCCGACAGCTCGGTGATGCGCGAGGCCTGTCCGTCCATCGTCTGGCCCCAGGCGCGCGCCATCGACTCGTACCAGCTCGAGCTGCTGCCGCCGCCACCGCCGCCGCCGGCCGAGATGCCGCCACCGCCGCTGCTGCTGCCGGCGCCGCGCGAACCCTTGCCGTTGCCGACCGCGTCGTTCTTGTTGACGTCGGCGATGAAGGTGTTGACCAGGCCGGCGGTACCGCCGGCGCCGTTGACTGCATTACTCATGACGTCTCTCCTGCTCGTTGCGGCAAGGCCGCGCAATGGCGTGGAACAACGAATGGCACCGAAACTTGACGCGCTTGGCGATTCTTGAAGCATCCGCGGACGATGGGTGCAAGGTGCCGAGGTTGGATTAGATCGGCGCGGTGCGGGTGAAACCAGCTAGTGCTGACCCTGGGTCGCCCCTGTTCATTGTCGGTTTCCGGGCCGCGCCGGCGCCTCGGCCACGGCCGGACGCGCATTGCCGGCGGCGGGCGCGGGCGGGGCCG
>NZ_LXSD01000561.1:0-6385 GCF_017168095.1 Lysobacter enzymogenes | reverse complement strand
TCGCCGCGGGCGCGGACTCGCGCTCGGATTGGCGCGCGCCGCGGCCGTCGCCGAGCGGGCCTTGCGGCGCGAACGCGAGCTGTCGCGGCGGGCGCGGCAGCCAGTTCGGCAGCTTGTTGCGGTCGCCGCTGCTCACGGTCAGCGAGTACACGCCGAGCATGGCGAAGAACGCGGCCAGCCCGAGCAGGATCGGCAGGTTGCGCAAGGTGTAGCCGATCGCGACGAAGGCGCAGGCCAGGCCGACGATGGTCAGCAGCGCGGTCTTGGGCGAGCGTTCGCGGTCGAGCAGCAGATAGTGCAGGTGCTGGCGGTCGGGCTTGAACGGCGACAGCCCGCGGCGCACGCGCCGGTACATCAGGTTGAGCGTTTCCAGCAGCGGCAGGGCGATGCACCACACCGCGTCGGCGGCGTCGATGCGGCTCGGGCCGCGCTGGCTCAGGTAGATCAGGCTCCAGGCCATCACATAGCCGATCAGCATGCTGCCGGCGTCGCCCATGAACACCTTGCGCCCGCTGATGCCGCCGAGGTTGACGAACAGGAACGGAAGCAGCGCCACGAACAGCAGCGCCAGGCTCGGCAGCGCGCCCTTGTCGAGCACGTTGCCGCGGTCGAACAGGAAGATCGCGCCGATGCAGACCAGGGCGATGCTGGCGGCGAGCCCGTCGATGCCGTCGAGCATGTTGAAGGCGTTGATGGTGCCGACCACGGCGATGACCGTCACCGGTACGCCGAGCCAGCCCAGGTGGATCGGCCCGGTACCGAACAGATCGCCCAGATCGTTCAGCCATACGCCGCTGCCGGTGATCATCAAGCCGACCGCGATCGACTGGATCAGCAGGCGCGAGCGCACGCTGAGGTCGCGCGCGTCGTCGAGCGCGCCCAGCGCCACCACCAGGCCGGCGGTGGCCAGCAGGCTCATGCTGTAGCGGTCGCCGAGCTGCAGGTACAGCGCGCCGGCGAGCAGGCCGAGGAAGAAGCTGATGCCGCCGATGACCGGAACGGCGCCCTTATGCTGCTTGCGGGCGTTGGGGCGGTCGACCAGGCCGAGCCTGGCGGCGCTGGGATACAGCGCGCTCATCGACAATGCAGTGACCGCGACGCTGAGCGCGCCTGCGATGACGAATTGTTCTTTCATCATGACCGTCGTTTCCAAGGTAAGTCTTCGGTAGACCCATCCGACGACCGCCCCCTTCGGTCAATACGTGTGTCGCTGCGCCGATCCTTGCGCGCGCCCGCCGTTTCGGCCGGGCCTTGCGGTGCGCCGTCAGCCGGCGCGCCGCCTGTGTCTTCGCCTGCGTTGCGCGAGCGCGCCGGCCGTTGCGATGACGCTCGGGCCCGCGTCGCTTGCGGATGCGGAAAAAACCTTTCGCTGTCTTTCGCCGCGAGCGTTCGCTTCGCTGTCGCACTCTCGGCGGACGGCATCGTGCCACTCTTGCGTTGCGAAATACTGTGCGCCCGTAAGTCGTTTCTCGATGGGATTCAGGAACCGTGAGTGGTTGCGCATCTGCAATGGTTTGGAAATTTTCCAATGCCAACGCGAGTGCTTGACATCGCATTGCGCATTCGACGCATAAGGCAAAAATCCCGGGAATTTGGGTGATTTCGCGTGGGCGACGGCGGGCGCGAACGCGCACGCGCGGTCGAGCGCGCGCCATGCGCGCGATGTGCGGCCGCGTCCGTTGCGGATGGTTGCGATGGAAATCATCGAGTGCTTTCCTCTCGCGCAAAGAAAACTTGCTTGCCGGCGGCTACGCGCCGGAGCGGTATTCGTAGCCGTAGGCGTAGTGGGTGTCGTGGCGGCGTTCGACCGCGTTGAACACCGCGCCCTTGAGTTCGATGCCGTTCTGCTCGAAGCGCTGCATCGCCAGCGCCAGCTCCTTGGCCGGATTCAGGCCGAAGCGCACCACCATCAGGCTGGTGCCGGCGTGGCGGCCGATGATGGCCGAGTCGGTCACCGCCAGGATCGGCGGCGTGTCGATGATGACCAGGTCGTATTGCAGCGCCGCGGTCTTGAGCAGCGCGCCCAGTTCCGGCCGCATCAGCAGCTCCGACGGATTCGGCGGCGCTTCGCCGCGGGCGATGAAGTGCAGGTTGTCGATCGGCGTGCGCCGGATCGCGCCAGACGCGTCGATGCGGCCGGCGAGCAGGTCCGACAGGCCGTTGCGCGGATCCTGGCCGAGCACCTTGTGCAGGCTGCTGCGGCGCAGGTCGCCGTCGATCAGCAGCACGCGCTGGCCGCCCTGGGCGATGGTCGCGGCGAGGTTGGTGGAGACGAAGGTCTTGCCGGCGCCGGGGCTGGAGCCGCAGATCATCAGGATGTTGTTGCTGGCTTCCAGGCGGGCGAAGTGCAGCGCGGTGCGCAGGCTGCGCATGGCCTCGATCGCCAGGTCGTTGGGCGCGTCGATCGCCAGCAGGTGCGGCTTGCCGTTGCCGCCGCCGGCGCGCAGCTTGCGCCCGGCCTTCTCGTGGTCGCGCTGGTAGGCGCTCATCGGGATCGAGGACAGCACCGGCAGGCCGATCTGTTCGATCTCCTGCACGTGCTCGACCCCGCGGTTGAGCATCTGCCGCAGGAACACATAGCCCACCGCCAGGAACCCGGCGAGGAAGGTGCCGATGGCGACCACCAGCGCGCGCTTGGGCTTGACCGGCTGGCTGGTGTCGACCACCGCGCGGTCGACCACGCGCGCGTTGCCGACGGTGCCGGCGCGGGCGATGTCGAGCTGCTGGGCCTGGTTGAGCAGATTGGTGTAGGTGAGGGTGCTGACCTGCACCTCGCGGGTCAGGCCGATCAGTTCCTGCTGGGTCTGCGGCAGGGTGCCGATGCGGTCGTTGATCTTCTGCTTGCTCGCCTCCAGCTCGCCGATCTGCGCCATCAGCGCCTTGTAGGCCGGATGCGCGGGCGTGTAGCGGCGGGTCACTTCGGCTTGCTGCAGGCGCAGCTGCGAGATGCTGGTGTCGAGCGAGACGATCTGGTCGAGCAGCGACTTGGCGTCGAGGGTGATGTCGACGGTGTGCGCCTGCGACTGGTACTGGGCCAGGGTGTGCTCGGCCTTCTCCAGGTCGCGGCGCACGTTGGGCAGCTGCTTGTTGACGAACTCCAGGCTGCTGGCGGCCTCGGCGGAGTTGCGTTCGATGTTCTGGCGGATGTACTGGCGGGTGATCGCCTCCAGCGTGGCCTGGGCCAGCTCGGGATCGCGCAGCTCGTAGCTGAGCTGGATGATGCCCGAATCCTTGGCCTTCTCGCTGGCGGTGAGGTTGTTCTGCAGCGCGGCGATGATGCCCAGGCGCGAGAGCTTGGTCAGTTCGAAGCGCATGCCCGGATGGGCCAGCAGGCGTTCGACCTTGAGCCGCGCGCCGCCGCCGACCGCGGGCTGGCCGGCGTCGCCGCCGAGCAGGCGCTGGTCCTGGTCGTCGAACAGTTCGAAGCTGCCGTTGGCGCCGGCGATCAGGGTCAGCGGCTTGCCGATCAGGTCGTCGGGCACTTCGAGTTCGGCGATGTCGAGGGTTTCGCCGCCCCAGCCGTAGCGGTTGAGGCCGAACCACGGCGCGGCGAGTTCGTTGCCGGTGGCGGGCTGGAAACGGCGCGCGATCGCGGCGCCGAACACCGGGAAGTACGCGGGCTCGATCTGCAGATCGAGCTTGAGGTCCTCGACCGCCTTGCCGAGCACGGTGCGCGAGGTCAGCAGCGAAATCTCGGTCATCGCCTGCGGCGCCGAATCGGTCAGCGCCTGCGACACCGCGGTGAGGCCGGGCAGGGTGGGCGTCTTGGACTCCACCTGCACCATCGCGTTGGCCTGGTACACCGGCGCGGCCAGCAGCGCGTAGGCGGCGCTCAGGGCGAAGCCGAGCGCGATCGCCGCGCCGATCAGCCACTTGTGGTCGAACAAGGTGCCCAGCAGCGCGGCCAGGTCGATTTCGTCGCTCGCGCCGGCGTCCTGGCGCGGGCCATGCGTGGTGGAAACTGCCGCCATTGGGGGGAAGGCCTTGGGTAAAGTGGAACGGCGCGCCCGCGGGCGCGTCTGGAGCGAACGCGAACGTGCTCGCGACTACGGGCGCGTCCGAAAACGCGCCGCGCTCACGCGCGCAACGCTCAGAAGTACGCTTTCCAGCGATTCACGCCCGACTCGATGAGCTGGTAGGCGCGCTCGAAACTCTCGCGCGATTGCCGATAGGGGTCGGGAATGCTGGTGTTGTCCAGCCATTTGCCTAGCAAGTAGGTTTTTCCTCTCGCGTGTGGGGACAAACGGAGCACGGCCTCGCTGTGCCACGGCTCCATCGTAAGGACCAGATCGGCCGCATCGATCATCGAGCGGTCCAGCTGGCGTGCGACATGGGATTGCCCACTCAATCCCTGTCCGGACAGCACGGCCTGTGCTGTGGCGTCGATCGGATGGCCGGCCAGGGCCTTGAGCCCGGCGGATGCGACCGTTACGTTTTTCAACTCGCGACGCAACAGTACTTCCGCGGTTGGACTGCGGCAGATGTTGCCGACGCATACGACCAGAACATTTCGGAACACGCTTGAAACCTGTCGTTATGAGCCGTCCGTGCCGCGTTGCGCTGCGTCGCGCGGTGTTGCGGATCCGCCCCCCGACGGGTCCGCGACGAGGCGGCAATGTATAGAGCAGGTCATGACACGGTCAACACGAACTCCACACGCGAGGGCCAAGTCGTGACGCGGGTCACCCCACTGCTTTTTGTTTTGTTCAAGCGTTGCGCGTTTTTCGCAAGACTTCGCCGCGAACGTTAAACATTCGTTCTCGTTCGCCGATGTTGGCATCGTTCCTGCATCGCATCGTGCTCGCAGCGGCCTCGCGGCGGCGGCCTTGTCGAAACCTCAGCTGTATCGCGGTGACGCCATCGGCGAAACGTGATGCGATTCCGCGGCCTGTGCGTGACAGCGATGCGCATGGGCTGGCTATACTGCGCGGCACGGGGGCTTGGCCATTACTGACTGCGACGCTCACAGCCCCATGCCGCCACTTCGCATCGACCCATCGCCCTCGCACGCCGCCGCGCACCCGCGCCGCCGCGCGCGGCCCGCGGCGGTTTCGCGTACAGGCCCGCCGCCGCGCCGCGCCGCCTCGTCGCGCATCGGCTCGTCGCGTGCCTGCTCATCGCGTGTCCCGTCATCGCGCATCGCGCCGTCCCGCGTCGGATCCGCGCGGCCGCGGCGCGTCCCCATCGTGTTTCCGCTTTAGAGAATCTTTCCGCATGATCAAGATTTCGGGCGTCGCGGCCTTGGCCGCCATCGTCGGACTCGGCGGCTGCGCGTTCGCGCCGGGCCAGTTCATTTCGCCCGGGCAGTTCGCCCGCAGCGGCCTGGCCCAGGACGGCCACATCCAGATGGTGGCGATCACGCCGACGTTCCTGTCCGCGCAGGAGCGGACGGAAACCTCGGTGCCGATCGAGCTGCTGTCGTACCAGCCCGAGGCTTACCGCATCGGTCGCGGCGATACCTTGTACATCACCATCTGGGACCATCCCGAACTGACCTCGCCGGCCGGCACCCAGCAGCAGACCGCGGCCAACGGCCGCCTGGTGCGGCCCGACGGCACCTTGTTCTATCCCTACGTCGGCATGATCCGCGCCGAAGGCCTGACCATCGAGGAACTGCGCGCGCAGATCACCGCGCGCATCGCCCATTACGTGCAGAGCCCGCAGGTCGACGTCAGCATCATCGATTACGGCAGCCAGCGCGTGACCTTGCAGGGCGCCTTCGTCAAGACCGAGCGCCAGTCGATCACCGCCACGCCCCTGACCCTGGCCCAGGCCATCGGCGCGGCCACGGTCGATCCGATCCGCGCCGACCTCGCCGGCTTCGTGCTGACCCGCGACGGCCGCCAGTACCGGCTCGACCTCGACGAACTCAACCGCGGCGGTTCGGTGGCCAAGGACATCTACCTCAAGGCCGGCGATCACCTGTTCCTGCCGTACAACGACCGCAAGGAGGTGTATGTGGTCGGCGAGGTGGTGCGGCCGCAGGCGATGACCTTCAAGACCACCGACCTGACCCTGACCCAGGCGCTGGGCCGCGCCGGCGGGCTCAATCCGCTGACCGCCAAGGGCCAGGCGGTGTACGTGATCCGCGGGGTGGAAAGCCAGGACAAGCAGCCGGCGACGATCTTCCACCTCGACGCCAAATCGCCGGCGGCGTTCGCGCTGGGCAGCCAGTTCCACGTGCGCGCCGGCGACGTGGTGTTCGTCGGCCCGGCCGGGGTGACCCGCTGGAACCGCTTCGTCAACCAGTTGCTGCCGCTGTCCAACATCGTCAACAACGCCGCCAACACCCAGGACCTGCTGGATCGCTGAGCGCGGCGCGGCTTTGCGGCGTGTGGCGTCCCGCGCGCGCGGCGCCCGGCCGCCGCCGGGCGGCGACGCGCGC
>NZ_LXSD01000560.1:0-4081 GCF_017168095.1 Lysobacter enzymogenes | reverse complement strand
CGGCGAAGTCGCCGCGGCGGTCGCCGCCGGCGCGCGCGCCGCGCTGGCCGGACACCGCGCCGGCGAACTCGCCGGGCAGGGCGCGTATCTGTCGCCGGAAGTCTTGCTCGACGCGAACGCCGAGATGGCCATCTCGCGCGAGGAAACCTTCGGCCCGGTGGCGACGCTGACCGCGGTGGACGGCGACGCGCAGGCGCTGGCGGCGATCAACGCCAGCCGCTTCGGCCTGACCGCGTCGGTGTGGACGCGCGAGCCGCAGGCCGCGGCCGGCCTGATCGACGCGATCCAGGCCGGCACCGTGTTCGTCAACCGTTGCGACCACGCCGACCTGCATCTGCCCTGGGGCGGCGTCAAGGCCTCCGGGCTCGGCCGCATCGGCGGCGAGGCGACATTCGACGAGTGGACGCAGCGCAAGTCCGTGCACGTGCGCGCACAGGGGGCGCGATGAACGCGAATCCGACCGCATTCGACGCCGCCGCGGCCTGGTCCGCCGGCGACGTGTTCAACCCGGCCGGACGCGCGCCGCTGGTGCTGGTGTGCGAACACGCCTCCAACCGCATTCCGCCGGGCTATGCCGGCCTGGGCTGCGACGCGCACGACCTGGCGCGCCACATCGCCGTCGATCTCGGCGCGGGCGAACTCGCGCGCGGACTGGCGCTGCATCTGGACGCGCCGGCGGTGCTGTGTTCGACCAGCCGCCTGTTCGTCGACTGCAACCGCGCGCCGTTCGAATCCGACTGGATCGCGCCGGTGTCGGACGGCAGCGCGATCGCCGGCAACGCCGACCTCAGCGCGGCGCAGCGGCATGCGCGCGCGCAACTGGTGTTCGAGCCGTTCCACGCGCTGGTCGGCGAGACCGTCGCGGCCAAGCGCCGCGGCGGCGGCGACCCGCTGATCGTCGCCGTGCACAGCTACGCGCCGTTCCTCGACGGCCTCGCGCGGCCGCCGGTGGCGGTGATCTGGGACCAGCCGACGCCGGCGACGCAAGTCGTCGCCGCGTTGCGCCGGGTAGTCGAACCCGTCGGCGACAACACGCCCTACGACGGCCGCCTCGCGCGCGGCTACACCTTCGACCGCCACGCGCGCCCGTTCGGCCTGCGCCGCTTCGCCATCGAAGTGCGTCAGGACCTGCTCGGCGAACCGGGCGGGGTGGCGACGTGGACGCGGATCGTCGGCGAGGCGATCGCGGCGGCGATGCAGGCGCGGCAGTGATGCGAACGCAATCCGCCGGCCGCGTCGCGGCCGGCGCGGCAAGTCCAACCCGGGGAGGGGAGACGAACGTGGACGGCAAGGCGGAAACGGTGGAACTGCGCAAGAACGCGCTGGGCTGGCTGCAGATCGTGTTCTTCGTCATCGCGACCAACGGCCCGCTGATCGGGCTGGTCGGCGCGGTGCCGGTGGCGATCGGCATGGGCAACGGCGTCGGCACCGCCGGCGCGTTCGTGCTGGCCGGCGCGGCGTACCTGCTTTTCAGCGTCGGCTTCGTCGCCATGAGCCGGCACATCGGCAATGCCGGCGCGTTTTATTCCTACGTCACCGCCGGGCTCGGCGGCGGCGCCGGCATCGTCGCCGCGTTCCTGGCGCTGGCGGCGTACTTCGGCATCCAACTGGCGTGCTTCGCGATGATCGGGTTCTTCCTCGAACAAGCGCAGCAGCAGTGGCTCGGCGCGGGCGCGGCGTGGTGGATCAACGCGCTGGCGGTTGCGGTATTGGTGCGGATCTGCGGCTATCGCAACATCGAGTTCAGCGGCCGGGTGCTGGCGGTGCTGATGCTGTGCGAGATCGGCATCGTGCTGCTGTTCGTGGCCGCGGTGCTCGCCCACGGCGGCGGCCCGCAGGGTTTTTCGGCCGCGCCGCTGCTGCCGTCGCAGGTGTTCTCGGCCGGGCTCGGGGTGTCGCTGGTGTTCGTCGCCGGTTCCTACTTCGGCTTCGAGACCACCGCGATCTACGCCGAGGAAGCGCGCGATCCGCGCCGCAGCATCGCCATCGCCACCTACGTGGCGCTGGGCGCGATCACCGTGTTCCTGTCGCTGGCGACCTGGGCGATCACCGTCGCCTACGGCCCGCAGCAGGTGGTCGCGGCGGCGCAGGCCGATCCGGGCAATTTCTGGTTCGCGATGGCCGCGACGCTGACCGCGCCGCCGGTGGCGGCGGCGATGAACGCGCTGGTGATCACCAGCCTGTTCGCGTCGCTGCTGAGCCTGCACAACTCGGTCTCGCGCTATCTGTTCGCGATGGGCCGCGAAGGCGTGCTGTGGCGCTGGCTGGCGCGGGTGCATCCGCGCCAGCGCACGCCGTCGGCGGCCGGCGCGACCCAGTTCGCCGCGTCGATCGCCTGCATCGCGGCCTTCGCCGCGACCGGCGCCGATCCGATGGCGGCGGTGCTGCCGGTCGGCTCGGCGGTGGCCTCGATCTCGATGCTGGCGGTGCAGGTGCTGGCCAGCCTCGCGGTGCCGTTCTTCTTCCTGTCGCGGCCGCTGCCGCGGCGGCCGTGGACGACCGTGGCCGCGCCGCTGGCCGCGGCGCTGGTGCTGGCCGGGCTGATCGCGCTGATCTGCCAGAGCCTGCCGCTGCTGGCCGGCGGCAACGCGGCGTTCGTCGCGCTGATTCCGGCCTGCGTGATCGCGGTGGCCGCGGCGGCCGCCGTCTACGCGGGGTGGCTGTGGCGTTACCGCGGCGAGTTCTACCGCAACCTCGGGCAGGCGCTCGAACGCGTCTGAGCCCGCGTCGAACCGCGCCGACGCGTGCGCGCGGAGCCGTGCGGCCCGGGTCCGGCCGTTTGCATCGCAAGGGGAACGATCATGTCCGATCAGGAACGCCGCCGCGCCGGGCGCGGGCGTGTGGGGGTGTGCGCCTTGGCGCTGGCGGCGGCATGGCCGGCCGGCGCGGCGTGGGCGATGAGCGCGCCGGATCCCGGCGACATCCAGCCCGCGCCGCCGGGCATGGACGTGCTGCTGCTGTACGGCCAGCGCCTGCGCGGCGACCGCGTCTACGCCGACGGCAAGCGCGCGTTCGACGGCCTGGATTTTCGCGCCGACGTCCTCGCCGCGCGCTATGTCCACTTCTTCGCGCTCGCCGGCAAGACCACGACCTTCGAAGTGATCTCGATGGGCAACCGCCAGCGCGACGCGTTCGACCGCGACGGCCTCAGCGGCATGGGCAACCTGGTCGTGGGCACCTCGTGGTGGCCCAGGGCCGACGAGAGCCGCGGCCGCTACCTGACCTTCGCGGCCTACCTGAGCCTGCCCACCTCGCCGCGTACAGGCGAAGGCCTGATCACCGGCGAGGACCGCTATACGCTGGAACTGCAGGGCGGCTACATGACCCGGCTGGCCGAACGCTGGACCCTGGAGCTCATGGGCCAGGCCGAGTTCTACACCCGCGACGACAGCAGCCGCGTGCGTCGCGATCCGATGTACCGCGCGGTCGCGCACCTGAGCTACAACCCGACGCCGGCCACGCGCTTCGCGCTGAGCGCGCGGCAGAGCTTCGGCGCGCGCGAGAGTCTGCACGGCGAGCGCCTGCTCGGCAGCAAGAACGACACCAACCTCACCCTCACCTGGGCGCAGCAGCTCAACGACCGGGTGCAGGTGCAGTTGCAGTACACCCGCGACCTGTCGGTGCGCGAAGGCCCGCAGATCGACGGCGTGCAGGGACGGCTGGCGCTGGCGTTCTGAGCGGCGCGGGCGGCGACGCCGTTGCGTGCGGCGCGCGCCCGCAGCGGCGGGCGAGGGCGTCGCCGCCCTGGCCGAAGCATTGCGCGCGCCGGACGCGGGCATTCGGCGCTTGCATCGGCGTAGCGGGCGAACCGCCGCATGCGCGTTGCGGCCTGCGACGGGTTGTGTGACCTGCACCGCGTTACCGCCCCAGGGCTGGAGGTAGGGTTTCGCCTTCGGCCGTGCGCCTGGTTCGCGCGGCGGCGCTCGAACATCGGAACGTACGCAGTGGCCCGTCATCGACCTGTCGCCTTGCCCACTCGGTCCCGCCGTCGCGGCGGATCGGCTGCGGCGTCGCGCAGCGGCGGCCTGCGCGGTTCCGCGCGCGCTGCCGCGCCGGCACGCCCCGATCGCCTCGTCGTCCG
>NZ_LXSD01000559.1:0-3005 GCF_017168095.1 Lysobacter enzymogenes | reverse complement strand
GATCGGCGGCGCGCCGGTACCCGGCGGCGCCGGCGGCGTGACCAGCGTGGTCGGCGGCGCGGTGACCGGCCTGAGCGGCAACCTCGGCACGGTCGGCGCCGGCATCAACGCCGGGCTCGGCAATGCCGGTTCGATCGCCAATCCGGTCGGGGTGACCGCGGCCGGCGCGACCACCGGCGTGGCCGGCGTGGGCGTCACGGTCGGCGGCGTCGGCACCGGGCTGGCCAGCGCCGGCGCGGCGACTCCGCTGGCGCCGGTGACCAATCTGGTCGGCGGCGTGGTGTCCGGCGTCGGCAGCGGGGTCAACCAAGTCGGCACGGGCGCGACGGCAGCGGTCAACGGGCCGCTGCAGCCGGTGACTCAGGGGCTGAGCACGGTCGTCAACGGCGTAGCCGGGGCGACCGGGCTCAACAACGCCAACGGCGGTTTGCTCGGCGGCGTGCTCGGCAATACGAGCAACGACAAGGGCGGCCTGCTCGGCACCGGGCTGCTCGGCAAGAAGGGCGCCAAGCCGTAAGCGTCGGCTCGGTCCGGATGCAGCTGTGATCGACCGCGCGGGAACGGCCACGCGCCGTTCCCGTCGCGGCATAGGCACGTAGATTGGAGTTCGTCAGCGCAGGCGCGCCCGGCCCAGGGCGGACGCGCCTGGCTTTCGCGGCGCCGCGGTCGCTGTCAGCGATGGTCGGCGACTTCCGGCGCCGCTTGCCTGCTCAGATTCGGGTTGCCGACGACAAGGGGCCGTGCATGGGTACAGGGCTTTGGGGGAAGCGCTATCCGCTCGCGCTGGCGTTGTCGGCGTGTCTGTACGCCAGTCCGCCCGCATCGGCGCAAACCGCCGCGCCGCGCTTGCCGAGCACCGGCAATCCGCTGCAGACGCTGCCGCAGGCGCCGCTGCCCAAGGGCCCGAGCAAGGTCGAAACCACGGTCGCGCCGCAGCAGAATCCCGAGATGGCCGCGTTCCTGGCCTTGCAGCTGACGCCGTCGCGGTTCGAGGTGTCCGGGGTCAAGTCGGTGCCGTTCGACGATGTGATCGGCCTGTTCAAGCCGCTGGCCGGCCAGCCGATCACCGTCGCCCAGCTGCTGACCGCGGCCGAGGCCTGCACCAAGCTGTATCGCGAACGCGGCTACGCGCTGTCGTTCTGCTATGTGCCGACCCAGGACTTCGCCGACGGCGCGGTGCGGGTAGTCGCGGTGGAAGGCTACGTCGCGCAAGTGCGCATCCAGGGCCAGGCCGGCAGGCTGGAGCGCAAGATCCGCGCGATCGCCCAGCGCATCGTCGACGACCGGCCGCTGCGGCAGAAGACCTTCGAGCGCTATTCGCAGATCCTGGGTTTCCTGCCGGGGGCGAAGATCGGCCTCAATGTGCCGGCGCCGACCACCACCGACGGCGCGACCTCGCTGGACGTCACCGTCCAGGCCAAGCGCTATGACGCGACCTGGGCGCTGGAATTCAACCATCCCGGCACCCAGGGCCTGGCCACGCTCAATCTCAATGCGCTGACGTCCTTGGCCGAGCAATGGAGCCTGGCGGCGCTGTACCCGGACGGCCGCGGCAACGAGCGCTTCTACAGCGCCGGCTATCAGCAATTGTTCGGCAGCGACGGCTGGATCGGCCGCGCCGAAGGTTCGCGCTATCGCGGCGTGCCGGCGACGCAGACGCCGCTGCCGGCGTTCCTCGACCATCGCGTCGAGCAGGACCGCTACGCGCTCAGCGCGCGCTATCCGCTGCGGCTGGAGAGCGAGCGCTCGCTGTTCCTGTCGCTGGGCGCGTACGCGGCCGATCAGTCCGACCGCTACCTCAACACGATCAACGGCGCGAGCCTGGAGCAGCGCTCCAAGACCCGGGTGCTGCAGGCCGGGCTGGATTTCGCCCAGGCCAGGAAGGACCGCGCGCGCCAGGTCAGCGTGCAGATCGCGCGCGGCCTCGACGCCTGGGGCGCCAAGGCCGAGACCCTGACCAACATCGGCGGCGCGATCCTGCCCGCGGCCAGCGACGTGGCGTTCACCCGCTACAACCTCGGGTTCGCCCAGAGCCGGGCGTGGAAGGACCAGCGCTACCTCGCGGTATTGCGCGCGACCGCGCAGTACACGCGCGACCGCCTGCCGTCGTCGGAGCAGATCAGCTTCGGCGGCACCCGCTTCGCCCTGGCCTACGACCCCGGCGAAACCTCGGGCGACCGCGGCTGGGGCGTGGGCCTGGAGCTGAGCCGCAACTTCAAGCCGGACACGCGCTGGCTCAAGGCGGTATCGCCGTACCTGAGCGTGCAGCACGCGCAGGTGTCGCTGAGCGACGGCCGCCGGCCGGCGCCGAACCGGCTGGGCACGGTCGCGCTGGGGGTGCGGCTGTCGGACAACAAGCACTACAACATCGATTTCGCCTACGCCAAGCCGACCGCGGATTTGCCGTTGGAGACGGACGACCGCAAGCCGCGCTGGAATTTGAACTTCGCGTATCAGTTGCCGTGAGGGCGGATGCGGCGGAAGCGGAGCGGGGCGACGGCGCGGCGGTGGGATGGGCGTGAGCGGCGCTGGCGGGTTCGCGATAGTGGGGCGGGGTTTGTCGTTGCTGAGTTGCCGCGGTCGCGGCTTGCGCCGCTCCTACAGTCGGATACGCGACTTGCCGTGGCCCCTGTAGGAGCGGCGCGAGCCGCGACCGCGACGACCCGACTACGACGCACCCGTCCCGCAGCCAGCGCCGCCGCAGCGACTACTCGTGATCGAGCAGATGCTGCAGCACCGCCTCGCCGTAGCGGTCGAGCTTGCTCGCGCCGATGCCGGGGATCTGGGCCAGATCGTCGAGGTCGTCCGGCGCCTGTTCGGCGATGGCGCGCAGGGTGGCGTCGTGGAAGATCACGTAGGCGGGCACGTTCTGTTCGCGCGCGGTAGTCGAGCGCCATTCGCGCAGGGCGTTGAAGCGGGCCAGCGCGTCGGGGGCGAGGTCGGCGACCGCGGCCGCCGCGCCCGCGCCGCCGCCGCGCGATTTCTTGCCGCCGGCGCCGCGCGCG
>NZ_LXSD01000558.1:0-9393 GCF_017168095.1 Lysobacter enzymogenes | reverse complement strand
GGCGGGCGAGGCCGGCGCCGCCGAAACGCCCGCGCGCAGCGACCGCGACCGCACGGCCGAAGCGCCGGCGGTGCCCGAACCGCCGCGCGAACCCCGGCGTCCGAACTGATTCGAGCGGGGGCAGACGCCGACGATCGAGCTGGGTATAATGCGCGGCCCGCTGCCGGAGTGGCGGAATCGGTAGACGCAGCGGACTCAAAATCCGCCGCCCTTAAAAGCGTGTGGGTTCGAGTCCCACCTCCGGCACCAATGACTTAGGACGGGTTAGCGACCCGTCAGCGCTCCGCAAAATACAGGGGCGCTCCGCAATTCACTTCGTCGGCGTCACCTTGTCGCCGCGGCGACGACGCACATAGTGCTCGGTCATCACGACCGTAGCGTGCCCAAGTTGCTTCTGGGCTCGCCGAATATCCCCTGTGTTCTCGGCCTTGTCCGTGCCTGCCTTGGCGCGCAGGTCGCGGAACTGCGTCCCGGCGAGCCCGGCCTTCTCGGTCGCCAGTTTCCAGCGGTCGCTGGGGCCGCGCTTACCTACAACCCGACAGATAGGCCAGATCCATCGCGTCGCGCAGGCAGTCGTCTGCTTTGTCCCAGACCTTCTGCTAGAAGATTCTGCGAGAGCAGGGTTGGCGCGAGCCGAAAACCTGGGTATCGACGAACAAAGCGTCACTTCAGCCGACGCCTCGCGTGGCGGGAGAGCAACTATCCCAACAGCCGACACCTAGCCAGATCGAACATCGCGCGGCCGAGCCACGGTTTCGTCGACCAGCACGGCGGTCCATTCTTCTGCGAAGCGCTCACAGCGCTCGCGTACCAGATCGCTTTTTCGGCTTGTGCTTGGCAGGGATGACTTGCACTCGACCGCGTCGGCCAGCGTCGCCCGCCACTTTTCGAGCAACGCCGCCGGATCCGGATGCGTTCGCAGCAAGGTCAGCAGCGCGAGGTGTTGAACCGACACCTGCGCCTGCAGCGAAGACACAGCTTCTTCGGTGATGCGGTCCATGGCGACCCCGCTCGAGAAAAGGGCGGCCCGCCCGCGCGGGCCGCCAAGGGATTTACGCGCCGTGCACGAGGCCCACCGGAATCCGCCGGGGCGTCGTCTCGGGACGCTTGGGGATCACGATCTCGAGCACGCCGTTGCTGCCGGACGCGGACACCTTGTCCGCATCGGCGCTGTCGGGCAACGCGAAGCGGCGGTGGAAAGAGCCGTGCAACCGCTCGGTGCGTGCGAAGGTCTGCGAGTCGGTCTGGCGGTCGAGCCGGCGTTCGCCGCGGATGGTCAGGATGCCCTTTTCCATCTGGACGTCGATGTCTTTGGGGTCGACGCCGGGGAGGTCGGCGAGGATGACGAACTTGTCGTTCGTCTCCACGATGTCTACGAGCGGTACCCACTGGCTCGTGACGACCGACGATTCGTCGGTCGTATTGCTGCGCAGGAACACGTCGTTGAACAGCTGATCCATCAAGTGGCGCACTGGATCGCCGTTCTTGTTCGCGCTCTGCGTCGGCCATTGGGGATTACGAACCATAGCGTTCATGGCAAGGTCTCCATTGGTCAGTTCGGGCGGTCTGCCCGCCCGGGCTTTCGGTAGGGACAGCTAGAACGGCTTCAAGGGTTTCGCTGCGTTCTCATTCAACGTTTGTTTAGCTTTTGGTCGCCACCGGCCCGACGGCGGTAAGGGAAGCGCTGAACAGCGGGTCAGGGCCCATCGCCGTTCTCGCCAGCGCGCATCCAGGCCGCGTAGGCTACGGGAATAGCGTCCGGCCATTGCAAGCTAGATGGACCTCGAACTTGCGGATAGCGCGCCTCAAGCTTCGGCAAGATCTGCTCGAAAGGGCGGCTAGGGTGCGCGATGCGACCGGTGATGCCGAGGTACAGCGCAGGGGCGTAATCCCGGAAGGCGAGGCCTTCGCGGTGAAACGGAGCAGCGCTGTAATTGAGGATCCAGTAGTCCAGGCCAAACCCGGCCTGGCCGCGGGTCTGGTGAGACATGGCGGCAGCGAGGTTCTCTATGTGCCCCGAATTTTTTTAATGTTCCGGCTGCCTGTCAAGAGGGCGCAGTTGGCCATACAAGCCGCTTGAACGTAGGCGACTCTTCAGCGATCTGGATGCCCAGCATTTCGTAGTGCTTGCGCTGGCTCAGCGGCGCCCGTGCAATCAAGTCGTCCCAGCGCTTCTTGAAGTTGAAGCCCCGTTCGAAGTCCGACACATTCCAGGTCTCCCCCGACCTCATGGGCGTCGCGTAGGTCCATTGTTTGGGCTTTCGCGCGGCGAATCGAAAGAGGCATTGACCGCTCCCGGCTAGTCTGGCCGGTCTCAACTCTAGCAATAGTTCAGCGGGCTAGCGACGTATAGAGTTGTGCTTTGCTCAAGGAGATTCGGATGGGGATCAGGGAGGAACTGTTGGCTACCGGACTCGTCTCACCTGACGAGTTGGAAGGGTGCACGCCTGAACAAATCGAAGTGCTCACAAGATCTCTTGGACGACCACTGCCGAAGGCCTATGAGGAATTTCTTCTGGCGATGGGGCATCGCGCTGGGTGCTTCATGCAAGGGACCGATACGTTTTGGCGGCATTTGTCGTGGCTTCGCGAAGCAGCGGACGAGTTGCTGCGCGAGGATTCGGCGCCGCCGTTGCCGCAGTCCGCCTTTGTGTTCTACATGCATCAAGGCTATGAGTTTGGATTCTTTGATTTGGAGGACGGCGACGACCCACCGGTCTACCAGTACGTCCAGAGGTGGCGAGCGGCAAGGCCAGCGACGAGCAGCTTTTCGGATTACTTGGCCGAGATGCTGAAAATCCATGTAACCGCGTAACGCAGTTCGGATCGACGCCAATGGCTTGGCTCATGGCGACCAAAAAGCCTGAAACTCCGCAACCTCGAACGATTACCAGCCCCAGGCTCACCGAGAAGGAGGCGGCTGAATACTGCCGCTGCTCGCTCTGGTCCTTCCGCACAATGAATCTGCCGGCTCCCCGCGGTGCCTTTGAGGTCAGATCGTCACAGCGCTTCTCGAAGTTTAACGTCCGCTCGAAGTCGGAGGCGTCCCAGGTCTCGCCGACCTCGAGGGCGGCGTGTATCGCTGCAGTTCGGATCTTGGTCTGGCGGATCGAAAGTGGTATGGACGTTCTCTCCTGGCGGCTATGGAGAGCGTATCGCGACTGGTCTGCTCCTTGAATCGAAGTTTATGGCTGCGACGTCTACGAACCTCTGGACGATTCGGGTTGAGCCATCTCCGCGCCGCATTAGCGAGCTGAAGGAACCTCGATTGAATTGGACCAACATCTGTCTTGGTGAACCGCATTCTGACTGGTTGCCTGTTGGAAGCGGAGAATCCGGTGATTTTATTTTTCGACGTGCTGACGGGAATGCCTTCGCGAAAATCGCACGCGTTAGCCGCCGCGGTGAGCTCGCTGAAGAGCGTGACCGCCTCATTTGGCTCACAGGTCGAGGTGTGGCTTGCCCTGAGGTGATCAACTGGCAGGAGGAGCAGGAGGGCGCATGCTTGGTGATGACGGCAATTCCTGGAGTGCCGGCGGCTGATCTGTCCGGGGCGGACTTGCTCAAAGCGTGGCCGTCAATCGGGCGGCAACTTGGAGAAGTTCACAGCTTACCGATTGATCAATGTCCCTTTGAGCGTGGGCTGTGGCGAATTTTCGGACGCGCAGTCGATGTGGTGTCCCGCAGTGCCGTCAATCCCGACTTCTTGCCGGAAGAGGACAAGAGCACGCCGCAGCTCGATCTATTGGCTCGTGTCGAACAAGAACTGCCGGTGCGGCTCGTCCAAGAACGCACCGATATGGTTGTTTGCCACGGCGATCCCTGCATGCCGAACTTCATGGTGGATCCTGAAACTCTTCGATGCACGGGGCTGATCGACGTTGGGCGGCTCGGAACAGCAGATCGCTATGCCGATCTGGCACTCATGATCGCTAACGCCGAGGAGAACTGGACAGCGCCAGATGAGGCAGCGCGCGCCTTCGCTGTCCTATTCAATGTGTTAGGGATCGAAGCCCCCGACCGCGAACGCCTCGCCTTCTATCTGCGACTGGATCCTTTGACTTGGGGCTGAGGTTCACGCCGCCTTTTTTCTGTTCATTGGCGCGTTTCGCAGTCTGTTCCCATTGCGGCCTCCTGGTCGCCCCATCCTGACGCCGCCGGCCGCTGTCTGCGCGATGGTCGTCGCCGCCATTGCGGCGCCGCAGGCCGATCTGTCGCCCGCAACGCAGCCTCGGGCGTTCGCTCAATCGCAGGAGCCGATCTTCAAGTAGCCGTCGCAGTTGCTCAGCTTCTTCGCATCGGCCTCCGACACCGTCATCTTGCTTTTGCGCGGCGGCGGCGTACCCAGGGCGTAGCTGTTCGGCCCGGTCTTCACCATGTTGGCCGCATCGCGTACGACGTAGCCGGGGCCGTAGCTGCATTGGGTCTGGATCGTGCACAAGCCGGCGCTGGAGCGGGTGATGTACTCCAGGGTGATGCAGGTCTGCTTGGCCGACGAAGCCTCCCAGGCCGCCATGCAGGCCGGGTCGTGGGTGGCGTATTGCGTGGGCTGGTAGCTGGCCATGATCGCTTCGGTCGTGTGCTTCGACGACGAGGGGCAGTCGGCCTCGTTGTACTTCAGTTCGCCGTCGCAGTTGACCAGTTGCCTGGTCTTCTCGAGAGACAGGCCCGCAGGATAGGTCGGGTAGTTCTTGGGCTGGCACTCGGTTCTGCCGCCGCACGATCCGTCCTTGAGCTTCTGCATGAAGCTGGTGCAGGACTTCGAGGCGGACGACTGCTTCCAGGCCTCCTGGCAGACGTCGCCGGGCTCCTGTGCCTGGGTTTGGCCGGTCGCGGCCAGCGACATCATCGCCACCAGGGAAAGCGCATGGATCTTCATCGTTCCTCCGCGGGTATCGGCGCCGGACGCTCTGGTTCGGTCGCGTATCGCGCGCACGCTTCGCACCGACTCATCCGGGCGCGCCGAGGGGAACGTAGATCGAGCCGCCGCGCGGAGGTGTGACTATCGTCGTGACGTGAGCGTCGGTGAGCGCCGCGCGACGGTGGGCGAGGCTTGTCGGGTCGCGGGGCGAGCGGGCGGATGCCAAGGCTCGATGCGAAGGCGTCACGTGTATCGTTCGCGCCTTCGTGATTTCGCTGCGTTCAGCGCAACGCAAGCCGCCTCCGCCGCGCCAACGGGCAGGGCGACTCCAGTCGGTGTCGCGAGCAGGCGCGCCAGTGCGCAGGCGCAAGACGCATGCAGATGCTTGCTAACCCACCCTACGCTCATGCCTGCGTCGGCGCCAGCTATTTCTTTTTGCGCCTTATGCGTCGAATTCAGCGCGACGGCGCGCATACTGGGGTCTGGTTTGCGGAGTGTCGACGCCTGTGGAGCATCACGTTGAGTGGTTCCAGTTCACCCTCCCGACCGACCAGACGATCGGTCCGGAAGCGTTGCGCTTGATCTGGATGAATGCGTGCGGTTCCACCAACATCTCGGTCCAGCGCAACAGCCGCACCATCCTCGGCCGCAGGACGCCGGTCTATTCGCTTCGCGCGTCGTCGCGTTTGTCCGGGCTCGCGCTGATCGAAGCGCGATTGCGCGGCCTGATGCAGGAAGCCCGATTGAACAGCAAGCTCACGCTCGTTTCGCGCTGAGGCCGTCGTGGCGGAAAGCTTCGACATCGCGATAGGACGCTGCGAGTCGGTCAGCGGCGATGAAGTGGTGGTCGAACTGGACACGGCGATGGTCAGCCGGCTGGTCCCCGGGCATCCCTGGCATCGCAGCGGGACCAGCAAGCTCAAGTTCGCCCTGCAGCTGTGCAGCGTGCTGCGCCCGCCGCAGGCGGGGCGCGAAACCTTCCTCGACCGCGAAGCGATCTTGAAGAATCCGCCCGGGCGTTTCGATCTGCTCGGCGACGGTAAGTACGCGGCGGTGCGGCTGAAGGCCTTGGCGGCGAATACCGATCCGCAACCGCCGACGCCGACGCCGAAGTCGAGCTGGACCGAGCGCGCGCCGCGCAGGCGTTCGTCGCGCGGTTGATCGTCGCGCGCACGGCGCGGGTGCGGCGCCTGCGCATCCGGCCGACTTGCCTTGGCTGCGCCGATCGGGGCGCCGCAGCGGCCGCTGCGCGGTCGCGGGGATCTTCGCGGCGCCGGCAACCGGCGCCCGCGCACGCTGTAAAGCGAAGAGCCCGCGGCTCGATCCATCCTAGTTCCCGGGATCCCACAGCGCTTGCGGCGTGTTTCCCGCCAGCACGGCTTCGGAGAAATAGATCGCATGCTGGAGCGGCATGTGTCCTTTCAGCTTGTACTTCATGAAGACGATGGCGTAGACCGTGTTGAGCTCGCGGCGAATCAAGCGCAACTCCGCGATGTCGCGATCGTCGAACGCGGCGAAGGATTCGACGCTGGCGGCTTCGGCCGGGTCGAGCGTTCGCCCGAGCGTGGCTTCGATCTGGGCGCGGGTGTCGTGGGACAGCAGGTCGTCGCTCATGTCTTGTCGTGCGTGGCGATGCGTCGGTCGTGCGGCGCAGTTTATCCAGGAAGCCGAAGCGCCGGGGCGCGCGGCGAATCCGCGCCGCGCAATCGCAGCGCCGGCGCAGGCGGCCGCGCAGGTCCGGCCGCGATGCCGGCCCGGCTCGGGCTTCGGCGCCAAACGCAGACTGGCGCCGTGGCCGGACACACGCGGCGAGGCGGCCGCGGCCGCTTCGACGCGCCGCCAGGCGCGCACCGGCCTTGCGCGAGGATCCGACCGGCGCCTTGTTTTCCCGCCCCGCGCCTGGAGTAGGCTGGCGCGACCGACTACCTGCCACATGGGGAACGACGTGACCGAACACGCCGCGCTGCAGGAGCTCAAAGAGGGGATGCAGTACATGCAGCAACAGCTGCAGTTCATGGCCGAGGACCTGGCCCGGATGAAAGGCGAATGCGCGGCCTATCGCGAGTTTTCGATGGAACTGATCGCGCGCGCGGCGCCGGGCGATTCGTCCGCGGCGCTGGGCACGGTGCGCGACCCGCGCCAGCTGGCGAACGCGCCGGACCTGTTGTTCCGCGAAGGCCTGAGCCAGGCGATCGCGCACCTGGCGCATGCGGTGGGGCAGCAGACGCCGATCTGAGCATGCGTCACGGTGCGGCGGACCCGGTCCGCAGGGCGCGCGGGACGAGGACGCACGGCCGCGCGCGGCGCGCTCGCCGGGTCGGTGCGATCGCGCGGGCCGTATTTTCGTATGGCCGGCATGCACTCGCCGCGCTGCCTCCGCCATGCTCCGACGGGTAGTCTGCAGCGCATACAGGCGGTGCTCGATAGAGGCGGAAGGCGGCATGCGCACACTCGGTCGGATCGGCTGCGGGCCGGTCCGCGCGCGGCGTTTGCTGGATTCGGGCGAATGGTCGCCGCCTGGTCAAAATGTGATTGATGTAAGCAGGCGCGGCGATCGGGAATAGGTACGATCCGCGCGATGCCCTTTCCCCCGCGCCACACAAAGGAGTTGCCGTGCGCAAGATCCTGGCTTCCGTGCTGCTCGCCGCGCTGTCGTTCGCGGCGTTCGCCCAGTCCGTCGCTTTCGGCAACAAGATCCTGCGCGTCGGCGATCCGGTCGGGCGGGTGTTCGAGGTCGCCGGCCAGCCCAGCCGCACCGTACCGGTGGAGAACAAGTACGGCGCGAAGGAAGGCGAGCGGATGGAGTACTTCCTCGGCAACAAGACCGTGCTGATCACCGTGCGCGACGGCAAGGTGACCCAGGTGCAGGAAGTGTTCTGAGCGCGACGGCGGGCGCATCGTTGCCCGCGGCAACGTAGCGAGAATCGGAGTCGGCGCCGCAGGCGCTGCAGAGCGCTGCGCATTGAATCGCGGCGCAAGGGCTGTGCTTTTGCATGAATTTCGGCGATTGGCGCACCGCATGCCCATGTCGCTCGCCGCGACGCAGCGTGAGGCAACGTGACGCAGCGCGCGAATGCGCCGCTGCGCGCGGCGGCGCGCCGCCTTCTGTGACCGCCGCAAGTGCATGAGCCGCCGCGACGCGCTTAGCTGGGCGCGCATCCGCACGCGGTTCACCGGAACGAGCGCCGCGACGGATGCGGCCGCGCCAGCAGGCGCGGTCCGGCGTTCCCCCGCACCGCATCCAACAGGAGGTTCGTATGCCCGCCGTCCGTCCGCGGCCGCGCCTTGCCCGCGCCCGCATCGTGGTTTCGTCCTTGTGGTTTCTCATCGCGTTCGCGGCTGCGGCCTCGCCGTCGGTCAACCCGGCCTTGCGCAGCGCCGCGCAGCGCGATCTGGGCCTGTCGCCGGCGCAACTGGATCGATGGCTGCAACTGGAGCGCGAAGCGCCGCAGCGCGCGGCGCTGGCGCAGCGGCGCCTGGGCGCGCACTACGCCGGCAGCTGGATCGAGCGCGGCGACGACGGCGCGGTGCGGCTGATCGTCGCCTCGACCGATCCGCGCGTCGCCGACGTCGGCCCCGGGGTGCGACTGCGCCAGGTGCGCTACAGCCTGGCCGAGCTGGAAGCGGCCAAGGCGCGCCTGGACGCCAGCGCGCGCCTGCGCCTGCCCGGGATCACCCGGCCGATCGACGGTCTGTACGCATGGCACGTCGACCAGGCCAGCAATTCGGTGGTGGTCAGGATGGCGCCGCAGGCGCTGGAACGCGCGGTCGATTTCGCCGCCTACAGCGGCGCCGACAGCGGCGTGCTGCGCCTGGAGCGCATGGACGTCGCGCCGCAGGCGACCTCGCAGGTGTACGCCGGGGTCGCGTATCAGAAGAACGGCGCGCCTTCGTGTTCGGTCGGTTTCGCGGTCCGCCAGGGCGCGACCAAGGGCTTCGTCACCGCCGGCCACTGCGGCGTGGCCGGCGAATCGATCTGGATGGACGGCGCGCCGATCGGGCACATCGTCGCGTCGGAGTTCCCGGTCGCCGACCGCGCCTGGGTCGCGATCGGCGATCAGCACGAGGTGCTGCCGCTGGTCAGCAACTATGCCGGCGGCTTTTATTTCGTACGCGGCAGCTACGAGTCGTACCACACCTCGGTGGTGTGCCGCTCGGGCTACAAGACCGGCTACCAATGCGGCTTGGTCAACGCCAAGAACGTCACCGTCAACGTCGGCGGCAACGGGCCGGTGTACGGGCTCACCGAGACCACGGCCTGCGCCGGGTTCGGCGATTCCGGCGGCGGCTGGATCGACATCGGCGAGCAGGCGCAGGGCGTGACTTCGGCGTCGAACATTCCGGCCGGCGCACCGCACAACTGCGGCATGTTCGGCGCGTTCACCTGGTTCCAGCCGGTCAATCCGATCCTGGAGCGCTACGGCCTGACCTTGGTCACGCTGTAAGCGCGCGATCGGCGGCGAGGTCGCGCGCGCATCGGCGGCGGCCGGTGCGCGCGCAGCGCTGCCGCGCGGGCGCTCAGCGCGGCAGCG
>NZ_LXSD01000557.1:0-2051 GCF_017168095.1 Lysobacter enzymogenes | reverse complement strand
ACCGGCGGCAGCGGCGCAGGCGGCGGGCCGACCGCGCTGGCGTCGATGGCGACGCCGGGCTCGCGCGCCAGGGCGTCGAGGTCGGCCAGCATCGGTTGCAGCGGCGACAAGGCCGCGTGGTACAGCGGGCCGGTCGCGATCCACAGCGCGTGGCGGGCGCGGGTCAGGCCGACGTAGAGCAGGCGCGCGTCCTCGGCGCGGGTTTCCAGCGCGGCGCGTTCGCGCGCCGCGTCCCAGTCCGGCGCGTTCGGGTCGAACGCTTCGCTCTGCAACTGCAGCACCCGGCCGTGTTCGGGATCGGGATACTCGCACCAGCGGCCCGCGCGCGGCTCGCGGCCCAGCGCCACGAACGGCAGGAACACCAGGCCGAACTCCAGGCCCTTGCTCTTGTGCAGGGTCAGGATCTGCACCCGGTGCGCGTCCGATTCCAAGCGCAGCTGCTGCTTCTCGTCGCCGTCGTCGGCCTCGGCGATGCGCAGCCGCAGCCAATCGCGCAGGCCGTGCAGGCCGAGCGCACGGCGGTCGGCTTCCTGCAGGGTTTCGGCCAGTTGCAGCAGATTGGTCAGGCGGCGCTCGCCGTCGCTCAGCGCCAGCAGCCGCGGCGCCTGCTGCGCGCACAGCTCGGCCAGCAGCGCGAGCGGGCCGTGGCGCTGCCAGCGCTCGCGCCAGTGCAGCGCCTGCGCCTGCCAGCGCGCCTGCTCGGCTTCGTCGGCGGCCAGCCGCGCGACCTGCGCGCCGTCCAGACCGACCAGCACCGTCGCCAGCGCCGCGCGCAGGCGACCGCTGTCGCCGGGGTGCAGCAACGCGTCGAACAGGGTCAGCACCTCCAGCGCCTGTTCGGTCGCGAACAGGCTGCGGCGGCCGGCGGCCACCGCGGCAATGCCGGCGGCGCCGAGCGCGTGCTGGATCTGCGCGGCCTCCTCGTGGCTGCGCACCAGCACGGCGATGTCGGCCGGACGCAGCGGCCGGCCCTGGATCGTCGCCCGCCCGGCGCGCGCGTCGGCGAGCCAGCCGTGGATCGCGGCGATGCAGGCACGCGCGGCCAGCTCGCGCGATTCGGGCGAACTCCATTCGGCTTTCTTGCGGCCGTCCGCGGGCGGCGGCAGCGCGCGCAGCAGCAAGGCCGGCGCGATGGCGCCGTCGCGCTGCAAGTCGTCGTCGGCGACCGCGCCGCCGGCTTCGACTTCGCGGAAACGGATGCGCGGATCGACGAACGCGGCCGCGCCGGCCTGCGCGTACAGCGCGGCGATCGCGCGCAGCAGCGAGGGGCGCGAGCGGAAGTTGTGGTCCAGCGGCGGCGCCGCCTGCGCCTGCGCGGCGGCGGCCAGGTAGGTGTGCACATCGCCGCCGCGGAAGCCGTAGATCGCCTGCTTGGGATCGCCGATCAGGAACAGGCCGGCCGGTTGCGTCGCTTCGTCGTCCATCGCCGCCTCGCCGAACACGCGGCGGAAGATCGCCCACTGGCGCGGATCGGTGTCCTGGAACTCGTCGACCAAGGCCACCGCGTACTGCTCGCGCAAACGCCGCGCCAACGCCTCGCCGTGCGGGCCTTCCAGCGCGGTCGCGACATCGGCGATCAGGTCGTCGAAGCTCTGCACGCGACGCACGCGCTTGAGTTCGGCCAGGCGCTGCGCCGCCGCCGCCCGGATGCGATGGGCCAAGGCCAGCCGTTGCCCGGCCAGCCATAGCTCGCGCTGCTGCGCGACGTCGAGAAAGCGCGCCACCGCATCGAACAAGGGCGAGGCCGGCAGCTGCGCTTCCTTGCCCTTGTTGGCCTTGGACGCGAGCGCGGCCGGCGCGAGCTTGGCCGCGCGTTCGTCCAGCGGCTGCGACCAGTCGCCGTTGGCGCACCACGCTTGCAACTGCGCGCGCAGTTCGTCGGGCAGATGGGCGCGGTAGCTGTTGCCGTTGAGCGCCTTGCCGGCGATCGCCGCGGCCAGCGCGGCGAAGGCGTCGTCGGCGTGCGCGGCGAACGCGTCGCGCAACGCGGCGCCGGCGCGGTCGAGTTCGGCCAGCGGGTCGTCGCTCGCGGCCGGAGCGGCCGGCAGCAG
>NZ_LXSD01000556.1:0-25061 GCF_017168095.1 Lysobacter enzymogenes | reverse complement strand
CGGCGGCATTGAGCCCGCCGGCGGCCAGCGCCGCGGCGGCGCCGCTGTAGGTGGCCGGCGGATTGCTGTGGGCCGAGGCCGGGATCGCGGCGTCGCCGCCGGCGGTCACCGCGCCCATCGCCGGCTTGGGCGGGGCGTAGGACACCGGGGCCGGGTCGCGCGCGCGGCTGGACTTGTTGCTGTACTGGCTGATGACCGTGCAGGTCGCGCCCTTGACCTTCTTGCTGACGTAGCTGCGCTCGCCGTTGGGGCCGTCGCAGCGCCAAAGCGTGCCGGCCGCCGCCGGCGCGAACGCCAGCAACCCCACGATCCCCAGCAGCAGCGAGCTCCCCCTCATCGGCGGCAGTGTCCCCCGGCTGGGCTGGGCTGCCAAGGGGAACGGCGCAGAATGTGACGGGAGGCGCGGCTTGGGGGCTTTCGGGGCGCTCGAGGCTATACTTTCAGGAACGAGTGAAGAGGAACGAGGAACGAGTAGAGCGGCTTCTACTCGTTCCTCGTTCCTCTTCACTCGTTCCTCGGAAGAGCCCTCTCTCACTCCGGCGCGGAATAACCGCCGCCCCTCCCGGACCCGCCATGACCGACCTGCATCCCCTGCCCGCCTTGCCGGGCCTCGCCGCGCCGTCCAAGCCGGGCGCCAAGAAGCTCTTCATCGAGACCCACGGTTGCCAGATGAACGAGTACGACTCGGCCAAGATGGCCGACGTGCTCGCCGCCAGCGACGGCCTCGAACTGACCCAGGACGCGGCCGAGGCCGACGTCATCCTGATCAACACCTGCTCGATCCGCGAGAAGGCGCAGGAGAAGGTGTTCAGCCAGCTCGGCCGCTGGAAGCAACACAAGCAGGGCGAGCGCCAGGTCATCATCGGCGTCGGCGGCTGCGTCGCCTCGCAGGAGGGCGCTGCGATCGTCAAGCGCGCCCCGTACGTGGACCTGGTGTTCGGCCCGCAGACCCTGCACCGCCTGCCCGAGCTGATCCGCGCCAAGCGCGAGACCGGGCTGCCGCAGGTCGACATCAGCTTCCCCGAGATCGAGAAGTTCGACCGCCTGCCCGAGCCGCGCGCCGAGGGCCCGAGCGCGTTCGTCTCGATCATGGAAGGCTGCAGCAAGTACTGCTCGTTCTGCGTGGTGCCCTACACCCGCGGCGAGGAAGTCAGCCGGCCGTTCGAGGACGTGCTGGTGGAAGTCGCGCAACTGGCCGGACAGGGCGTGCGCGAGATCAACCTGCTCGGCCAGAACGTCAACGCCTATCGCGGCCCGATGGCCGGCGAAGACGGCGCCGCCGCGGGCGAAGTCGCCGACCTCGGCCTGCTGATCCGCACCATCGCCGAAATCGACGGGATCGACCGCATCCGCTTCACCACCTCGCACCCGCTGGAGTTCTCCGACTCGCTGGTGGAGGCCTATCGCGACGTGCCGCAGCTGGCCAACTACCTGCACCTGCCGGTGCAGGCCGGCAGCGACCGCATCCTCTCAGCGATGAAGCGCGGCTACACCGCGCTGGAGTTCAAGCAGAAGATCCGCAAGCTGCGCGCCGTGCGTCCGGACATCTCGATCTCCTCGGACTTCATCGTCGGCTTCCCCGGCGAGACGCAGGCCGACTTCGAAAAGACCATGAAGCTGATCGAGGACGTCGGCTTCGACCAGTCGTTCTCCTTCATCTATTCGCGCCGCCCCGGCACGCCCGCCGCCGACCTGGAAGACACCGTCACCAGCGAGGAGAAGCACGCGCGCCTGTCGCGCCTGCAGGCTTTGATCAACGCCAACGCGGCGAAGATATCGCAGGCGATGGTCGGCAGCGTGCAGCGGGTGCTGGTGGAAGGTCCCTCGCGCAAGAATCCCAACGAGCTCACCGGCAAGACCGAGAACATGCGCTCGGTGAACTTCCCGGCGCCGGCGCGGCTGATCGGCCGCTTCGTCGATGTGGTCATCACCGAAGCGCTGTCCAATTCGCTGCGCGGGCGGGTACAGTTGGGCGACGACGACCAAGCCGCCGCCTGAGCGGCCGGAGCCCCGCATGGACCGCGACTTCAGCATCCGCGAAATCGGACCGGAAGAATTCGACCGGGCCTGGCCGATCTTCCGCGAAGTGCTGGCGCGCGGGGAGAGTTACAACTACGCCGCCGACCTGAGCCTGGACGGCGCGCGCGCGATGTGGACCAGCCCGCCCTACCGCATGTTCCTGGCCGAAGCCGACGGCGGCGAAGTCCTGGGCTGCTACAAGCTCGGCCCCAACCAGCGCGGCCGCGGCGACCACATCGCCAACGCCAGCTACATGGTCGCCGAGACCGCCTGGGGCCAGGGCGTGGGCACCGCGCTGTGCGAACACTCGCTGGCGCAGGCGCGCAAGGCCGGGTTCCTGGCGATGCAGTTCAACTACGTGGTCAGCACCAACGCCGCGGCCGTGCACCTGTGGGGCAAGCACGGCTTCGCCATCGTCGGCCGCGTGCCGGAAGCGTTCCGGCACCCCACGCAGGGGCTGGTCGACATCTACGTGATGCACCGCCCGCTGTAGTCGCCCGCTCGCCCCCTGCAGGAGCGGCGCAAGCCGCGACCGCGCCAACACAACGACGACGCTACCGACCTGTACGCCATTGCGACGTTCTCGGAACAACGGGAATGGGTGCGTTGCGCCGCAGGCGCGTTGGCGCGGTCGCGGCTTGCGCCGCTCCTGCAGGGAGCTATCGTGGCGGCGCCTCGCAGCCGATCTGCCTCAACGGCCAGCGGCCTCTTGCCATACCGCCGCGCCGTCCACATACGTGCCCAGCACGGTCAGTTCGCGCAAGGCTTGCGGCTCCACCGCCAGCGGATCCTGCGCCAGCACCACGAAATCCGCGCGCTTGCCCACCGCCAGGCTGCCGACTTCGTTCTCGGCGAAGCCCGCGTAGGCCGCGTCCAGGGTGAAGCCGCGCAAGGCCTCGAAGGCGGTGAGTTTTTCTTCCGGATGCCAGCCGCCTTGCGGCTTGCCGTCGGCATCGGTGCGGGTCGCCGCGGCGAACAGGCCCAGGCGCGGGTCGACCGATTCGACCGGGAAATCCGAGCCCAGCGCCAGCCGCGCGCCGCTGTCGCGCAGTTGCCGCCAGGCGTAAGCGCCGTCGATGCGCCGCGGCCCGAGCCGCTGTTCGGCCCAGGGCATGTCGCTGGTGGCGTGGGTGGGCTGCATCGAAGCGATGACGTGCAGCGCGGCCAGCCGCGGCAGGTCTTGCGGGGCGAGGATCTGCGCGTGCTCGATGCGCCAGCGGTGATCGGTCTTCGCCGCATCGTCGCCGAGCGCCTTGGCGTATAGATCCAGCACTTCGCGGTTGCCGCGATCGCCGATGGCGTGGGTGGCGACCTGCACGCCGCAGCGCCTGGCCTTGGCGATCGCTTTCGCCATCGCTTCGGGCGACATCCGCAGCAGGCCGCGGTTGCCGTGGTCGTCGCTGTAGTCCTGCAGCAGCGCGGCGCCGCGGCTGCCGAGCGCGCCGTCGGCGTAGAGCTTGACCGTGCGCATCTTCAGCCGCCCGGACGGATGCTGGTACAAACCGTCGCGGCACAGCGCTTCCAGCGCATCGCCGTCGCCGGCGGCGAAGGCGGTGATGCGCAGCGGCAACTGCTTGCGGTCGGCCAGGCGCTGGTACGCGCGCAAGGTGTTCAGATCGACGCCGGCATCGTGCACGCCGGTCAGGCCGTGGCGGGCGGCGGCCTGCATGCCCAGGCTCAGCGCCTGTTCGACCGCGGCCGCCTGCAGCGGCGGACGCGCGCGTTCGACCAGGAACATCGCATCGTCGATGAACACGCCGGTGGCGCGGCCGTCGCCGTCGCGCAGGATGCGGCCGCCGTCGGGCTGCCAGTCGCCGCCGAGGTCGCGCCCGGCCGCGCGCATCGCCGCGCTGTTGGCCCAGCCGGCGTGGCCGTCGACGCGCTGCAGCCACACCGGGCGGTCGGGAAACGCCGCGTCGAGGTCGGCGGCCTCGGGAAAGCGCGCGTCGGCCCAGTCGTTCTGGTCCCAGCCGTGGCCGATCAGCCATTGCCCCGCCGGCAGCGTGCGCGCGTAGTCGCGCAGGCGCTGCACCGCTTCGGCCTTGCTGCGCGCGCCGGTGAGGTCGGCCTGAAGCTGGTTGATGCCGAGTTCGAACACATGCGCGTGGGCGTCGATCAGGCCTGGGACGATGGTGGCGGCGCCGAGGTCGAGATGCTTGGCCTTGGGGTACAGACGCAGCAGATCGGCGCGGCCGCCGACGGCGAGGATCTTGCCGTCGTCGTCGTAGACCAGGCCCTGCGCGCGCGGCTGGGCCGGATCGAGCGTGTGCACGCGCGCGGCAGTGACCACGGTCGCCGCCTGCGCCGGTGCGGCCGCGCAGCAGATCGCGCCCAGCAACACTCCCAAGCCATGCCTCGCCCGCATCCCCGTTCTCCCTCGTGGACGGACTGTGGTGTCCGAATGCGGCGAATGTGCGGGGTCGCCGGGGGTGCGCGCAAGTGCTCGGCGGTTCGCTCCGCGCCGTCTCCGCGCCGCCTGCCGGGAACCCATGCAGGAGCGACGCAAGTCGCGACCGCGAAGCCGCGGCCATTGCGCGAGCGACGTCGCAGCTGAATTTCGCGGTCGCGGCTCGCGCCGCTCCTACAGTCGGCAAGCGCGCCGCTCAGTCGAGCCGCTTGCGGAAGCGCGACACCGCCAGGCTCATCATCACCGCGATGAAGCCGAGCAGATAGGCGACGTCGTGCCACAGTTCCAGCAGCCCCGCGCCGCGCAGCATCACCCCGCGGATCAGGCGCAGGAAGTGGGTCATCGGCAGCACTTCGGCCAGCCACTGCGCCGGCGCCGGCATGCCGGCGTAGGGGAACATGAAGCCCGACAGCAGGATCGACGGCAGCAGGATGAACACGGTCATCTGCATCGCCTGGAACTGCGAGGCGGCCTTGGTCGAGATCATCAGCCCCAGCGCCAGGTTGGCCAGGATCAGCAGCACCGCGGCGATGTAGACCTCGAGCACGCTGCCCTTGATCGGCACGTCGAACAGCCACAGGCCCAGCAGCAGCACCACCGAGGTCTGGATCAGGCCGATCAGCGCATACGGCAGCACCTTGCCGATCATCAGTTCGGTGCGGCTGACCGGCGTGGTGATCAGCAGCTCCATGTTGCCGCGTTCGCGCTCGCGCACGATCGCCACCGAGGTGAACATCACCATGGTCATGGTCAGGATCACGCCGATCAGCCCGGGCACGATGTTGACCGGCGAGCGCCGCTGCGGGTTGTAGAACGCGACCACGCCGATCGGCGCGGTCTTGCGCGGCGCGGCGACCGAACTGTCGACCGGCGTCTGCGCCAGTTGCGCGGCCGCGCTCTGCACCACGGTGTCGCTGCCGTCGACCATCACCTGCAGCACCTCGCGGCCGTCGACGCGGCGGCGCTCGAAGTCCGGCGGCACGGCGATGCCGACGCTGATCTCGCCGCGCCGAAGCATGCCGACCAGCTGCTGCGGGGTGTCGGCTTCGGCCACGGTGCGGATCACGCCGGTGGCGACCAGGTCCATCACCAGCGCGCGCGAGGCGGCGGTGCCGGCCTGGTCGGCGACCGCGGCGGTGAGGCCGCGCGGGTTGAGGTTGATGGCGTAGCCGAACAGCACCAGCTGGCCGACCGGAATCATCACGATCATCGCCAGGGTGATGCGGTCGCGCCGCAATTGCCGCACTTCCTTGAGCACGATCGCCCATAGCCGCCGCAGCTTCATGCGCCCTCCTCGCGCGCCGGCGCGCGCGGCGTCTGGCCGCGGGTCGCGGCGACGAACACGTCTTCCAGGTTGGGCTTGGCCTTGGCCACTTCGGCCTCCAGCCCGGCCGCGCGCAGCGCGTCGGTGAGGCCTTGTTCGGCGGTGTCGGCGTCGGCCAGCAGCACGCGCAGGTCGTTGCCGATCTGGGCCACGCTGAGCACGCCGGGCAGATCGACCAGCGCGCGCTGGGCCTTGCGCGGCTGCGCGGCGCGCACTTCCACCGCGCGGCCCTGCAAGGCGCCGGTGAGTTCGGCCGGAGTGCCGTCGGCGACCAGCGCGCCGCGGTCGAGGATCGCCAGGCGATGGCAGCGTTCGGCTTCGTCCATGTAATGGGTGGACACCAGCAACGTGGTGCCGGCGTCGGCCAGTTCGAACAGTTTTTCCCAGAAGTCGCGGCGCGACTCGGGATCGACCGCGCTGGTGGGTTCGTCCAGGAACAGCAGCTCGGGCTCGTGGATGACCGCGCCGGCCAGGGCCAGGCGCTGCTTCTGGCCGCCGCTCATGGTGCCGGCGAGCTGGTTCTGCCGATCGCCGAAGCGGTATTGCCCGATCAGCTCGTCGATGCGCTTGCGCGCGGCGGCCTTGGGGATGTCCTGCACCGCGGCGAGGAATTCCAGGTTCTCGCGCACGCTGAGGTCTTCGAACAGCGAGAACTTCTGGGTCATGTAGCCGATGCGGCGGCGCAGCGCCTCGGCCTGTTCGGGGATCTTCAATCCCAGCACTTCGATCTCGCCAGCGCTCGGCGTCAGCAGCCCGCACAGCATGCGGATGGTGGTCGACTTGCCCGAGCCGTTCGGGCCGAGGAAGCCGTAGACGCAGGCGCGCGGCACGGTCAGGTCGACCCGGTCCACCGCCTGCAGTTCGCCGAAGCGCTTGCTCATGCCGCGGGCGCGGATCGCCGACGCTGCGGCTTGCGCTTCGCCGCCGACGGCGCTCACGGCGCGAACTCGGCCCGCACCGGCAGGCCGGCCGGCAGATCGACGGCGTCGGTGTCGGTCAGTTCCACCTCGCACAGATAGCTCAGGCGCGCGGCGTCCTCGCCGGTCAGCGCGTAGTACGGGGTGAAGCTGGATTCGCTGCGGATCATGCGCACGCGGCCGTTCCAGGCGCGCGCGCGGCCTTCGACGTAGACCTTCGCAGTACGGCCCACGCGAACGTCCTGGCGCAGGGTTTCGGGCACGTACACGCGCGCGAACGGACGCGGGCCGACCAGCATCACCGCCAGCGGCGAGCCCACCGGCGCCTGGTCGCCGAGCTTGTACGGCAGGCTGTCGACCACGCCGTCGCGCGGCGCCAGCACATCGAGCTTGCCGAACGTCACCTGCTGCACGGCGGCCTGGGCCTGGGCGGCGGCGAGCGCGGCGCGGCCCTGGGCGATGTCTTCGCGGCGGTTGCCGCGTTCGAGTTCGAGCAAGGCCGCTTCGGCCGCGCGCACCTGGGCCACGGCGTTGCCGGCGGCGGCGCGGGCGCGGTCGACGTCGGCGGCGGCGATCAGCTGGCGCTGGCCGAGCGGACGCACGCGCTCGTAGTAGGCGCTGGCGTCGCGCTGCTGGGCCTGCGCGGCGGCGAGGTTGGCGCGGGCCTGATCGATCGCCTCGCGGCGCGGCCCGGCTTCGAGTTCGGCCAGGGCCTGCGCCGATTGCTGCGCCTGCGCCTGCGCGGCCTGCAATTGCGCGCGGGTGCGGTCGAGTTCGAGCTGCAGCACGCGGGCGCCGGCCTTGACCCGCTGGCCTTCGCGCACGTCGATGCGCACGACTTTCTCGGCGGCCGGCGCAGGCAAGGTGATGCGGTCCCACTCCAGCGTGCCCAGCGCTTGCGGCGGTTGCTTCGCGCAGGCGGCCAGCGCGAGCGCGGCAAGTGCGCACGCGGCGGCGCGGCGCAGGGTTATGCCTGGGTTCGGATCGGCGTTGCGGCCGATAAGAGCCGGTTGCGATGCTTGCGCGACCGGCTGCGATGCGGCGGCGCTCGCTGGCGGTGCGGGTGCGCGCGCGGCGACTGGCAAGGCGGCCGAGGCGCGGGAGCAGGCGGCGTTCGCGATATCGCGTTGCGCGTTCATGGCGTCAATCCCCGATCGAGCAGGGCCAGTGCGTGGCGGCGCTGCGCCGCCGGGTCGAGGTCTTCGGCGCCGAACAGATGGCGCCAGATCGGCGCGCTCGCCGCCGGGAACAGGGTCAGGCCGATCAGGCTGACCATCAGCAGGCGCGGGTCGAGGTCGGCGTTGATCCGGCCCTGCGCCTGCGCCTGGGCGAAGCGCGCGGCGAGCATACGCGGCAGCAGCGGGCCGATCTTGTCGTAGAGCAACGTCTGGCGCAGCGCCCCGCCCTCGCACAGGACCTCGCGCACCCACAGCGACGGCAGCCAGGGATGGGTTTCGATGATCCGGCCGATGTTGGCGACGAAGCGGCCGATCAGGTCGAACACGTCGGCGTCGTCGCCGCCGAGCCCGTCGCGCAGCCCCAGCACCAGCGGCATCAGCCGCTCGTTGCTGACCGCCTGCTGCAACTGCTCCTTGTCGCCGAAGTAGTAATGCAGCAGGGCCGGGTTGACCCCGGCCTCGGCGGCGATGGCGCGCAGCGAGGTCGCGGCGATGCCCTGGCGGGCGTAACAGGCGATGGCGGCGTCGAGCAGGCGCTCGCGCAGGTCCGGATTGTCGGCGGCCGCGGGGCGGCCGGGGGCGCGCCTGGGCGCCGCGGTCTTGCGCGGACGGCCGCGCCTGGGGGGCTTGGGGGTGTCCATGCGCTATATTTAATTCAGTGATTAATTAGTTCGCAAGCCGCTCCCGACGAGCGGTCGACGGCCATGCCCTCCTCGCTGTAGGAGCGGCGCAAGCGGCGACCGCGAAAACGAACCAACGACGCAAGCACCGACCGCCGCGAAATGCCCCGTCGCCGCATCCCGCGGCCGACACGGCACGACGCAATCGTTGCGGGCGCGCGGCATCCGCAGGCCCCGGAAAGCGCACGGGAGAAAACGCCCGGCCGTTTGCGCGCAGCGATCGGATCGATGGCGGTCGCGGCTTGCGCCGCTCCTACACCGAAGCCGGGGATGGCCGGCCGCGCGGCGATCTCACTCGCTCGCGTCGAGCACCGCGTGCGGATAGCGCTGGCGCCATTGCGCCAGGGTGTCGGCGCAGTGCGAGGGGATCACCCAGGCGCCGTGGTGGGTGTCGCGGAACCGCGCCAGCCGGCGCAGGGTGTCGAGGTAGGCGCGCGGGTCGTCCATCGCGACCTGCTGGGTCAGCCACGGCAGCGGCTGCGGACGGTCGAGCTGCTCGCGCCGCCAGAACGCGTCGGCGGCGAGCACGGCGCGTTCGCCGCGCTGCGTGCGCAGGGCCAGGCCGAGCTGGCCGCGGGCATGGCCCGGCAGCGACAGCGCGTGCAGGCTGCCGTCGCCGAACAGATCCCAGCCTTCGCCCAGGCCGGCCAGGTCGCCTTCGAGCGGGCGCCGGCCTTCGTCGTCGAGCAATTGCAGACGTTCGGCGAAGTCGGCCGGCAGCAGTTCCTTCCATATCTGCGCGTGCAGCAGTTCGAACCAGCCGGCCTGCTGGATCCGCGCCCAGGCATGGGCATGGGCGACGAAGCGCGCGTGGCGGAATTCGCCGAGCCCGCCGATGTGGTCGGGATGGAAATGGCTGACCACCAGCAGGCGCACGTCGTCGGCGTCGAGGCCGCGCTGGCGCAGCAGGTGCGCGGCGTCGGCGTGCGGCGGGCAACAGGCGTGGATGACGCGCCGGTAGACCCAGCGCAGGCCGGCGCGCATCGCCGCGCGCGCGTCGGGGCCGTAGCCGCAGTCGAACAGGATCGCGCCCTGCACCGGATGCTCGATCAGCGCCCAGCCCGCGGGAAAGCGCAGCGGCGCGCCGGCGGCGAGGCCGAGATGGCGCGGATCGGCGCAGCTGTGGCCGGACGCGGCCAGGGTCAGCGCGACCTCGCCGCTCACCGCCGCGCCTCCGCGCGCGCCAGCTCCTGCAAGGTCTTGTTCAGCGCATCGTCCATGTTCACCCGCGGACGATACCCCAGTTCGTCGCGCGCGCGCGAAATGTCCAGGGTCATGTCGACGCTGAGCAGTTCGACGCCGTAACGCAGCAGCGCCGGCTCGACCTCGGGCCGGAAGCGGCGATGGAACGCCTCCACCGCGCTCGCCAGCGCCAGCGCCAGCGGCTTGGGCACGCGCTTGCGCGGGCGCGGCAGCGACAGCGCGTCGGCGAGGCGGTCGATCACCTTCCAGATCGCCACCGGCTCGCCGTTGCTGATGTTGTAGACCTGGCCGCCGAGGCGCCACGAGGCGTCCATGGCCAGCACGCAGGCATCGACGACGTTGTCGATGTAGCTCAGGTCGACCAGGCAGCCTTCCTCGCCGATCCGGCGCAGGCGCCCGGCGCGCAGCGCCTGCGCCAGCCGCGGCAGGATCGCGCTGTCGCCGGGGCCGAAGATCGCGCGCGGGCGCAGCGCCAGCGCCGACACGCCGCCGGCCGCGCAGCGCTCGAACACCACGCGCTCGGCGGCGAGCTTGGTCGCGGCGTAATCGTTGACCGGCTTGGCCGGCAGCGGCTGGTCTTCGCGGATGCCGCGGTGCGGCGCGCCGTCGTGATAGACGCCGGGGGTGGAGATGTGCACCAGCCGCCGCACTTGGCGCGCGATGCAGGCGGCGACCACGTGCTCGGTCGCGGTGAGATTGGCCGCGACGAACGCCTCGCGCCGGCCCCACGGGCTGGACAGCGCCGCGCAGTGCACGACGGTGTCGGCGCCGCGCAGGACGCGGTGCACGGCGGCTTCGTCGGTGAGATCGAGCGCATGGAACTCGATGCCCTGCGCCTGCAACGCGCGGCCGCGGCCGGCGTCGCGGCCGAGCGCGACGGTGCGCTGCCACGGCCGCGTCGCGGCGAGATGGCGGACCAGCGCGCCGCCGAGAAAGCCGGTGGCGCCGGTGACGACGATGCGGCGCTCGGCGGTCATGGGCGATGTCCTGTGCGAGGGCGATGTCGGATGCGACGGCAATGTCCCGCGAGATCGGCGGCGCTTGTCCTTGTGGGAGGGCCTTCAGGCTCGATGCCTTTCGGTCTGATCGCTGCGGGCTGACCGGAAAGCGTCGGGCCTGAAGGCCCTTCCACAAAAGCCTTTGCGATGGGTTTCGCTGGTGCCGTGGGCGCTGTTCGAGCCCTGATGCTTTTAGGTCTGATCGCCGCGAACCGGCCGAAAAGCATCGGGCCTGAAGGCCCTCCTACAAGAGCCGCTGCGGCGATCTTTGCTGCTGTGGGAGGGGCTTCAGCCCCGATGCTTTTCGGTCCGATCGCCGCAAACTGGCCGGAAAGCGTCGGGCCTGAAGCCTCTCCCACAGGAGCCTTTGTGGCGATCTTCGCCGCTGCTGTGGGAGGGTCTTCAGCCCCGACGCTCTTCGACCGGATCGCCGCGATGCGCGAGATACGCAGCACGGTCGCGATCCCCGCCCCGTCCGATCCCGCGATGTCCGACGAAGTTCGCAGCATCGCGCAGGCGTTCAGTAAGTCAGCGTCAAACCGACGCCGGACAAACCGGCGCCGGTGCCGAGCAGGACGCCGGTTTCGCCGCGCCGGATCAGGCCTTCGCGCACGCCCTGCTCCAGCGCCAGCGGGATCGAGGCGGCGATGCAGTTGCCGGTGTGCCGCAAGGTGCGCACCATCGCCGCGCCGCTGAAGCCGATCTGCTCGATCACCTCCAGCGCGGCGCGGCTGGCCTGGTGCGGGGCGACCCAGCGCAGCGCGGCGCGCGCGGCCATGTCGTCCAGGCCGAGCCGGCGCATCACGTGCGGCACCAGGCGGATGCCGCTGCGCAGCGCGGCCTGGCCCTGCATCGAGAACAGCGCGTCGGCCGGCACCGTGCTCGGCCCCAGCGGCGGCCGCCAGCTGCCGCCGCCGCGCAGGGTGGTGATTTCCACGCCCTCGCCGACGGTGCGCCAGGCGATGCGGTGGATGCGGCTGGGGCTGTCGTGCGGCGCGCGCTCCAGCACCGCCGCGGCGGCGCCGTCGCCGAACAGGGTGCAGACTTCGGGGTTGGCGAAATCCAGGCCGACCGAGGCGATTTCGCTGCTGACCACCAGCGCGCGCTCGATCCGGCCGTGGTGGATGCGTTCGGCCGCCAGTTCCAGCGCGGCGACGAAGCTCAGGCAGGTCGCGTGCACCGACAGCGCCGGGATGCCGGAACGGCCCAGCCCGAGTTCGCGCTGCAGCAGCGGCCCGCCGTCGGGAATCGCGCGCTCGGCCGAGCCGGAGGCGTTGACGATCAGATCGACCGCGCCCGGCTCGATGCCGGCGCGCTCGCAGGCCTGCAACGCGGCCTGCGCGCCCATCCAGCTGGCACGCTCGGCTTCGGGTTCGGCCCAATGGCGGAATTCGACGCCGCTGTTTTCCAGCGCCCATCCGCGCGGCAGGCCGACCCGGTCTTCGATCTGCGCGCTGTCGACGCGGCGCCGCGGCAGGTAGCGGCCGAGCCCGGCGATGCGCACGCGCCAATCCAGGTCGGGCGCGGCGCCGATGCCGCGACGTTCGCCGGCCGCGTCCGCCGCCGGTCCGGACGACGGGCTGTGCTGCGTGGTTCTGATGTCCATGTGCGGCCGAAGTATGCGGCAGCGCGGCGGGTTTGCCGATAGTTGCGCGGCGGGGCGTTGCGGACGGCTGCTGCCGGTGACGCGGTGTTGCCGGCGCGCGAGAGGGCGATGGGCGTGGCGTGGGCGTCGGGGGCGCTGCGGCGCTGCGGCGCTGCGGCGCTGTGGCGCTGTGGCGCCGATGAGATGAGTTGTGGCGATGGACTGTGGGAGGGACTTCAGTCCCGATGCTTTTGGTTCAGGCCGCTGCGAACGGATCGAAGAGCCTCGGGACTGAAGTCCCTCCCACGACACCCCCTCGCACTAAAACTTCACCTCACAACCAAGTCTTTCTGCGACAAACTTCCCACAGCAAGCCCTGCCCCAACCGCCCTGCCTGAACCAGCCGCCGCGCCAAGTCCACGCGCCGCTCGTCCCGCGCCACGTCCCGACACGGCTAGATTCGCCATCGCGTCGCCGCGCCGAACGCATCCACCGCGACGATCCGCCCCTTGCCCGCGCCTCGCGGGCTCGCGATCCTGGCGCTCCCGCCCAGGCCGCCGCCATTCCGTCCCGAGGCCGAAGGAGCATCGCGATGCCGCCGCCTCCCGCTCCACCGTCCGCAGCGCCACCGCCTCCCGATTCGCCACCCGACGCCCGTCCGCCGTCCCGGCTGGTTTCGCGCGAAGCCCTGGGATTCTGGTTCCTCGGCCTCGGCACGCTCGGCCTGGTGCGCGGCTGGATGCGTGCGACCCGTCACGGTGGCTTCGACGCCGAGGCCATCGCCCTGCTGTGGCTGGCCGGTTCGGCGCTGCTGGTGCTGGTCGGCGCGGTGCGGATCTGGCGCGCATCGCGCGTCGGACGGCGCTGAACCGGTTCGCCGCCCGCAACCTCGCCGCCCTCAGCGCCCGCGCGCGCCGCCCCGCGATGCCCGGCCCGTCGCGGCCGCGCGGCTTTGCGAAAACCGCCCGACAGGCGCAAGCTGTGACACCCCGGCACGCATCGCGTGCACGATCCGCCTACGCTTTCGCCATGCCCGCACGCACCGTCTCCGAATTCACCCTGGACCCCGCCGACAGCGAGCGTCTGGCCAACCTCAGCGGCCCGTTCGACGGCCATCTGCGCATGATCGAACTGCGCCTGGGCGTGGAAATCGCCAACCGCGGCAACATCTTCCGCATCGACGGCCCCGACGGCGCGGTCGGCCAGGCCGAAAAGCTGCTGCGCCGGCTGTGGAAGGACGCCGGCGAGGAAACCCTCGACGACAACGCCATTCACCTCGCGCTGACCGAAACCGGCGCCGAGCAGGTCGCGCAGCGCGACTTCGAACCGCAGGAAGTGGCGATCCGGGTCAAGCGCGGCACCATCCGCGGCCGCGGCGCCAACCAGGCCAAGTACCTGCACGCCATCGCCACCCACGACATCAACTTCGGCATCGGCCCGGCCGGCACCGGCAAGACCTTCCTGGCCGTGGCCAGCGCGGTCGAGGCGCTGAACGAGTCGCGCGTGCAGCGGCTGATCCTGGTGCGCCCGGCGGTGGAAGCCGGCGAGAAGCTCGGCTTCCTGCCCGGCGACCTGACCCAGAAGGTCGACCCTTACCTGCGCCCGCTCTACGACGCGCTGTACGAGATGTTCGGCGTGGAGAAGGTGGTCAAGCTGCTGGAAAAGAACGTCATCGAGATCGCGCCGCTGGCCTACATGCGCGGCCGCACCCTCAACGACGCCTACGTGATCCTGGACGAAGCGCAGAACACCACCATCGAGCAGATGAAGATGTTCCTGACCCGCATCGGCTACGGCAGCACCGCGGTGGTGACCGGCGACCTGACCCAGATCGACCTGCCCAAGCACGTCAAGTCGGGCCTCAAGGACGCGCTGGACGTGCTGCGCAACGTCGACGGCATCAGCTTCACTTTCTTCGAGGCCAAGGACGTGGTCCGCCATCCGCTGGTCGCGCGCATCGTCACCGCCTACGACGCGCGCGATGCGAAGGACGCGCAAACCGGCCCGGCCGCCTGAGGCAACGGTCCGGACGCCCGCGCGCCGTCGGTTTCGCACCGGCGACGACGCAGGCAGCGACATCGGCGCGACAGCCGCTGCGGCCGCGCCGGCCCACGTCGCGGCGACGATGTCCGCCGCGACGCGGCCAGCGGACCGCGACCGCGATTGCGGCCGCCGAGCCGCCGACGCAGCACCCGCATCACCGAACAGCGAACCGCCCGAACCGCCAGTGAGCGCCGCGATGACCCAAGGCCCCGTCCGACTCGATGTCGCCATCAACTACGCCCTGCCGCGCAAAGGCCTGCCGGCCGCGACCAGCTTCCGCAAGTGGGTCGCCGCCGCGCTCAAGGGCCGCATCCGCGAAGCCGATCTCGCCATCCGCATCGTCGACAGCAAGGAAGGCCGTTCGCTGAACCGCCACTACCGCGGCCGCGACTACGCCACCAACGTGCTGAGCTTCCCGGCCGAGATGCCCGAGGGCCTGCCCAAAGGCGTCAAGCTGCCGCTGCTCGGCGACCTGGTCATCTGCGCCCCGGTGGTCGCGCGCGAGGCGCGCGAGCAGAAGAAGGCGCTCAACGACCACTACGCCCACCTCACCGTGCACGGCGTGCTGCACCTGCTCGGCTGGGATCACGAAGACGAGCGCGAGGCGGAGTGCATGGAGCAGTTGGAGCGCGAGATCCTGGCGACGTTGGGCGTGGAAGATCCTTACCTCGAGGACTGAGCGCGACAGCGTTCGATCGGCGCTTGTTGCCGTATCGATCAAAGATCGGAGAAAGCGCGGCCTTCTCCACGCCGCGTCCTCGCTCTATCGCGTCGACGCCGTAAACGCCCGATCTCGCGGCCGGGCTCTCAGAGGCAGTCGCTCAAGCCCTCGTAAGCCGACTTGGTCGTACCGGGCAGCGCGGCATACAACGGCCGCTCCCCGGCCCACGCCGCCAGCAGCGCCTGCGCAGAGGTGCCGCGCACCAACGGCAGCCGGCATTTCCAGACTTTTGCGTCGACCCGGATCGCGCCGGTGGCCGGATCGATCTCTTCGTTGCTCGCCGCGAACGACCACAGGCAGCGACCGACCAGACCGCTGGCGCTGTCGACCGAGCAACGCAGCCGCAATGCCTGGATGTTGCTGTAGTCGCCTTCGCAGAACGTGTCCCCGCAAATCTGGTCGAAGTTGTCGCGCAGGCGATACAGCGCTTCGTACCAGGCCTCGATCTCGGCCTCGCCCCGAAGATAGTCGCCCAGTTCGACATAGTTCGCCGCCGTCGCCGTGCCGGCCGCAGGCGCGGCGGACGATGGCAGGCTCAGCGAGGCCAGGACAAAACATAGTGCGGTCGCGAATCCTTTCATGATGACGCGTCCTCTTCCTTGAATTGAGGTATCGACGGATGCCGGCGCTGCGGCAGTTGCGATGATCCGCCCCGGCAATGCCGCAGGCTATCGGTCTCGATCCCGCTGCGAGGTGGGGCTTTTCCTAAAAACCGGTGCACCGCGCGACAGCCGCGGCACACCCCACGCAGAACGCCGGCAGCGCGCGCTTCACCAGCAATCCAGTACGTTCGCGCTGCCGCTGCGGTCCTTGACGCCCTTTTCGTTGATCGAGAGCGTCATGCACTTGCCGTCCGCCGCGGCCTGGGCGCCCTTCGGCACGGCCGTCAACCGATACGACTGCGCTGTGAACGAGTCGCCCGCGAAGGTGTAGAAGTCGCTCAACTCGGTCACGCATCCCGTCGCCGGCACCGCGGCACCGACGTAGGTGAAGCGGGTCGTGTAGTAGCGCTCCATGTACTGCACCTGCCCCATCAGGCAGGCAGTGGCGGCCGCGCGCCGCGTCTTCACTATCTGGCTGGTGTAGGCGGCGTAGGCGATGGAGGCCAGCACGGCCACGATCGCCACCACGATCATCAGTTCGATCAGGGTGAATCCCCCGTTGCTGCGTCTGGACACGCTCGCCCCCCTCAAGAATGATCTCTGCCCGCTTCGCAAGCCGCGTGTCTCAGCCATCGCGCCTCACCTCGCGCCAGGAGATGCGCTTGGCGCCCATCCCGAACGCCGCGCTCTCCGGCTTCTCCAAACCGCCCGAGTCGTTCTGGACCGGCAGGACGTTGCCGTTATTGCCCGGAATCACCACGCCCGCATTGGGCGAATTGCCGTCGGTGCCGATGCCGGACACCGGCAGCTTGGCGTCCCCGCCCGCGCCCGGCGCGATCCGGTCGCCGCCGTCGATGCGCCCGTTGCCGTCCGCGTCGAACACATCGCCCGAGGTGCGCGCGCCGGTGAAGGGATCGATTTCCATGATGAAACCGTCGCCGCCCGGGTTGCAGGGATCGCTCACGTTGGGAATACGAGTGATGCCCAGCAGACGATTCCCGTCGAACAGGTTCGGCACCACCATGCGCTCGCCGCGTGCGGTCGGCCCCGGCGAGACCAAGTCCAGGCGCCATCCGTTCTTGCCTTGCATATCGCCGTCCTCAGCCGCCGAGACCACGCGCACATCGACGCTCTTGCCGTCGGCCCGGGTCAGCTTGCCTTCGAACTCGATGCTGCGCGCCTTCAGGTCGCTGCGCGCGACTGCACTGCCGGTATCGACGATGCCGTACCAGGACTGCACCGCCTTGTTGCCCAGGTCGGTATTGCTCAGGAACGAACCGGTGCCGAAGAACACCCAGGTCTCGAGCGAATCGGGCTTGCGGCCGACCAAGGGCATGGCGGTGATCGGCTGGCCCTTGCCGTCGGCTTCGGCCTGGAACAGGCGAGTCGCGCTGGGCGTCCCGCCCGCGCCGAAGCCGGTGAACTTCCACAGATTGCCCTTCAGATCGCCGGCGTAGGCCGTGTCGACGAAGCCGTTGTTGTCGGCGTCCCAGACCCGCGCCGCCGACAAGCCGTTGTCGCCACCCTCGCCCGTATCCACGCTGGTCGCCGCGCCCGTGGCGACGTCGAGCACCAGCAACTGCGCACGGGCGCTGCTGCCGTTCGGACCGTTGCCGAGGAATATCTTCCACACACCGTTGGCGGTCTGCGCCACCCACGGCTTGCCCAGGTTGTTGCCGAGTTCGGGGATCTGCGAATCGCTAAGCTCCCACAGGAACTTCACGTTGTCCGGGTCGGTGATGTCGAGCGCGAACACGCCTTTTCCGCCGCGCCCCAAGGTGCCGATCAGTACGGTTTTCCAGGCGCCCTGGGTGTAGACGTCGGCGACGGTGAGCTCGCCGTCGACGAAGAAGCGATGCTGGTAATTGGGCGAGGCATAACCGGCGAGGCCGTCCATGCCGGTGCGCTTGAGCACGGCCTGCGGAAGGAAGGCATACGTCTCTACGCCGGTGGCGGCGTCGAAACCGTGCAGCATGCCGTCGTTGGCGCCGACATACACGACGTTCTTGCGCGCCGCATTGGCATTGGCGAAATCGCGATAACTCTTGCCGCCGCCGGCGAAGGTCGCGTTGGCGTAGAACGCCGCGTTGGGGCGACCGACGAACATCGGCGTGGAATTGACCAGGTCGCCGAGCGTGTTCTTGCGGTTGCGGAACGGGCCGCCGTTGGACAACTCCTTGCTGCGCTCTCCGCGCAGGTAGTTGAGCACGTCTTCGCCGCCGGCGTTGGTGAAGCTCACGCTGGCCAGACTCGACTGGTCGCCGGCGTCCAAACCGCTCCATTTGAACTCGCGATAGCCGCCGCTGTTGGCATAGATCTTGCGCTGCGCCGGAGCAGGCATCTTGTCGCTCGCGGTCCATAGCGGCAGGAACGCGCGCGTGATCGGATCCAGGCGGTACGCGGTGAGTTCCCCGCGCCAGTCGGTGAAATAGGTCGGTGCGTAGATCGCCGCGCCTTCCTGCACCGAAGCGCCGTTGACGCCGACGGCCGAAGACGCGCCGCGGCGGTCGGCCACCGCGCTTTCGAACGCGCGGGTCAGGCCCTCCACCATCTGCTCGGCCTGATACGCGACGAAGAAGTTGCGCGGCCGCTTGCTGTTTGCGGCGTCGGCCAGTCCGATCAGGTCGCCGTCGGTCCACCATGCATCGGGCAACGCCGCCGTGCGCTGGTACGGGTCGAAGCCTGCGGGAACATCGAATCCGCCGTATTTGGCGGCGAGGTAATACTGATTTTCATTCGGCGGGCGCACGACGCGAAAAGGAAGCACATCGACCCAGTAAGTCGACAGGGTCTGCATTCCGTCCATGGCCGGCTGCATGTCTTTGGTGTGCGAGTCGTAGGCAAGGCCCGCGATGAACGCCGAGTTGTACTGCCCCGGCTCATTGAAGTACCCATTGGCGGCCGGCTTGGTGATTCCTTCCAGTGCGAACACCTTGCCCAGCGCCGTCTCGACGTTGACCGTGGTGTCCGCCGAGACCTTCGCCGGCATAGCGGGTTCGCCGCCACGAAGCGTCGACCCAGGAAGATTCCGGTCCCGATGGGTATAGACATCGCCGATCCCGATCGCGACGTTGCGCTGGCACGAGTACTGCACCGGGTTGACCCAATCGGTGATTACCGGGAATTTATCCGTCTGTGTCTCAGCATTGACTTTAATGTCCTGTGTCTCAGCATTGACATTAATGTCGCTGTACTCGGGAACGTTGTCCTGATTCTTGAAGTAGCGAACCGCTGCATAATAGAGCTCGCTGACGTTATCCAGCCCTTTTGAGGCGGCACTGGTGGTCTGGCCGAACTTGTTCAGGTAATTGATGACGCCGCTGTTGGTCACGACGCTTGCTTTGACGCGAGTGTTGGTCGCCGAGGCATCCGTCGGATCGGGGTTGCCGACCTGGATGCCGGTGGTCGCACTCCACTCCGACAATGGATTCGCGACTTTCCCTTCGATCGCATCGTAGCTGTAGGGCCCGACGTACTTCTGCCGGGCGCGCAGCACCCCACCGTCCCGACTCTCCGACGAGTCGTTCAAGTAGCCGAAAATGCTGTATCGCAGCTTGTCTTGATACTTTTGGATCAACCCCTCGGGCTTCCAGTTGTTGCCGTACTTGACGCAGTTCGATTCGGGCTTGACCACCCCTGCGTTGACGCACACTGCGACGCGGATGCTGATGGCGAACACCCTGGTATCGGTAGTGCCGTTGCTGTTCTTCCCGGTCAAAACCCCGTGCACCGCTGGATTGTAGGCAACAGGGCTCGTAGCGCCGGTAACCCGAGCGTCGCCCCCCCCGGTTTCGTTGGTGAAATACATCTGCGCGCGCAAGCTGTAGACCCGCATGCGCACCGAAAAGCCTCCGTTGACGGGCGCCGCCTGCTGACTCTGCCCGCTCGCCAGCAGTTTGTTCGAGAAATAGGCCCTATTACCGCGAGCGTCGTTGACTGCCTTTTCGATCCAGGTGCTGGTTTCGTCGTCCTTGACCCGATAACCGCCGGTCAGGGCCTTGCGAAAAGGATCGATGGTCTGGGTGGTCGCCCAGTTGAGGAAGTTGCCGCTCCATTGCTTGCTCGCGCCGGCGCAGGCGTGGCTGCTGGCTACGCCGACGGGATTGAAATAGCGCTTGGGTTCGTCGCTGTCGTAGACGTATTCGTAGCATTTGTCCGGGTCGAAATAACCGACATACGCGCGCGCCGGCCGATAGGTGTCGCTCCCGTTGACCATATCGAAATTGGCCTGCGAGATCAGCGTCGGAAACTCGACCGACGGAATCAGCACCAAATTGTTGGCGACGTCGTTGCCGAGCGCCAACGGCCGCGTCGGCATCTCCACCGACATCGACGGCGCCGAACTCAGCACCGCGATCAGGCCGGCCAGCAAGGCCGGCAGACGGCGGAAGAAGCTGCGGGAAGGCTGGGGCGTCGGGCTCTGCATGGGACTGCTCCTGCGAAAATCCGTCGTCGCCGGCCGGCTGGCCGGAACGCGCGAAGTACGGGGAAACGCGATGCGCATCAGAAACTCGCCATGGTCGACTGCAGGACGACCACGGCCCGGTCCCGGGCCTGGCTGGGGTCGTGGCTGCGCGCGGTCACCCGGTAGTAGGCCGTGTTGGTCTGCGCGGCGCTGCCCGGCTCGTAGGGATTGGCGCCGCCTACGCCTAGGTCGTCGGCCGTGGTGCGCCGCCCCATGAATTCGACGTAGTACTGCGGCCTGCCCGCTTGCGGCAGGGCGGAGTCGCCGGCGCTGGCGTCGGTCCAGCATTTGGCGCCGCCGCAGGTGGCGACAGCGGCGCCGTAAGCGTCCGCCGGCACCGCGGGGCAAACCGCATCGACGGCCGAGCAGTCGCGGCCGATCGACTGGCTGTTCTTCACCGCCAGGCTCACCGCGGCCTCGCCCTCGCGCAGGGCGCGCTCGGCGGCTTCGAACGCCAGGCTGCGGTCGTACATGCCGGCGCTCATGCGCTCTTCGAGCATGGTGCTGCGCAGGATCGCCAGCCCCAGCAACATCATCACCAAGAGCATGATCATGATGACCGCCAGGGCCGCGCCGCGCTGGCCGGCCGGGACGCCAGGGGTGTTCGGTTTCGTCCGCATCGCCAGCCTCCTCAGCTGTTCCGGTTGCGCAGGCTCAAGGTCGCGGTGACGGTGCGGCCGATCGCCTCGCCGTCGGTGCCGCTCTTGCGTTCGCTTTCCAAGGTCAACACGGCCCGGGCGGCCTTGACCTTCGACCAATCCGCGACCTCGGCGGCGGCGCGGTAGGCCTTGTCGCCGTCGATCAGGTACTGGATCTGCATCTGCGATATCCCTTCGGCCACCTCATCCGCGGCCGGCGCGGCGGCGCCGGAATACAGCACCGCCCGATAGAGGGACTTCCCGCCGCGGGCGTTGTTGCCGACGAACCAGCGCACTGCGCGCGGACGGGCGACAACCGCGTTGGCGCCGTACAGGTGCCAGGCTTCGGGCGGAATCTTGTCGTCCTTGCAGGTCAGCTCGGTAAAGCGGGTGAAGCCGGCGCTGCAGTTGCCGCCGGTACCGTGCTCGATCGCCCCGCCCGCCACCGCCGTAGCGCGGAAATAGCTCACCAGCCGAAAATCGCAGATCACCAGCACATCGTTGGCGCGCACATCCGCGGGGATGGCATTGACCGCCAACGCCGAATCCTTGGCCGTCATGGCCTGGGTCAGGTAGAGGCCGAGGTCTTCGCTGGAATGCAGCTCCAGGCCGTCGGTTCCACTCACGCGGGTGCCGGCAGCGGTGCCGAATCCCAGCGCCGGCGCGACGAAATCCGCGTTCCCGCCGACGCCGCGCAGCGAGTGCTTCCAGTTCTGCCAGTAAGCGTCGTCCCGTTCGCTGACCACGTTGCCGGTGCGCACGCTTTCGGCGCACTGGTTGCCGCCGGCTTCGCGCACGTCGCGCGCCATCAGTTCGAACGCGATCCGCGCGGCTTCCTGCACGCGCGAAAGGTCTTCGGTGGTCCGGTAGGCCGAGCGCGAGGCCAGGAAGATCGACAGCGCGCCCATGGTCAGCAGCAGCCCGAGCACCAGCGCGACCATCAACTCGATCAGGCTGAGGCCGCGCTGCGCGCGGGCGGCGGGCAGCATACGCGCCCGCGTCACAGCCGCACCTGCATGCGGAAGGTCCGCTTGTCCGCGCCGCTCTCGCCGCCGGCGTTGCCGCCGCGCGTGTCGTCCCAGATCACTTCGATCGTGCATACCTCCGCCGCGCAGGCGATGCGGCCGCAGGTGCTGGCCGTAGCGCCCAGGCTTTTGCCCAACGACTGCACCCAGGCGGCGAGGTCGGCGGTGGCCAAATCTGCATCGCCGCCGGCCGCGCCGGCCGACGCGCTGTAGCACAGCGGCGCCGCGGTGTTGTAGCTGCCCGCCTTCGCCGCGGCTGCATTCGCGCGCATCGCGTCGGCCATCGCATAGGCCTGCACTACCGCCTGACTGCGTTCCAGCGCGCTCTGGCTGTTGCGCAGCGCGAGGCTCTGCATCGCGGCGACGCCGAGCAAGCCTAGACCCAGCACCAGCACGGCAATCAGGATTTCGACCAGGCCCACTCCGGCCTGCGCGCGCCGTGCGCGCGGCGCGACGCGGCGATACGCAGGCCGCGGCAGCGGCATGTGTGTGGTTGCCGGCATCATTGCGCACAAACTCCCTTGGCGTCGATCGGATCGGTGGCCAGACGGCCGCCGGAGGTCAGGCTCACCCGATGCACGTTCTGCGCCGGTTGCGTGGTCGGGATGCAAAGATCGAAGGTGGCGTTGAGGAAAGCGCCGCGCGCGCCGGAACCGGTGCGGGCGAAGCCGTCGGGACGATAGGACACGCGCCCGTCGGCCACGGAACTGCTCAGGCGCACCGCCGACTTCAACTGCACCGCCTGCAATACGGAGGGATCGTTGGCGTTGCCGTCGCGATCTGCATCGGGCACGACCACGATCCAGCCGGTCCACGAGCCGCTGCCCGCGCAACTGCTCTGGTCGGCGCTGCGGCAGACCGTCACCGAGACGTTGCGACGCATCGCCTCCATCCGCGCCATCTGCAGCGACGCCACCAGTTCGTTCGCCGCGCCGGCCAGACGGCTGCGGTTGATCGTGGCGATGAAGCTGGGAACGGCCAGTCCGACCACGACTGCGGCCACCGCGACGGTGACCATCAACTCCAACAGCGTGAATCCCGATTGCGTGCCGCGCCTGGATCTCATCGCATCTCGTCCCGCAGAAGTCGGCGGACTCTAGGCCGGCAATCGCAGCGACGACGAGGCGGACCGAGACGAGCGGTTGGAATGTTGGGGCAAGCGGCGCCCGCTCCACTGCGAATACAGATCGAACTCGACGTATTGGCACATCGGAAGCCATGTGCCGCGCGAGCAAAAAATTTGTGCCACTCAAGTCGGCGCGGCCCGGCGTGCGGAATCGTCTGCGAGAAATCTTGCGGCACCGATTCGCCAACGCGACTCGGCGATTCCCGACACGGCTCAGCGAACGAATCCGATACGCCCCGCTCGCGCGGCCGCCCAGACTGTCGCTCCCAGCATGGATGCAGGAGCTCCCGCCGATGATCGCCATTTCCAGCCGCCAGTGCGGCCTGTCCTTGACCGAAGTCCTGATCGCGCTCGCTCTGACGCTGTTGGCGACCTGCGTTGTCCTGCCCGCGGCGGCATCGGCGCTGGAACGGGTGCGCGTGGCGCGCGTGCAAGGCGAACTGGCTGAGGCCTTCCTGCTGAGCGCGCGTCATGCGGTCGCGGCGGGCGCGCCGGCGGTGCTGTGCCCCAGCGCCGCGAGCGGCAATGGCTGCGCCGACGCGAACGACTGGAGCGCCGGCTGGCTGGCCTTCGCCGACCTCGACGGCGACCGCCGCTACAGCGCCGGCGACACCTTGCTGCGGCGCTCGCCCGCGTTGGCCGGTGGCCTGCGCCTGCTTGCTTCGTCCCGGCGCACCCGGATCGTGTTCCAGCCCCACGGCGGGAGCGCCGGCAGCAACGCCAGCTTTGCGGTGTGCGCCGGATCGCAGAAGCGGCTGGGAACCTTGGTGCTGTCCAACGCCGGCCAGTTCCGCTGGCAGGGGCGCGCTTCGCGCGGTCCTGAGCCCTGTGAAATATGACCGATATTCAATTACTTATGCCGCCAAACTGGCTGCGGCTACTGGCCCGCGGGTGTATGTCCCGGCTTCCGGGTTAGACTGCCGGCCTCGCCCGCACCCCCATGGGCGCCTGCCAAGAACCGAATGTCCGAGGACGACAGTAGTACCCACTCGCCGGAATCTCACGAGAAACGGCGTTCCTGGCTCGACCGCATCAGCTCCGCGCTGTCGGGCGAACCCAGCTCCCGCGAAGACCTGGTCGAGTTGCTGCGCGACGCGCAGTCCGACGGCCTGATCGCCGCCGATACCCTGCGCATGATGGAAGGCGCGATCGCGGTGTCCGACCTCACCGTCGGCGACGTGATGATCCCGCGCTCGCAGATGGTCGCGCTGCCGGCCAGCGCCAAGTTCCTCGACCTGATGAAGCTGGTGGTCGAATCCGGCCATTCGCGCTTTCCGGTGCATGGCGAGGACAAGGACGAGATCCTCGGCATCCTGCTGGCCAAGGACTTGTTGCGCGGCGTGGTCGCCGACAACGGGCCGGGCACGATCCACGAACTGCTGCGCCCGGCGGTGCTGATCCCCGAGTCCAAGCGCCTGGACGTGCTGCTGCGCGAGTTCCGCCAGTCGCGCAACCACATGGCCATCGTCATCGACGAGCACGGCGGCGTCGCCGGCCTGCTGACCATCGAGGACGTGCTCGAACAGATCGTCGGCGACATCGACGACGAGCACGACGAAGCCGAGAACCCCGACGCGCTGATCGCGGCGCAGGCCGACGGCCAGTACGTGGTCGATGCGCTGACTCCGATCGACGATTTCAACGAGCGCTTCGGCGCCGACTTCGACGACGACGAGTACGACACCATCGGCGGGCTGGTCACCGCGGCGATCGGGCACCTGCCCGAGGCCGGCGAGGAACTGACCCTGGGCCGGTTCGTGTTCCGCGTCGCCAGCGCCGACGCGCGCCGGGTGCATGCCTTCCATGTCGGCGTGCTCGGCGCCGACTGAGCCAACGCCGCTCGCGCGGCCGCCGCGCCGCAACGGCGAACCGAACCGCCCGACCTGCGAAACCGGCCCCGATCGGGGCCGGTTTCGTTTCCGCCCCGGGGTCGATCCGCGGCATGGGACGACGCACGCCTGCGCTTACAATGGCCGCCAACCGCCCCGCCGGATCAGGCCGCCCGTGACCGTTCTTCCCCGCTTCGTCCGGCTGTACGCCCTGCTCGCGTTGTTGCTGATCCTGCCGCTGGCCCAGGCCGCGCCGCCGGCCGCGGCAGCGCCTGCGCCCGCCGCCGCGAACGCGGCGACC
>NZ_LXSD01000555.1:0-640 GCF_017168095.1 Lysobacter enzymogenes | reverse complement strand
CGGCGGTGTCGCTGCCGGCGTTGCCGGTGGCGGCGGTGGCGTCGGCGGCAGCGGTGTCGGTCGCGGTTGCGGCGTTGGGATCGGCGACAGCGTTGGCCGGCGCGTTGCCGGCGTCGGCAGGCGCGGCGGTCGCGTTCGTCGCGGCCGCCGCTGCGGTGGCCGTCGTGGCCGCGGACGGCGCGGTGGCTGCAGCGGCATCCGCCGTCACCGTTCCGCGCGGCAGGTCCACGGTGATCTTGCGCGTCATCGGCGGATAGCAGATGCCGTCGGTCTGGCAGCCCTGGAAGCCCGCGGTCAGCACCAGCTTGCCGGCCTCGGCGGTCTTGCGCAGCAGCGGCAGCGGCACGTCGATCTGGTCGAAGAACACGGTGACGTTGCCGAAATGCTCGTCGCGGTGCGCGGTGCCGCGCGGCCACTGAGGCTTGCCGGCGGCGATGTCGGCGCGGTCGGTCTTCAGCGAAGTCTTGTCGCGGTACAGGTAATAGCCGCGCGCCGGGGTGAAGCGCAGCAGCAGGGTGTCGCCGTCCTTGGCGATGGCTTCGAAGCCGAACGCCTGCTCCGGCGGCAGCGGCAAGGCATCGGTGGCGGCGCCCGCGCCGGCGGCCGGCGCGCTCAGCGGCGCGGCGCCGCCGAGCAGCGG
>NZ_LXSD01000554.1:0-5121 GCF_017168095.1 Lysobacter enzymogenes | reverse complement strand
GAGCGGCGCGGCGGCGGCCCGGAGCGCGAGCGCGTCGCGGCGACCGGGCGGTCGCTGAGGAACCGGCGCGTCCGCGGACGCAGGCGCCCGGCGTATGGCCGGCTTTCGCCTATTGGCTGTATCCGCGACGCGCGTCGTAAGTTTAGGGGCGCCGCGAGATCGCTTTCGGACACTCGCCGGCCTGGCCGGACCCGTCAGGCGTCGCCCATCAGCGCGCGCAGCCGGCCCAGCGCGTCGTGGTGCAGCTGCGAGATCCGGCCCTTGCTCAGGCCGAAGCGCTCGGCCAGTTCGATGAAGGGCACGTACTGGAAATAGTGGGCGCGCACGATCAGTTGCTGGCGCTGCGGCAATTGCTCCACCGCCTTGAGCAGGCGCGCGCGCGCCTGGCCCAGGCGCGCGTATTCGAACGCCGAGCCGGCGCCGGGCGCGTCCTCGCCGAGGGCCTGGGCGGCATCGTCGAGCATGTAGCCCAAGCCGAGCCCGACTACCGCGTTGAGCACCTGTTCGAACGCGCCGCCGCCTTCGCTGCCCTCGTCGATCGCCTGCAGGCGCGCGGCGTAGCGGTCCTGGGCCGCGGTCGGGCGCTCGCCGACGATCGCGCGCAGGCCGTTGAACACCGCGCCGCGCACGCGCGGGGTGGCGTAGCTGCGAAAGGCGATCCCGCGCTGCGGCTCGAACCGCGCGATCGCTTCGATCAGGCCGATCGTGGCGTTCTGGACGAAGTCGTCGCGGTCGACCGCATACGCGCGCACGCGCCGGTGCACGTTGCGCGCGATCGACGCCGCCCACGGCATGTGCAGCAGCAGCAGGCGGTCGCGCGCGTCCTCGTCGGTGCGCTCGCGATAGCGCTGCCACAGCTCGGCTTCGCCCGCTTCGGCGTACATGCTCGCTACGACCAGTAACTGCCGAGCAAGGCGCGCGAGACCAGCACCCAGCCGTCGATCAGCACGAACAGCAGGATCTTCAGCGGCAGGCTGATCGTCGCCGGCGGCACCATGATCATGCCCAGCGCCATCAGCACCGCGCCGACCACCAGGTCGATCAGCAGGAACGGCAGGAAGATCACGAACGCGATCTGGAACGCGGTCTTGAGCTCGCTGAGCAGGAACGCCGGCAGCAGGTGGCGCAGGCGGATGTCCTCGATGCGCTGCGGCGGCGGCTGGTTGGCCATCTCCATGACCGCGCGCAGGTCCGACTCGCGGGTCTGTCCGACCATGAACTCGCGCATCGGCACGAGCCCCTTGGCCAACGCTTCGCCGCTGCCGATCTGCTGGGCGAGATAGGGTTTGAGCGCGACGTCGTTGACCCGGTCGGCGACCGGCGCCATCGAGAAATAGGTCAGGCAGATCGCCAGGGTCACGATCACCGCGTTCGGCGGCGTCTGCGGCAGGCCGAGCGCGTGGCGCAGCACCGACAGCACGATGACGATGCGGGTGAACGAGGTCATCGCCACCAGCATCACCGGAATCAGCGACAGCATCGACAGCGCGACCAGGTTGCGGATCGCCGGCGAATAGTCCTGCTTCAGCGCGCCGTCGATCAGCTGCGCCGGCTCCACCGCCGCCGGCGCGGCGAGCGCGCCGCCGGCGAACAGCAGCGCGAGCGCGGCGGCCGCGGCCGCGATCCAGCGCGAGCGTCGCTCAGTCATCGCCCTGCTCTCCCGCTGCGTTCGCAAGCGCGGCCGGCGCGGCGCCGGCGCGGCCGTGGAGCGCGGTCAGCTGCGCCGACACCGTGGATTCGACCACCAGATAGCGCTCGCGCCCGTCGCCGACGCGGTACAGCACGGTGCGCGGGCTCAGGCGCAGCGATTGCTCGACGCGCAAGCCGCCGGCGCCGGGCGCGCCGGCGCCGGCGTTGGCGATCCAGCGGTCGAGCCAGCCCTTCTTCTTCGCCCACAGCAGCGCCGCCAGGCAGCCGCCGAGCAGCAGCGCCAGCACCAGCAGCACGCCGGTGGCGCTGTCGGCGACCGAACCGCCTTCCTCGCGGAAGCGGATCGGCCTGGCGGCGACGGCCGGTTGCGTCTGCACGGCCGCCTGCGCCGGTACGGCCGCCTGCGCCGGTACGGCCGCCTGCGCCGGTACGGCCGCCTGCGCTTGCGCGGCCGCCTGCGCCGCGGCAGGCACGGCGGCCGGCGCGGGCTTCGCGGCAGGAGTGGATGGCGCGCTCACGTGGTTGCGCTCACGCCAGTTCCAGGATGCGCACGCCGAAGTGGTCGTCGACCGCGAGCAGTTCGCCGCGGGCGACCGCGCGGCCGTTGAGCATCAGCGTCACCGGCGCTTCCAGCGCTTCGTTCATGCCGACGATGTCGCCGGCCTTGAGCGCGAACAGGCGCTCGACCGACATCGTCGCGGTGCCGACCTGGGCGGCGAGCTGGACCTGGACGTGGCCGATCAGGCTGATGTCTTGAGGGGGCGCCGAAACAGGCGCCGACGCCGGCGCGGTCTCGGCCGGCGGCTGCGGGCGGGCGATGTCGATCGCGGCGGAAGTGCTCATGGCTGCGTTTCCTGGGGACGGCTTGCGGTGAGTTGGACGACGCGCAACGCGCGCGCGCCTTGGTGTTGGGTCAGGGTCGCGCTGAGCACCGGCACGTCGCCGGCCGCGCGCAGTTGCAGCGGCGCGTCCAGGCGCAGCCCGGTCTTGAGGATTTCGCCCGGACGCAGGTTCAAGGCCTGGCCGAGCGCGCCGCGGCCCAGGTCGAGGGTGGCGGTGAGTTCGACCGTGGCCTGCGCCAGCGCGCCCGCGCGCGGGCTCAGCGTCGCCGGCGCGGGCGCCGGCAGCGGCGCCAGCAGATCGCAGGCGGCCGGGTCGAGGTACAGGTGCAGCCGCACGCCGGCCAGTTGCAGCGCCAGCGCCGCGACGCCGTGGCGCGGTTCGAGCTCGCGCGGGTGCGGGCGTTCGATCCGCGCCGGCGCGGCCTGCGGCGCCGACAGCAACGCCTGCGCCAACTCGGCGAAGGCGCGCCGGCCCAGCGCTTCGGCCAGGCCGTCGGCCTCGCCGTCGGCGCCGAGCAAGCGCTGGCCCCACCGTTCGAACGCCGGCCCCGGCAGCGAGAAGCGCGCCGTCGCCGCGCCCGCGCGCAGCTCCTGCCAGTGCCCGGCCGCGCCGCGCGGATCGGCCGGCGCGGATTCCTCGAGCGTCTCGACCGCGCAATCGCGCGCCGCCGCCGACCACTCGTCGAGCCAGCGCGCGCAGCGCCCCTCGACTTCGGCGCGCAGGCGCGCGAGCCGGCTGCGGCCCTGCCAGCGCAGCGCAAGCGTGGCCATCAGCCGCCCCTCGTGCTGTTGTAGAGCTGCTCGATCATCTCGTTGCTCACGGTCATGACCCGCGAGCTGGCCTGGTAGCCGCGCTGGATGATGATCATGTCGGCGAACTCGCGGGTCAGGTCGATGTTGGACAGCTCGATGCTGCCGCCGCTGATGCGTCCGAACCGGCCCTGCCCGGCGCGTCCGTGCTCGACCTCGCGGATGCTGCTGTTGTCGAGCATGCGGCCGCCGGCCAGGCGCAGGTCGCCTTCGTTGGGGAAGATCGCCAGCGCCACGCGCTGGCCCTCGCGGGTTTCGGTGCTGGAATAGCTCAGCCGCAGGATGCCCTTGTCGTCGAAGGCCATGCTGCTGATGCCGAGCACGCCGTGGCCGTCCTCGACGCTCAGCTTGGGCGAGTCGCTGACCCCGGTCATCGCGGTCAAGCCGGAGGTCGAGGTGCCGAAATCCAGGGTGATTTCCTGAGTCTTGCCGGCATAGCTCAGATCGAAGCTGGCCACGTTCGGGGTCAGCAGGCGGCCGCCGCTGAAACGCACGGTGTCGGTGTGGACGGTGAAGCCGGTCTCGTCCTTGATCGTCAGGCTGTAGTTGCCGATGTTGTCGGTCTGCAGGAACACCACGCTCAAGGCGTGGGTCGCGCCGACCGTGTCGTAGACGGTCATGGTCGCGTTGATCGGCGTCGCCGGCGAAGTCGTGGTGACCGTGCGCGTGACCAGGTTGCCGCCGACCTTGACCCGCGTGGTCGGCTTGGCCTCCATCGTGCGGTAGGCGTTGATGTCGATCTGGGTCAGCCCGCCGTCGGCGCCGATCGCCATGACGTCGTAACCGGTCGCGGTATCGACCAGCACGCCGCTGTCGTTGAAGCGGAACTGGCCGGCGCGGGTGTAATGCAGCTCGCCGGAGCGGTCGCGCAGGACGAAGTAGCCTTCGCCCTCCACCGCCATGTCGGTCGGGGTGCCGGTCTGGCGCATGTCGCCGGGCTGCGGGCGCAGGCCCTGGCCGGCGATCTGGGTGCCGTAGCCGCCGTCGATGTTGGCGAAGAACGAATCGCTGCCGCGGAAGCCCGGGGTGTTCATGTTGGACACGTTGTTGCTGACCGTGTCCAGGCTGCGCGAGAAGCTGAAAAGTCCGGAAAGCGAGTTGAACAGTGCTTGGAACATGGCCGTCTCCGCTTACTGGTTGCTCTTGACCAGGCTGACCTGGGACAGCGCCACGCCGGTCTGGACCGCGCCGCCGCTGCCCGCGCGCAGGCTCAGCTTGGGCCCGGCCGAAGTGAACTCGACCGCGATCACGGTGCCGCTGATGGCGTTGCCCTCGACCTGCGCGTCGACGACCTTGCCGACCAGGCCCACCGCCTGGTCGGCGGCGTTCATCGACAGCATCGAGGCGAGGTTCTCGCTGGTCTGGCGCGACTGCTCCAGCGCCGAGAACTGCGCCAGCTGGGCCAGGAACTCGCGGTTGTCGACCGGTTCCAGCGGATCCTGGAACTGCAGCTGGGCCAGGAACAACTTGATGAAGTCGTCCTGGCTGATCGAGCTCTTGCGGGTGATCGCGGCGTTGTCCTGCGGGGTGGGGACATTGCCGATTGCGTCGACGGCCATCAGTCGTTCTCCTTGTGCGCGCCGCGCGCGGCGCTCCAGATTTCGCGTGCGTTGACGACGATGCGGTCGAGCCGCACGCCGTGCTCTTGCGCCAGTTCGCGCACCAGCCCGGCGAGGCGGCGGGCGCCGTCCTCGTCCAGGGCGTAATCGCGGACCCACACCGCGGCGGGCGCCGAATCGCGTTCGATCCAGCGCACCAGCCGGCTCAGCCACGGCGCGGCGTAGGCGCGCGGCGCGTCGGCGCCGGCGGCGCCGGCGGT
>NZ_LXSD01000553.1:0-3737 GCF_017168095.1 Lysobacter enzymogenes | reverse complement strand
CGCGCCAGCCGATCGTGACGGTCAGCGCCGACCAGGCGGTCTCGCCGGTGCCGGCGTGGCGGCCGCCGGCGGTGGCGGTCAGCGACGACAACCAGGCCGCGCTGCGCAAGCGCGCCGACGCCGCGCTCAAGGCCGGCGATCTGTACGCCACTGCCGATTCGGCGATCCCGCTGTATCTGGCCCTGCGCGGCTTCGCCCCCAACGACCGCGGCGTCGCCGCCGGGCTGGACCGCGCGGTGGCGTTGCTGCTGGCCGAGGGCGACGCCGCGCTCAAGCGCATCGACGAGGAGCCGCTGGCGCTGCGCGACGCGCACCGGGCCGCCGCGGTGGCGCGCGCGGTGGCGCCGGAGCACCGCAAGGTCGAGGCCTTCCTGGAGCGGCTCGACGCCGCCGACCAGGCCCAGGAATCCGACCGCCTCGGCGAGGAGGCGCTCAACGCCGGGCGCATCGGCGAGGACGGCCGCGAGGGCGGGGCGCTGGCGCACTTCCGCGACGCGCTGGAGGTGCGGCCGCGCGACGTGCGCGCCCAGCAGGGCATCGCCGCGGCCGAAAGCGCGCTGATCCGCCGCGCCGAGCTGGCCGCCGACCGCGACGACTACGCCGGCGCCGAGCGCTGGCTGGCCCAGGCCGCGCAGGTGCGGCCGAAGATGCAGACCGCCTCCGACGCCCAGGGCCGGATCGCCGCGCAGCGCCAGGAGCGCATCCGCCGCCTGCGCGACGAGGGCATCGCCCTGCTGCCCAAGCTGCGCGGCATCGACGACGCGCGCGGCGTGCTGGCGACGCTGCTGCGCATCGCCCCGCCCGGCGATCCGGCCGCGGCCGAGCTGCGCGAGCGGATCGAACTGGCCACCCACTACGGCCTGTTCCGCCCCGGCCAGATCTTCACCGACGCGATGAACCTCGGCGGCCGCGGCCCGCAGATGGTGGTGATCCCGCATGGCGCGTTCCGCATGGGCGCCGAGGCCGGCGAGCCCGGCTCCAGCGACGCCGAGCGGCCGCTGCGCAACATCCGCTTCGAACGCGGGCTGGCGGTGTCGCGCTACGAAATCACCGTCGGCGAATTCCGCCGTTTCATGAACGCCAGCAAGCACCGCGCCCGCGCCACCCGCCGCGGCTATTCCATCGCCTACGACGAACGCAGCGGCAACCTGGTGCGGCGCGGCGGCGTGGACTGGCGCTCGGACTATGCCGGCCAGCCGGCCGCCGACAACCTGCCGGTGGTCCACGTCAGCGCCAAGGACGCCACCGCCTACGTCGAATGGCTGTCGGCGATCACCGGCCAGCGCTACCGCCTGCCGAGCGAGGCCGAGTACGAATACGCGCTGCGCGCCGGCAGCCAGGGCCGCTATCCCTGGGGCGACGGCGCGCCGCCTGCGAAGGCCGGCAACCTGACCGGCGCGCTCGACCTCTCGCCCAGCGGGCGGCGCTGGCGCAACGCCTTCGCCGGCTACGGCGACGGCTTCTGGGGGCCGGCGCCGGTGGGCAGCTACGCGGCCAATGCATTCGGCCTTCACGACATGGGCGGCAATGTCAGCGAGTGGGTCGCCGACTGCTGGCACGACAACTACCGGCGCGCCCCGCGCGACGGCGCGGCGTGGTTCAACCCGGGCTGCCGCACGCGGGTGTTCCGCGGCGGCTCGTGGTCGAGCTCGCCGGCGCAATCGCGCGCGGCGTGGCGGCAGGGCACCAGCGCCGACACCACCAACGGACGCCTGGGCTTCCGCGTGGTGCGGGATATCTGATCTGATGTCCGCCTGCGCGCCGCGGCTGCGAAGGTGGAAGCGGCGGGGCAGGGCGCCGGCGAGGCCGCCGGCGGCATGGCAGGCAGGGCAATTCGCGGGCGGCGACGCCCGGCATTTTTCGGGAGCGGGCGGATGAGAGTGGATCCCTACGGCAATCAGGCCCAGGGCGGGCGACGCGGCTTCGGCGGGTTCCGCTGGTGGATCCTGCTGCTGTTCGGCCTGTACGCGGCGTGGTCGTGGTTCGGCAGCGCCAAGACCGATCCTTACACCGGCGAGACCGCGCATTACGGCACCAGCGCCGACGAGGAGGTGCAGCTCGGCGAGCAGGCCTTCGTGCAGGTGCTCAACGACGCCACCTCGCAACGCGCGCTGCTGGCCTCCAGCGCGCCGCAGAGTCAGGCGGTCAGCCAGATCGCCCAGCGTCTGATCGACAAGGTGCCGCAGGTCACCGAGGCGCTGGCGCGGCAGAACAACCAGGAAGCGCCGACCGACTACCGCAACTTCAAGTGGAGCGTGGCGGTGATCAATTCGCAGGAGGCCAACGCCTTCTGCCTGCCCGGCGGCAAGATGGCGGTCTACACCGGCCTGTTCCCGGTGACCCAGAACGACGACGCGCTGGCGGTGGTGATGGGCCACGAGATCGCCCATGCGCTGCTGCGCCACGGCTCGCAGCGCATGGCCCAGCAGAAGCTGGTGCAGCTCGGCCAGGTCGCGGCCGGCGCGGCGGTCGGCGGGATGGACCCGCAACAGCAGCAGATGATCATGGGCGCGCTCGGCGCCGGCGCGCAGTACGGCCTGGTGTTGCCGTACGGCCGCAACCACGAGACCCAGGCCGACAAGGTCGGGCTGATGCTGGCCGCGGCGGCGTGCTACGACCCGCGCCAGGCGGTGCCGCTGTGGCAGCGCATGTCGCAGCTCGGCGGCGGCCAGCGGCCGGCGGAATTCGCCTCGACCCACCCGGACCCGGCCAACCGCATCCAGGTGCTGCAGCAACTGATGCCGACCGCGCTGAAGTTCTACCAGGCCAACTGCGCCAACAAGCCACTGGCCGCGAACTGACCCGCAGCCCCTGTAGGAGCGGCGCAAGCCGCGACCCCGACATTGCGCCTACGACGCAAGCGAGGTTTCGCAGCCGCGGCTCGCGCCGCTTCTACAGGGAGCAGGCGCACCCATCAGAAGCTCATGAACAAGCCGCCGTTGACCGGAATGTTCGCGCCGGTGATGAAGCCGGCCTCGTCCGCGGTCAGGAACTCCACCGTACGCGCGATCTCGCTCGGCTTGCCCAGCCGTCCCACCGGCACCGACTCGACGATCTTGCTGCGGACCTCCTCCGCCACCGCCATCACCATCGCCGTCTCGCAATAGCCGGGCGAGACCGAATTCACCGTCACGCCCTTGCGCGCCACCTCGCGCGCCAGCGCCATGGTGAAGCCGTGCATGCCGGCCTTGGCCGCGCAATAGTTGGTCTGGCCGAACTGGCCGGTCTGGCCGTTGACCGAGCTGATGTTGACGATGCGGCCGAAGCCGCGCTGCGCCATCGCGTCGACGGTGTGCCGGCACAGGTTGAACACGCCGTCGAGGTTGACGTTGAGCACCTCGTCCCAGGCGCGCTTGTCCATCTTGCGCAGGCTGCCGTCGCGGGTGATGCCGGCGGCGTTGACCAGGATGTCGATCGCGCCCTCGCGGCCGACGATGCGCTGCACCGCCGTCGCGCAATCGTCGAAGTCGCCGACGTCGGCGGCTTCGAAGGCGATGTCGTGGCCTTGGGTCTGCTGCGCGAATTGCGCGACGCGTTGTTCGCGCGCGCCCAGGTCCAGCGCGATCACGCGGCGGCCGGCGCGGGCCAGGGCCAGGCAGATCTCGCTGCCGAGCCCGCCGATGCCGCCGCTGACCACGGCGATGCGTTTGTTCATGCGATTACCTCGAAAACTGGAGCGCGGCGGCGGCGATGCGCGCGGCGCCCGGCGCGTTCGCGGCCGCGTGCGGCCGTGCGTC
>NZ_LXSD01000552.1:0-7057 GCF_017168095.1 Lysobacter enzymogenes | reverse complement strand
CCGCGGCGGCGCCAGCAGGTAGGTGGCGAAGCTGCCGAGCCAGTGCGAGCCGGCGTAATGCGCATCCGAGACCGCGCGCAGGCCCAGCTCGCGATGCAGCGCGGCGGCGGCGCGCAGCGCGCCGATCCGGCGGTCGCGCGGCGGCAGGCCGGCGGCGATGCCTTCCAGCATCCAGGCGCGGCTGAGGTTGAGCCCGTCGAGATGGGCGAGCTTGCCGTCGGCCGGGTCCAGCACCACGCCCGGCGCCAGCCAGTCGGCGCGCGCGCGGCGCGGGATCTGCGGCAGGAAACGGCCGAGCCAGCGCGCGAATTCGGCTGGGGCCAGCGCCCGCCGCATCAGGTCGGCCTCGGCCAGGCACGGCGACAGGAAGTCCTGGCCGGAGGGCTCGTAGGCCAGCGGGCAGTCGCGGTCGCCGAGGTAATAGTCGCGGGTGCGCGCCAGCAGCGCCTGGCGCAGCGCGCCGTCGCCGCTGACCTGGGTCCAGTCCAGGGCCAGGCCGAACGCGAACGCGGTCTGGCTGTGCTCGCCGACGCGGATCGGCCGGGTCAGCTTGGGCAGCCAGCGGCCGAGCCGCGCCGCGGCCTCGCGTTCCAGCGGTTCCAGCGCCTGCGCCCAGCGCTGCGCCTGCGGGTCGTCCCAGCCGCGCAGTTGCGCGCCCAGTTGCAGCAGCCAGGCCAGGCCGTAGGGACGCTCGAAGCCGTCGTCGTCGGTATGGCGCAAATAGGCCAGTTCGCCGGCGAGGTTGGCCGCGGTCAGGTGCCGGTCCAGCGCCTGCCGCGCCCGTTGGGCGAAGGGCTCGGCGGGAAACCGCTGGGCCAGCCGCGCCAGCAGCCAGTGCCCGTGCACGGCCGAATGCCAGTCGTAGCAGCCGTAAAAGGCCGGGTACAGCCGCGACGGCGGGGCCGCATCGGCGGCGCTGTCGAGGCGGTGGGCGATCTTGTTGGGGTACTCGCGATCCACGCAGGCCAGCGCCAGTTCGGCGAAGTGCGCGGCGCGCGCGGCGTCCAGCGTCACCGGCTCCAGCGTCACCGACTCCAGCGCGATCGGTTCGGCCGGCTTCGCCGTCGCCGCCGGCGCGGCGCCGGCCTGCAGCGCCGCCAGCATCAGCCCCAAGGCCGCGCCCAAGCGCCAGTGTCCGCCGCGCCGCAATGCTCCCGTCCCGCCCTCGCCCATGCCGCGCCCCCGTCAGCCGTGATCCTTGCCGCAGTCTACGGGCCCACGCCGCGGCGCGCTGCGCCGGAATCATCCGTTATCATCGCCGTCCCTCACATTGCAACGCGTAAGGCGGCACGACATGACGGTGGTAAGCGTCGAACAGGCACTCGCAGGCAAGCTCCCGGCGGGCGGCGAAGTCACGGTCCGCGGCTGGGTGCGCACCCGCCGCGACTCCAAGGCCGGGCTGAGCTTCGTCAATGTCAGCGACGGCTCCTGCTTCGCGCCGATCCAGGTCGTGGCGACCAATGCGCTGGCCAACTACGACAGCGAGGTCAGGCACCTCAGCGCCGGCTGCTCGGTGATCGCCACCGGCACCCTGGTCGCCTCGCAGGGCCAGGGCCAGAGCTTCGAGATCCAGGCGACGAAGCTGGACGTGGTCGGCTGGGTCGAGGATCCGCTGACCTACCCGATGCAGCCCAAGCAGCACTCGCTGGAATACCTGCGCGAATTCGCCCACCTGCGCCCGCGCACCAACCTGTTCGGCGCGGTCACCCGCATCCGCCATTGCCTGTCGCAGGCGGTGCACCGCTACTTCCACGAGAACGGCTATTACTGGATCAGCACGCCGATCATCACCACCTCCGACGCCGAAGGCGCCGGGCAGATGTTCCGCGTATCGACGCTGGACATGGCCAACCTGCCGCGCGGCAAGGACGGCGCGGTCGACTTCTCGCGCGATTTCTTCGGCAAGGAAACCTTCCTGACCGTGTCCGGCCAGCTCAACGTCGAGGGCTACTGCCTGGCGCTGAGCAAGGTCTACACCTTCGGCCCGACCTTCCGCGCCGAGAACAGCAACACCACGCGCCACCTGGCCGAGTTCTGGATGATCGAGCCGGAGATCGCCTTCGCCGACCTGATGGAGAACGCGCAGGTCGCCGAGGACTTCCTCAAGTACCTGTTCCGCGCGGTGTTGAACGAGCGCGCCGACGACATGGCGTTCATCGCCGAGCGGGTCCAGCCCGACGCGATCAAGCGCCTGGAAGCGTTCGTCAACTCGCCGTTCGAACGCATCGACTACACCGACGCGATCGCGCTGCTGCAAAAATCCGGCAAGAAGTTCGAGTTCCCGGTCGAATGGGGCCTGGACCTGCAGACCGAGCACGAGCGCTGGCTGACCGAGGAACACGTCGGCCGCCCGGTGGTGGTGCTGAACTATCCCGAGCACTTCAAGGCCTTCTACATGCGCCTCAACGACGACGGCAAGACCGTCGCGGCGATGGACGTGCTGGCCCCGGGCATCGGCGAGATCATCGGCGGCAGCCAGCGCGAGGAGCGCCTGGACGTGCTCGACGCGCGCATGGCCCAGTTCGGCCTGGACCCGGCGCACTACGGCTGGTACCGCGACTTCCGCCGCTACGGCACGGTGCCGCACGCCGGCTTCGGCCTGGGCTTCGAGCGGCTGGTGGTGTACGTGTGCGGGCTGGCGAACATCCGCGACGCCATCGCCTATCCGCGCGCGCCGGGCAGCGCGGAGTTTTGACCGTTTCCGGGCGGACGCGTCCGCCCCCTCCCGTCGTTCCCGCGCAAGCGGGAACCCAGGGCTTCATCCAGGCATGGCGCTGAAGTCTCTGGATCCCCGCCTGCGCGGGGATGACGATCGCGAGGCGGCGCGGCGACCGTTCAGCGCCCGCCTCACCGCAACCCCACCAAGAGGCAGCGGATGATCCTGTTCCTGGCCCTGACCTTCGTAGGCATCGCGATCTCCGCCCTGTGCGCGTTCGCGATCTTCTGGCCGCTGGCGCTGGTGCACCTGCGCGACCGCCACCCGGCGCTGCGCGGCGAACTCGGCGAAGCCGCGTTCGTGACCCCGGCGGCGTGGAACTGGCTGCTGCGCCGGCGCTACCGCGCGGCCGGCGACCGCAACCTCGACGGCCTGGCGACGCCGGCGCGGGTTTCGCTGCTGATCACCTTCGCCGCGCTGGCCTGCGCCGGGCTGCTGTGGCTGCTTTCCCTGCTGGTGCCGTGATGACCGATACATTCGAAAACGAACAATGGTGGCTGGCCACGCTCGGCCGCACCGTGATCTGGGCGCGCCTGCGCGTGCTCGAGGCCGGCACCGCCGAAGTCCTCGACAGCGACGGCAACACCCTGCCCTACGACAGCGACGACACCGCGCGCGCGGCGTTGATGGACGCCGAGTTCGTGCAGTACGACGGCCTCGACGAGGACGACGCCGCCGCGCGCGGCTTCGCCCTGGCCGAGCTGTCGCCGCCGCAGGCCGGCAGCGACGCCGCGCTGGCCGCGCAGATGCTGCAGAAACTGCCGCCGCGGCACTGAGCCGGCCGTGTACCTGCCGCGCGCGTTCGACGAAGCCGACCTCGCCGCGCTCGACCGCCTCGCCGCAGCCGACGATTTCGCCACGCTGATCACCGTGCGCGACGGCGCGCCGGAAGTCAGCCATCTGCCGCTGCTGTACGCGCGCGACGGCGAACGGGTCGAACTGCGCGGCCACTGGGCGCGGCCGAATCCGCAGGCGCGCCACGCCGGCCCGGCGCTGGCGATCCTGCACGGCCCGCACGCCTACGTCTCGCCCGGGTGGTACCTCGACAAGGAGCCGGCCGCGCGCGTGCCGACCTGGAACTACGCGGTCGCGCACCTGCACGGCCGCCTCGACACCTTCGACGACGAAGCCTCGCTGGCCGCGCTGGTCGACGAGTTGAGCGCGCGCCACGAAGCGCGCGTCGGCGGCGACTGGCGCTTCGACAGCGAGCGCGACGAGCTGCGCCGGCAACTGCGCGGCATCGTCGGCTTCCGCTTCCGGGTCGAACGCATCGAGCTGAAGTTCAAGCTCAGCCAGAACCACCCGCCGGGCAATCGCGAAAGCGTCGCCGCGCAATTGCAGGCGCAGCCGCGCGAGCACAGCCGCGCGGTCGCCGCGCTGATGCGCGAGCGCATGGCCGCGCCCGACGCGCAAGACTGACCGCGGCCCGCGCTGCGGGCCGCCGCACACAGGAGTTAGCGTATGGACCTGAATCTCACCGGCAAGCACGCGCTGGTCTGCGGCGCCTCCGAAGGCATCGGCCGCGCCGCCGCGCGCGAACTGGCGCTGCTGGGCTGCGACGTCACCGTGCTGGCGCGCCGCGCCGACGCGCTCGCCGCGGTCGCCGCCGAGCTGCCGCGCCAGGGCGCACAGGCGCACGGCTGGATCGCCGCCGACGTGTCCGAACACGCCGCGCTGTCGGCGCAGGTGCAAGCCCTGGCCGCCGGCAAGCCGGTGCAGATCCTGGTCAACAACACCGGCGGCCCGCCGGGCGGACCGGCTCACGCCGCCGAGGACGCGGCGTATCTGGATGCCTTCAACCGTCACCTGCTCGCCAACCACGCCCTGCTGCGCGCGGTGCTGCCGGGCATGCGCGCGGCGCAGTGGGGGCGCGTGGTCAACGTGATCTCGACCTCGGTCAAGGAACCCATCGCCGGCCTGGGCGTGTCCAACACCATCCGCGGCGCGGTGGCGAGCTGGGCCAAGACCTTGTCGCGCGAACTCGGCGGCGACGGCATCACCGTCAACAACGTGCTGCCCGGCTACACCCGCACCGCGCGCATCGAGCAGATCGTCGCCGACCGCGCACGCAGCAGCGGACAGACGCCCGAGGCGGTGATCGAGGCCATGCGCAAGACGGTGCCGGCCGCGCGTTTCGCCGAGCCGGCCGAGATCGGCGCCTGCATCGCGTTCCTGTGCTCGCCGGCGGCGGGCTACGTCAACGGCGTGAGCCTGGCGGTCGATGGCGGGCGGATGCAGTCGATCTGATTGCGGTGGCGCCGGCGGTTGGGGTTTGTCGCGGCTGAGCGGAAAGCGTCGGGCCTGAAGGCCCTCCCACACGTTTCCGGCGGCGCCGCCCGCGCTTTGTGGGAGGGGCTTCAGCCCCGACGTCTTCGGCTGCGATCGCCTCGAACCTCACCGCCCCGAGTTGGCGGGCTCCTCCTGCGCCAGCGCGGCCGCAGCGCCGCGCCCCAGGCGCGAGCGCTCGAACCACCACAGCGCGGCGCACAGCGCCAGCCACGCCGCGAACCACGGCCACGGCGAACCGCGTTCGCCGGTTTGCGCCGCGGCGTTTGCCGCGGCCGTAACCGCCGATCCGCCCGAACCTAGCGCCAGCGCGGCGGTCGCATCGCGCAGCTCGCTCGCGCGCAATCCCGGCGCCTCGTCGGCGGCGCGCACGTAGAAGTCCTGGCGCCGCTCGCCTTGTTCCAGCGAATGCCAGCCCGCGACGGTCGGCCAGAAGCCGGCGCAGGCCCGCGGACCCGCCGCCGGATCGGGCAAGACATCGGCCCGCGCGCCGTCGGGCGCGGCGATCTTCGCCTGCGCGTCCACGCCGCAGACGCGCACGCGCTCGCCCACGCGCGCGTCGCTGCCGATGTCGGCGCGCGCTATCGCGCGCGGCCGCGCCAGCGCCGACAGCGCCCGGCTCCACAGCCGGGCGTGCATGACCTCGCGCCCGGCCAGCACCAGCCGGAAGCTGTCGCTCAAGCCCCACAGCGCGATGCGTCCCTGCCCGGCCGGTCGCCACGCGGCGAAGGCCTTGCCGTCGGCGTCGGCGCCCAAGGGCTGCAAGGCCGGCGCATCCAACGCCAAAACGCGCCGGGTCAGGCTCGGCAACGCGGGCGGCGCCTGTTCCGGCGAACGCGGCGCGTCGACGCTGCCCGGGCCCAACCTCGCACGCAGCGCGGCTTCGTCGAAACCTTCGGCCGGCAGGCGCACCGTGCTGCCGTCGTCGCCCGCGCCGGGCTCCAGACCGAACTCGCGCAGCTGCGCGCGCACCCCCGGCGACAGCGGCCCGGTCGCGCGCAGCAGCACGCCGAGGCCGCCGCGCAAGGCGGTCATCAACGCGGCGCGCTGCGCCGGCGCCAGCGCCTCCCAGGCGCGCTCATCGAGCACGACCGCGTCGAAGCCGGCCAGCGTCGGCGCGTCGATGCGCAGCGGCGCGTCGCCCAATTGCAGGCCGGCGCCGACCGATATCTGCGTGTGCAGCTTGAGGCCGGCGTCGCTGGCCCAACGGCGCAGATACTTGAGTTCCGGCCCGGGCGCGCCGGCCAACAGCAGCACCCGCACCGGCGGTTCGGCTTCGACCGACACCGGCAGCGCCACGCGTTCGATCTCGCGCTGCTGCGCATCCACCGCGCGCACGACGAAACCGGCGCGGCCGGCGACGCGCGCCACCGCTTCCAAGGCGAAACCGGCGCCGGCGCCGAGCGCGGCGCGGTCCACGCGCTGGCCGGCCGGATCCAGCAGTTCCACCGCGCCGCCGTTCGCGCCTTCGACTTGGCCGCGCACCGTGAACGCTTCGCCTTCGCCGACCCGCGCCGGCGCCCACGCGCCGACGATGCCGCGCGGCAACGGCGCGGGCGCAAAATCGACGGCAAGGCCACCCGCCGCGTCGCGATCGCGCGGCGCCAGTCCGGCGCCGACGATGCGCAAGCGCTGGCTGTGCGGATAGCGGCGCAGCGCGCTCGCCAGATCCGGCACGCGCGCGCCGGCGATGGCCGGCGGCGCTTCCGGCAACGCCACGCGCATCTCGCCCGCGGCCTCGCGCCACGCCTCCTCGCCGGCGCCGGCGGTGGCGACCAGCAACGTGCCGGCCTGTTCCGGCAAACGTGGCGGGAACAATACGAAGTAGAGCGACACGGCGACCAGCGGCTGCGCCAGCGACAGCGCCACGACGCGCCAGCCGCGCGAACGCGACGACGGTTCGGCGCGGTACTGGCGCAAGACCGTGCGCGCCATCGCCAACGCAGCGGCGACGGCGAGCGCGCCCGCGACGGCCATGTCCCAGTTCGCCGCGTTCATCGCGCCTCCTGCCGCAAGGCGTCGAAGTAACGGCGGTCGCGCGCGTCGCCGGCCTCG
>NZ_LXSD01000551.1:0-6614 GCF_017168095.1 Lysobacter enzymogenes | reverse complement strand
CCCGGCCACCGTCGCCGCGCCCGCGCAGGCGCGCGAGCGCCTGGCCCAGCGCGCCGGCGCGACCGCGTGGATCGACGGCGAGTCCTACCGCGACGGCCGCGTCGGCACGCTGACCGACGCGCTCGGCTACGCGCCCGGCGTGTTCGTGCAGCCGCGCTTCGGCGCCGAGGAAGCGCGGCTGTCGATCCGCGGCTCGGGCCTGCAGCGCACCTTCCACGGCCGCGGCATCGAACTGCTGCAGGACGGCAGCCCGCTCAACCTCGCCGACGGCGGTTTCGACTTCCAGGCGGTGGAGCCGCTGAGCGCGCGCTACATCGAGGTCTATCGCGGCGCCAATGCGCTGGAATACGGCGCCGCCACGCTCGGCGGCGCGATCGATTTCGTCTCGCCGACCGGACTGGACGCCGCGCCCCTTCGCGTGCGCGCGGAAACCGGCGCGTTCGGCTATCGCCGCGGCCAGATCGCCGCCGCCGGCGCGTCCGCCGCCGCCGACGGCTACGCCAGCCTCAGCAGCCTGCGCCAGGACGGCTTCCGCGACCACGCCGAACAAGAGAACTATCGCCTGTTCGCCAACGCCGGCTACCGCTTCAGCGACGCGCTCGACGGCCGCGTCTACCTCACCCACGTCGATACGCGCTCGGCCCTGCCCGGCAACCTCACCCTGGCCGAGTCGCGCCGCGATCCGCGCCTGGCCGCGCCGGGCAACCTCGCCCAGAACCAGCGCCGCGACTATCGCCTGGACCGCATCGCCGGGCGCCTGGCGTGGTCGCCGTCGGCGGCCGGCATGCTGACTCTGTCGGCCTACTACGCCGACAAATCGCTCGACCATCCGATCTTCCAGGTGCTGCGCCAGGACAGCCGCGACTACGGCCTGGACCTGCGCTGGCGCGGCGACTACCAGGGCCTGGGCCTGCGCCACACCCTGATCGCCGGCGCCGCCTTCGCCCAGGGCGACATCGACGACCGCCGCTGGTTCAACGTCGGCGGCCGCGCCGGCGCGCCGAGCAACCGCTTCGACCAGCGCGCGCGCAACGCCAAGCTCTATATCGAGAACCAGAGCTGGCTGACGCCGCAATGGGCGGTCTCGCTCGGCGCGCAGGCGCTGCGGTCGCAGCGGCGTTCGCGCGACCTGCTGATCACCCAGGGCCGCGACGAAAGCTTCGACAAGGATTACAGCGGCCTGAGCCCCAAGCTCGGCCTGCGCTATCTCGCCGGCGACGGACTGCAGCTCTACGCCAACCTCAGCCGCAGCCTGGAACCGCCGAGCTTCGGCGAACTCAGCGGCGGCCCCGGCGTCACCCCGGTCGACAAGCAGCGCGCCGACAGCGGCGAGATCGGCTTGCGCCTGGAGCGCGGCGGATTGTCGCTGGACTTCGCCGCCTACCGCGCACGCATCCGCGGCGAGTTGCTCGCGCTCAACGACGGCAACGGCAATCCGCTCGGCACGGTCAACGCCGGCTGCACCCTGCACCAAGGCATCGAACTCGGGCTCGGCTGGACCTTCGCCCGCGACTGGACCGTTTCGGCCAGCTACCTCTACAACGATTTCCGCTTCGAGGGCGACCGCGTCTACGGCGACAACCACCTCGCCGGCGCGCCGCCGCAGCAACTGCGCGCCAAGCTGCGCTGGTCGCCGGACGCGCGCTTCTATCTCGAGCCCAACATCGAGTGGACGCCGCAGGGCTATTACATCGACCACGCCAACAGCTTCAAGGCGCCGGGCTACACCGTGGCCGGGCTGCGCGCGGGCGGGCGGATCGGCGCGCAATGGAGCTGGTTCGCCGACGCGCGCAACCTCGCCGACCGCCGATGGATCGCCAGCACGAACACCATCGCCGACGCGCGCGGGCTCGACGGGCGCAATTTCCTGCCCGGCGACGGACGCGGCGTGTATGTCGGCCTGGAGTGGTCGGCGCGCTGACGCGCAGGCGGCGGACTCGGCGATGCGGCGCGCCGCGCGAACGCACGGCGCGCCGCGGCGGCCTCAGTTCCAGCAGCTGCTGGGCTGATCGTTGACCGTCACCCAGAACCGCGTGGTGTCGTCGATGTTGCCGTACGCCTGCCAGCCCCAACCGCCGCCGCCGTCGTGATGCTCGGCGAGGCGGTAACCCGGGCCGAACTCGGCGCGGCAAAAGGCATCGGCTTCGGCGCGGCTCTTGAACGAATCGCCGCGCACCGCGCGGCTCAGGGCGATATTGCCCTTGGCCCAGCCGTTGTAGAAATCGACCGGCACCGGCGACGGCGAGCCGTCCTGCTTCAGGCACAGCGCCGGCAAGCGCGCCGAACACACGGTATCGCCCTGATACGCATCGCATTCCGGGCTGAAGCAGCCGATGCGGTCCACGCCGTTGGCGTGGCTGGCCTTGCGCCAGGTGACGCCCTTGCCGCCTGCCGCGCTGGCGGCGAATGCGGACAGCGCCAAGGTCACAACCGAAGCGGCGATGCACACTGCACGAACGTTCATCGTATTCCTCCATGAGCCAGTCGGTGGGTGGCGTTCGGCCATCGCGCGCCGCGACCGCATCGCGGCGCTTGCGCCGTCGCCGGGCGCAAGCAATAGCACGGCGGATTTCGTCGAAACCGATAACCCCATGCGCTTTCCGCCGCGCCGCGCCGGCGCATCGCGCAAGCGCATAGCGGTGCGAAAACCCGCGGAAAACAGCGCCCACAACCGATGTGCGCGCGGCTCCACTCTTGTCCTGCGTTGAGACTCGCGCTGCGCTCAGATCTCGAACCGATACGACAGCTTCACCAGCAACTGCTCGCTGTCGCGCAGGCTGAACGCGTCGCCGAACTCGCTGCCGACATCGCGGCGACGGTCGCCTTCCTCGAACATCTCGCCGCCGCGCACGTAGGCGATGTAGAGGTACGACAGCGGCGCCAGTTCGTAGCGATAGCGCACCTGGAACGCGAGATTGCGCAAGCTGAAGTCCGGCACGTCCTCCTCGACCGGCAACGGCCGTCCGGCGCCGTCGACGCGATAGACCCGGCGCCGGCGCGCGTCCACGCCGATGGTCTCCAGGCGCACGCGCAGTTCCTGCCTGTCGTCGATGAACCACTCCAGCCCGCCGTTGAGGCTGAGGATGTCGGCGCGGAAATCGGCGACGCGGTTGTCGCCGCGCCACAGCAGCCAGGCCGGGTCGTGGCTGTATTCGACGCCGGCGAACAGCGCCATGCGGTCGTTGACGTGATAGTTCGGCTCCAGATACAGCGTGACCCGGCCCTGGTCGAGATCGCCGAGGCCGTCGGCCTTGTAATAGGCCTCGGTGTACAGCGACCACGGGCTGCCGCCGCGCTGCGGGCGCAGCCGCTCGTAGCTCAGGAAGCCCTTCGCCGGCATCCGCACCACGCCGTTGCCGCGGGTCAGCAGATCGTCGTGGCCGCCGCTCCACAGCGCCGCTTCGACGAACTGGCGGCCGCCGTCGCGCATGTCGCTGCGGCGGTTGACCGCGATCGCGTCGGCGATGCGCACGCCGTCGTCGCTGTAGCGGCGCGACACGGCGAAATGCCAGTCCTGCCCGGCGTAGGCCGAATCCGCCGGCAGGTCGCTGACCCGCTTGCCCAGGTCGTAGCGCAGGTAGTTGAAGTTGTTGCGCTCCAGGTAGCCGAAGTCGTTGAGCATCAGCTCGCCGCCCAGGTGCAGGCCGTACAGCTGCTGGCGCCAGCCGCCGCCCATGTCGTAATCGATGCGCAACTGCGCGCCGCTGTCGCGGAAGCTGCGGCCGGCCTGCTCCACGTCGGAGGCGACCACGGTGCCGCGCAGCGACCATTGCGCGTTCGGCGCCCAGCGCTGGTCGAACTCGTAGACGTTGGCGGTGCGGTCCAGGAACGGCCGCTGCACGCGCGTGGCCATCGCGCCCAGGCCGAAGCGGGCGAAGTCGCGGGTGACGCGCGCGGCGTAGAAGTCGCGCCCGGCCTCGTCGCCCTCGTCGGCGGCGAATACGCCGTAATTGAAGCCGCCGGCGCTGCCGTTGAGCTTGACCGCCGCGGTCACGTCGCCCGAGCCGCTGCCGTCGTCGGCCGGCCCGCCGACGCGGCGGGTGTAGATCAGCCGGCTGTTGTTGTTGTACGAGCCGAACGGCACGTCGAAAAAGCCCTGGTTCTCGGTGAAGAACGGGCGCTTGTCGCTGAAGAAGGTCTCGGTGGCGCTGAAGTTGACGGTGAGCTCGTCGCTTTCGACCTGGCCGAAGTCCGGGTTGAGCGTGGCGCTGAGCTGGAACCGGCCGCTGGGCTTCCAGAACAGGTCCAGGCCGCCGTCGACGTCGCTGCCGTGGCCGACCGCGTCGGCGATGCCGACCACGTACGGCGTGATCGCCAGCAGCGATTGCTTGTAGGCGGGCACCTCGATGCGCTCGAACGCGGACAGGTAGCGCGCCTCGGTGTAGTGCACCGCCGGCCACGACACCCGCTCGCCGCTGGAGGCGATGACCCGGTCGAGCTGGATGCCGAGCGTGCGCGCGCCGCCCTGGCCCTGGCGCATCGGCGCGATGTGCCAGGGGATCAGCATCTCCGCCGACCAGCCCTGCTCGTCTTCGCTGGTGGCGTGGCGCCAGTCGCCGTCCCAGTCGTTGTTGAACTGGTTTTCGCTGGTGACCGTGGCGTCGGTGATGCCGTTGGCCAGGGTCACGGTGAAGTTGTAGCCGGTGCGGCCGTCGCCGTCGAAGTCCACGTACAGGTTGACCCGGTCGACGGTGCCGTCGCCGTCGCGCTGGGTGTGCTGGCGCATGCGCGGCACGCCGGCCGGCTGGACGTTGCGGAAGGCCACGGCGAGCCCGCGCTCGGTCGCCATCAGCCAGGCTTCGGTCGGCAGCCGCGAAGGCTCGCGCGACAGCGGCTGGGTGTGGCGGAAGTCGGTGATGCGGCGCGCCTGGCTCCACTCCTGCGGGTCGATGCGCCCGTCGATTTCCAGCGCCTGCGCGCACGGCGCGCCCAGCAGGCCGGCGCAGGCGGCGGCACGCGCGGCGGCCCGGACGGTGAACGAATAACGATGGCGCATGGCGCGCTCCCCCAACGGCGTGGACCTTCCCGGACGCGCAACGCCGCGGGCGGATCGCGGCGAACGGCACCGCGACGGCGCGCAGACTAACGGCGCGGCGGCGGCGCGCTAACTGGCGTAAGTCATGCAAACCTTCGGCCGCCGGCGCGCATCAGCCTGTGCGAGGACCGGCCGCGGCATCGCGGAGGAACGGCTGCGCTCCCGCATGGGCCGCCGGTAGGAGCGGCGCGAGCCGCGAGCGCGGGGTAGCCGCTTGCGTCGCACGCCGGATGGCGCGGTCGCGGCTTGCGCCGCTCCTACAGGGGGTTATCGGTGCGATGCGGGCGGTCGTTGGGCGGGCTGACAAACGTCAGCTCATTGCGATGAATCCGCGGCCGCGCGCTTACGGCGCGGTCGCGTCGTGCGCTACGAACGCCGATTCGCCCTGCGGCAGTTGCAGCCAGTCCGGATGGGCCAGCGCGCGTGCGATGTCGCCCTGCCCCGACAGCCAGTGTTCGCGCATCGCCACCCGGCCGAACTGGTAGTCCTTGAAGTGGCCGATCTTGGCGCGGTCGCGGTAGATCAGGTGGATCACGCTGTAGCGGCGGTCGCAGGCCAGTTCGGCCGCGTGCTGGGCCCAGGGGTTGCTGGCGCGCACGTCGCTGGGGATTTCCTCCAGCAGCTCGCGCAGCAAGCGCCGATAGTGCTGGAACACGCGCTGGGTGTCGGTGATCAGGCGGGTGCGGCTGGAGTACTGGATTTCCTTCTGCCGCTCGGCCACGTCGAGCAGGTTCTGCGGCAGCTCGCCGCGCGCGTTCCACAGGTCGACCTGGAACACCAGGGTGTCGCGGCGCGGGCTGGCGGTGAGCACCTGCGACAGCGGCGTGTTCGAGACCAGGCCGCCGTCCCAGTAGAACTCGCCGTCGATCTCGATCGCCGGAAACGCCGGCGGCAGCGCGCCGGAGGCGAGGATGTGGCGCGCGTCCAGGCGCATTTGCGTGTTGTCGAAATATTCCAGGTTGCCGGTGCGCACGTTGACCGCGCCGACGCTGACGCGGATGCCGTCGTCGTTGAGCCGGTCGAAGTCGACCAGCCGATTGAGCGTGGCGATCATCGGCGAGGTGTCGTACCAGCTCGCCGCGCCGGGGCCGGGCTGGCCGCCGGCCAGCAGCGCCGGGTCGGGGCCGAGCCAGGCGCGCGGCACGTAGAACCCGCGTTGGCCTTCGACGATCGCGCGCCAGGCTTCCCAGGTGTCGAGCCAGGCGCGGGTGTCGGCGTCGATGCCGTCGAAGCGCGCCTCCTGGCCCAGCGTGGTCGAAGGAAACACGTTCGGGCGCGAGATCGTGTCCCAGAACTCGCGCAGCGCGGCCATGCGCTTTTCCGGCGGGTTGCCGGCGATGATCGCGGTGTTGAACGCGCCGATGGAGATGCCGGCGATCCAGTTCGGGGCGATGCCGGCTTCGAACAGTCCCTGGTAGACGCCGGCCTGGTAGGCGCCGAGCGCGCCGCCGCCTTGCAGCACCAGGGCGATGTTCTCGGGCAAGGCCGGGGCCGCGTCCTGCACGCGCTGCACCGCTTCGTGGGTGGCTCGCTCGGCCGCGTCGGCGCGGCGGGCCTGGCGCGCAGTCGCGGGCGCGGG
>NZ_LXSD01000550.1:0-7897 GCF_017168095.1 Lysobacter enzymogenes | reverse complement strand
CGAGGCCGAGGCCGACGCCATCGGCGCCGCGTTTGCCCGCCGCGAGAGCCTGCCGCGCCCGCGCGTGGCGCTGCGCAGCGCGCGCGCCGCGGCCGATACCGGCAAGAGCGAAACCACCGAGGCGGCGCAATCGCCGCCGCTGGCCGATTCGGTCAAGACCAGCCGCTCGCGCGAGCTCGATTCGATCCGCGAAGCGCTCGACGGCTGGTGGGTGTCCGACGGCGACGTGTTCAAGATCATGCGCATCCTCGACACCGCGCCGTTCGACGTCGCCGTGGCCATGGTCGGCGCGCTGGACGCCCAGCACCGCTACTGGCTGGCCGACAACATCAACCCGCCGCACATGTACCAGCACCGCCGCTCGGTGCTGGCCAGCTACAAGGCGCTGGAGCCGGAGCGTTATGAGGCGATCGACCTCAAGGCCCTGCGCGCGCTGCCCGACGGCGGGCTGGACCTGGAAGAAACCCAGGCCCTGGTCTACATCGTCGGCAACCTGCCCGCGCCGGCCTGGGAAGAGCTGCGCGCATCGGAAAAAGGCGAAACCATCGCGCGCCTGGTGCATGCGCCCGCGCCGACGCCGGACGTTCTGGAAAAGCTCGCCAAGGCGCGCAAGCAGGCGGTCGACGACGAGGCGGCGCTGGCGAAAAAACGCGAGCGCCTGCTCGCCCACGCCAACGACCAGGGCGCCAACGACCTGGTCACGCAGATCCGCGAGCGCCTGCAGACCCCGCGCGACGGCGACGGCCAGCCGCGCCACCCCAACGCCAACGACGCCATCGCCGCCCTGCAGCTGCTGTTCCCGCAGCTCGCCGACGACGCCCGCTTCGGCTACATCGGCGAACAGCTCGAACGCGACGGACTGGTCGATCTCATCATCGACCTGCTGCCGCCGTCGGCCTTCATCGGCCAGTCCGCGCCGTGGCAGACCCAGACCCTGGCCGCGCTGGTGCAGACCCGCCTGCCCTACCGCAACGAACAACTGCTCGAAGACCTGCTGTCCTACCACCTGCTCGACTGGGCCATCCGCGAGCACGAGGCGCTGTTCGCCTATCGCCTGCTGCAGACCCTGCCGATGCCGGCGCAGTACCGCTTCCGCCAGCGCGAAGGCGGAAAGTACTACCTGCGCCTGATCGACAAGCTGCCGCGCGACGCGACGACCGGATTGAAACTGCCGGTGCTGGAAGTGCGCAAGGCCGCCGACAAGGACGAGTACGAGCGCATGCTCAAGCTCGGCGCGCAAGGCGCCAGCGAGCCCGGCGGCTGGCGCAGCGATACCGACACCTATTACTACGATGCCTCCGGCGCCCAGCGCCAGCGCCTGGACCAGGGCGACGCGCGCGCGCAATTGCAGGCGCTGGTGGCCAAGTTCAAGGACCGGCGCCGCGGCATCTACCGCGACAGCGAGGCGATCGAGCTGTACGGCGACCTGGTCAAGCTCGGCGCCGGCTCGCTCGAACCCGGACACGAAAGCGCGGGCGACGAAATCCTGCTGCAGGCCTGCCTGCGCGAGCTCGACAGCCTGGGCTACATCGACGAGCTGTTCGGCGAGCTGCCCGAATCGTTCCTGTTCGACCAGGGCAACCGCGTCGCGACCTTGAAGATCATCCTCGCCCGCGACCCGCTGCGGGTGCGCGCGCAGGCGCGCGAGCTGGTCAGCCGCGGCCTTTTCAGCGACTGGATGGTCAAGGACTGGGAGGCCTATCTGGCGTTCCAGTGCGTCAAGGCCCTGCCCGACGACGAACGCCAGGCCTTCATCCGCGACAACCCCGACACCTGGGCGCGGATCCAGTCCGAGATGGGCCCGGCGATGCGCCAGGCGCGCGACATCAATGCCTACGTCGGCGACCGCGAAGGCACCGACCGCGCCGGCGTGCTGGCCCAGCTCAACGATCCCGAATTCTGGACCAAGGCCAACGAAGTCGCCCTGCGCGGCACGCTGCGCATGGCGATGGCGATGTCCGAGCACCGCTACGCGTTCGAGCGCTCGCAGAGCTTCGATGTGATCGGCAAGCAGCCCCAGCTGGCGGCGCTGATCGACGAATTCCGGCTGTGGAACCCGGCGACCAAGCGCGACAAGTACGAGCCGGAAATGCTCAAGGGCACGCGCTGGTACGAGGAAGGCGTGTTCGCCTCGCTGCGCAGCCTGTGGGGCGGGCTGGTGACGTTGTGGAACATGGACGTGCTGTTCGTCGACGGCAAGATCGGCGCCCAGCTCGATCTCAACGACGTGCAGAAGTTCATGGGCGGCGACCTGATGGGCGCGCAGCTGGCCAAGCCGGCCAAGCGCGGCAGCAAGCAGGAGCCGATCGGCGCGCAGACCAACAAGCTGACCCTGCTGCTGGACCCGGGCTGGCTGGAAGGCGAAGGCAAGTCGGCCGAGCTGATCCTGCCGCAGTTGCTGATCGAATCGAGCAACATCCAGCGCGACGGCAGCACGATCCAGACCGGGCAAGTCGATCTGCGCCAATTGCACATCCGCGCCGCCTACGACTCGCAGAACCAGGGCCAGGCCGCGCAGGCGCAGGTCAGCCTGGAGTCGCTGGTCGCCAACGACGTGCTTTACGCCAAGAGCCGGGCGATGTACACCATCGCCAAGCTCAGCGTGACCGCGCTGCGGCTGGCCGCAGGCAGCGTCGATTCCAGCCGCGGCGCGCCGCCTGCGCAGCGCAAGGGCCGCTACATCCCGTTCCCGCTGCTGGTGCTGATGGTGTTGCCGTGGCTGGCGCAGCTGGCGGCGGTGGGGCTGATGGCCGCCGGCATCAACCGCGTGCGCGGCCTCGGCGATCAAGGCCTGGAGCCGGACAACCGCTTCGGCAGCGATCTGACCAGCCGCATCCGCGCGATCGACATGAGCTTCGCCAGCCTGACCGCCGAAGGCTTCGCCAGCAGCGGCGGCCAGCGCGTGGCCAAGGCCGAGGTGCAGGACTTCGCCCTGCGCGCAGGCCTCAACAAGGCCACCCGCCTGCGCGCCGAGCTGGCCTCCATCGCCCAGCGCAAGGCCGCGCTGCAGGGCCGCGGCGACGCCGCGCAGGCGCTGGCCGAACTCGACCAGCGCGCCGCCGAGCTGGAAGGCCAGCGCGCGCAGGTCGAAAAACAGGAGCAGGAATACCTCGCCATCCAGGCCAGGATCCGCGCCGGCGGCCTGACTCCGGCGCAGCAATCGCAGTTGCAGACCGACCTGGACCGGATCGATTTCGAAGACCGGGGCGGCGCCTTCCTCGACATCGGCAAGGCCGCGGTCTCGGGCGTGGAAGGCACGGTGACCAGCGCCGAGCCGATCACGCTCAACCACCTCCACGGCCAGGGCAGCAGCTCGGCGATGCTCGGCCTGCTGTCGAGCCCGACCGAAACGCCGCAGCGCACCGCCCTGCGCGCGCAGTTCGGGCTCGGCGAGCCGTCGCTGGTCTCGCCCGACCGCCCCGGCGATTTCGTGCTCGAACTCGGCGACGTGCACACCGGCCGGCTCAGCATCGCCGGCGGCGTGCTCAGCGAGCGCGATCTCGACGCCAAGCTCAAGGAACTCGGCGATGTGTCCAAGCGGCCGGAACTGCAGGCGCTGGCCGACAGCCTCAAGGCGCTCAAGCCCAAGGCGCGGCGCTACCAGGCGATGGTGGCGATGGGCCTGTCGTCGCTGAGCGCGAGCGAACTGACCGAGTTCCGCGCGCTGCGCAAGCTGCTGACCGCCGATGCGGCGCTGATCGTGGAGTCCATCGACCTGACCCGCGCCCGCCTGGAAGTCGACCTGGCCAGCGGCCGCGTCGGCCTGGCCGCCCAGCACGTGGATATCGCCGGGCTGCAACTGCCGCAGCAAGGCATCGAGGTCGAGCGCATCGTCGCCGACGGCCTGCACGCCGGCGCGATCCCGGCCAACGGCCTGCTCGACTGGAGCGAGTGGAAGAAGCATCTGCGCGACGCCGATGCCGGCGTCGATTCGCTGCGCATCGACAAGGCGCGCAGCAAATACCACGGCCTGCTGTTCGAGAAGGCCACGCTCACCGGCGCCTACGCCAGCGTCAAGCAACGCGGCAATCTGGTCGAAGCCGGTTTGAAGCAGCTCAACATCGTCGGCCTCGGCGTGGTGCCGCGGCTGGGCCTGCTGAACCAGCGCCTGCACGGCTTGCGCGAGAAAGCGCGCACCGCCGCCGACGCCGACAAGCCGGCGCTGGAAAAACAAGTCGCCAAGCTCGCGACCCTGGTCGCCGAACTGCAGGCGCTGGCCGACCAGCGCCAGGACGCCTACCTGCGCCTGCAACGCGCCAAGACGCCGGAGGAGATCAAGAAGGCCAAGGACGCGGTGGCCGAGGTCGACGGCGTCATCGCCTACGACCTGGCCCAGTACGGCGTGGCCAACACCGAGCTCGACGAGTTCGGGGTCAAGGTCAGCGGCGCCGGCGATCTGCTGTCGGACGCGCTCGGCGGCGGCATCCATCCGCTCGACGTGCTCGAACGCGGCGGCGTCGCCGTGACCGGCACCGGCGGCAACAACCAGCGCCTGTTCAAGCGCTTCGCCCTGCAACAGATCCAGACCGCCGGGCACCAGCCCGACAGCGGGCTGGAAGGCGACGCCGGCTCGTTCGAGATCGGCGAGACCCGGCTCGACATCAGCGCCAAGAAGGAAATGGACAAGATCACCGTCCAGGTGCCGAAATTCGAAGTCGACTCATTGAGCCTGCAGCAGTTCCTGCTGACCTCGAGCGAAGGCGAATCGGTCAGCCAGATGTGGTCCGACGGCGCCAGCGGCATCGAAGGGCTGAAGTTCTCCGGCTCGGTCGAGCTGGTATCGCGGGTGAAGGGCAGCCGCGAACTGGCCGATTACCGCCTGTCCAAGGCGCATATCGACTCGTTCTCGCTCGACAGGCTGTACGGCAACGGCCTCGGGCTGAAGCTGTCCGAACGCAAGCTCGACGTCGCCATCGCCTCGGGCTCGATCAACGGCGTGCACGCCGACGGCATCGACATCGAGCTGCCGGCGGACAAGGACGCGCAGGTCAAGCTGACCTCCTCCCGCAAGGGCAAGCCGGTGTCGCTGGGCATCGACTCGATCGACAACCTGGTGGTGAGCAAGGCCCTGGTCGACACCTGGGCCGGCCACGGCCGGCTCGACGCGCGCGCGATCCGGGTCGACCTGCTGCAGGACGGCACGGTCGCGGCCAAGATCGGCGATCTCGACCTCACCGACGCCTACGTGCGCGGCCCCGACGGCTGGGTGCGGCTGACCCTCAAGGACTTCGGCGCCAGCCTGCGCTACAAGGCGGGCGCGCTGGACATCGACGACATCCACTTCGGCAGCCTCAAGGTCGCCGGCGTGCACTGGAAAGTCGGCGAGGCCGGCTTCGTCGAGTCGAACAAGCCGACCACGCTGACCGACTTCAAGCTCAAGGGCCGGATCGAAACCCGCGAAGTGCCGGCCAAGACCAAGCCCGGCCAGACCGCCAAGACCGAGCGCGAACTCGGCAAGATCCGCATCGACAGCCTGCATGTGGGCCAGGTCGAGTCCGAGGAGCTGATCTACCAGGATGCCGAGAACCGGGTCGAACTGCGCCGCGCCGGTTACTACGAGGCGCGCGAGATGACGCCGTTCGTGCCGCTGTACCTGCAGAACCTGGACGTCACCGGGCTCGAATGGACGCCGGAGAAGAAGCTCAGCGCCGGCAAGATCGACCTCGGCCAGTATGAAACCTCGGCGCACTACAGCGCGATCGGTTCGGCGCTCAGCGCCGGCGTCGCGCTCAAGGGCCGCGGCATGAGCGTGGAGGTGGTCGGCCCGGGCGAGTACACGGTCGATGTGGGCAAGATCGAGCGCACCGCTGGCCGCCTGCACACCGACAAGCTCGACACCCGCTTCGGCAGCAGGGGCATCGTCGGCAAGGTCGCGATCGGGCCGGACTACACCGAGGCCAGCGGCGTGGAAATCTCCGGCGCGATGCTCGCCGACATGAAGTACACCGACGCGCCCAGGACCCTGGGCCTGGGTTCGGTCACCATCGACCGGATCGTGCTCGGCAAGGCGCGGCAGAACTACCGCCTGGATCCGGACCCGGACCATCCCGGCCAGACCAAGAAGACGCCGACCACGCTGGCGGTCAGCGACCTGGACCTGTACGGCATCGTCGCGCGCACCTTCGCGTATCACGGCGAATCCAAAGGGCTCAACGGCGAAGGCGTGGAGGAAAGCTCCGTCCAGGACATCAACGCCAGCGTCGCCAGCATCGGCCATCTGCGCGTCGGCGGCTTCGACAGCAACGCCCTGGACGGCACCTCCACGCTCAGCGGCCTCAAGGTCGAAGGCACCCCGCGCAAACCCGGCAAGCCGGGCAAGCAGCCGTTCGCGATCCAGGGCCTGAGCGCCGACCTGGCCAACACTCTCGGCGACGAACGCACGGTCAAGCACCTGGTCGCCGACGTCAACGGCGGCCCGCTGACCGCCGACCGGATCAAGTTCAGCACGGTCAAGCTCGGCACCAAGACCCTGCCCGACGGCAGCACCGTCGACATCGTCCACACCGGCATCGACGGCGGCTTCGTGCTCAACCGCCTGGGCCTGATCAATCCCGACCTGACCCTGACCGACGCCAAGGGCAAGAAGACCTTCATCAAGGGCTACGGGCGCGCGCTCGAAGCCAAGGGGATCAAGCCGCAGTTCCAGCCCAACGGCACCGTGTCGCTGCCGATCCAGCAAGTGATCGCGCGCGGGCTCAACATCAGCAACGACAAGGACAAGAACACCATCCGCATTCCGCTGCTGAGCATCAGCAACATCGCCGCCGGCATGCGCGGCATGGGCACCCAGGAAGGCATCGACTTCCTCGCCGCCAGGATCGGCGAGATCCACGTCGAGGGCGTGGAGGTCAGCATCGTCAAGGAGCACAAGAAGGAGCTCAGCGACGCCGAATTCAAGCAGGCCACCGACGAGTTCAACCAAGAGCAGGCGGCGGAAAGGAAGGATCCGCCCGGCAAGCTCATCGTCGAGCCGCTGTCGGGACTCAACGGCAAGATCAGCGGCGAGTACGACCTGGACTGGTGGGCGGATCCGGACATCGACGCCAGCATCAACGGCGGCGTCATCGATTTCAGCGGCATGACCAACTACGCCGTGCGCCTGCACACCCGCGACGTGACCCGGCGCGGCGTCACCGGCCCGGAGGACATCATCACCCTGGGCAACGGCGTCGACCTGAAGGTGCTCAAGGACTTCAAGCGCAAGATGCCCGGTTTCTACGGCGATTCCGGCCCGGACGACTACGGCCGGATCAACCTGCGCGAGACCATCGAAGGCCTGGCCAACGAACCGGGCACCGCGCCGGAGCGCACCTACGAGGCCGCCGACGGGCTCAACGGCTTCATCGGCTTCGCCGGCGAACTGGCGCTGGGCAACGGCCGCATCGGCCGCGACAAGAACGGCGACGGCAAGCTCGGCGACGGCGACACCTGGGTCGACATGCAGCGCGACAGCAAGGACCAGAACAAGATCCTGCTGCACAAGTCCAACATCGGCACCCTGGTCGATGTCGAGATGCCGCAGCTGCATTTCGCCGGCGCCGGCTTCACCGCCGGCAAGACCCGCGCCTTCCGCACCAAGGACGGCAAGACCGTCGAAAGCCAGACCCGCCTGGGCCGCACCGCCGGCATCACCCTCAACACCCTCACGATCAAGATCGGCGGCCTGGCCGCGATGACCATGACGGTGACGCTGAAGATCGAGAGCGGAACCATCACCGACATCCGCATCGGCGATCCGACCTTCAGCGACGCCGCCGGACTGTCGACGGTGGCCGCACCGGACGCCAAGGAAGTCGATCGCGACGCTACGCCGCTGGGAGCCGCGCCATGAGCCGACGCCTGTCCGTCCCGCGCGCGCGCGGCGCGCGCGCCCAGCGCAGCGCCGGCCCCGGCGCGG
>NZ_LXSD01000549.1:0-2408 GCF_017168095.1 Lysobacter enzymogenes | reverse complement strand
CGCGGCCAAGCCCGCCGCCGCTGCCGCCACCCCGGCCGCCGCGCAGCCGCCGGCCAGCGATTCGCTGCCGGTCCCGCCGCCGCCGCAGATCGTTGGTACGGCGTGGGTGCTGATGGACGCCGCCAGCGGCAACATCCTGGCCAGCCATGAGCCCGATATGCGGGTCGAGCCGGCCAGCATCACCAAGGTCATGACCAGCTACGTGATCGCCGCGGAAATGGCCGGCGGCAAGGTCAAGGACACCGACCAGGTGATGATGACCGAGAACGCCTGGCGCAAGGGCGGCGCGGCCACCGACGGCAGCTACTCCGGTTTCGCGGTCAACCAGACCGCGCCGCTGGTGGAGATGGAAAAGGGCATGGTGGTGCAGTCCGGCAACGACGCCGCGATCGCCCTGGCCGAGCACGTCGCCGGCAGCGAGGACGCCTTCGCCGCGCTGATGAACCAGTACGCCGCGCGCATCGGCCTGAAGAACAGCCACTTCATGAACCCGCACGGGCTGTCGCAGGAGAACCACTACTCCACCGCGCACGACCTGGCCCTGCTCGGCCGCGCGCTGATCCACGACTTCCCGGTCGCGTACTCGTACAACAAGATCAAGGAACTCAAGGTCGGGCCGATCACCCAGCCCAACCGCAACCTGCTGCTGTGGCGCGACTCGTCGGTCGACGGCATCAAGACCGGCCACCACTCCAAGGCCGGCTACTGCCTGATGGCCTCGGCCCAGCGCGGCGACCAGCGCCTGATCTCGGTGGTGATGGGGTCCAGCTCCGAGGCGCAGCGCGCGACCGACAGCCAGGCCCTGCTCAACTGGGGCTTCCGCTTCTTCGAGACCCACAAGCTCTACGACGCCGGCAAGGTCGTGGCCAAGCAGAAGGTGTGGAAGGGCCAGAGCGCGGAAGTGCAGCTCGGCGTGGCCGAACCGCTGCTGGTGACCGTGCCGCGCGGCAAGTACCCGCAGCTCAAGCCGAGCATGGACGTGCCCAAGACCCTGGTCGCGCCGATCAAGAAGGGCCAGGCGATCGGTTCGGTCAAGGTCATGCTCGACGGCAAGGTGGTCGCGCAGCGTCCGCTGGTGGCGCTGGCCGCGGTCGAGGAAGGCGGCTTCTTCAAGCGCCTGTGGGACGAGTTCTGGATGTGGTGGGAATCGGAGTAAGCGCCGGTTCGCATCGCGACGAAGAGGCCGGCGTTCGCCGGCCTTTTTGTTTTCGTGCGGCGCAAACCCCTGTGCGAAGGCTTTGGCTTTGTGGGAGGGCCTTCAGGCCCGATGCTCTTCTTTCAGGCCGCGGCGATCTGAAACAAAAGCATCGGGCCTGAAGGCCCTCCCACAAGAGCGCGCGCGCCTCAGCGCTTGTTCGCGGGCAGCTTGCCGAGCATGACGCCGCGGAACTTCGTCGCCAGCGCATGGAACCCGGCTTCGGTCGGATGCATCTCGTCGAACCACTGCTGCGGCTGGGTCAGCGTGCCGCGCAGGTCGACGTAATCGAACACCGCGGCAAAACGCGCGTCCTGCTTCAGCGCGCGCAGCACGTGCTGTTCGAACCCGTCGATGAGCAGGCGCACGAACGCCGGGCGCTCGCTCTCGACGATGCCCAGGATGTTCGGCCCGATCCACGGCCCCACGCTCTTCTTCAGCAGCGCGGCCACGCCGAGATTGCCCGGGGTCAGCGCGCCCGGACGGCCGATCAGCTGCGGATAATCGTAAGTGTGCGCCAGCACCGGCACGCCCGGCCGCGCCGCGATCGCCGTCTGCAGGAACAGCGCGTAGGCCTTGCGCACGGTGTCGTACTGGCCGCTGTCGAGCACGCGCTGGAACGCCTGCTGCGCGCTCAGCCCGCTGCGGTTGCCGAGCGCGCGGCGCAGGAAGCCGTCGACGAAATCGTTGCCGCCGGCGCTGAGCAGGATCAGGTCGAACTCGAAGTTCGCGTACCAGCCGATCAGGTCGTCGATGTTGTCGCGCACGAACATCGAGCGCTTGGGATCGTCGGGATTGCGCGCGGCGCAATCGCCGCTGCGCTCGGCGCGGAAGAACAGCCCGCCCTGGCCGAGCAGCGGCACGCCGCGCTCCTCGTCCTGCGGCGCGGGCGAGACGATCCAGTCGAGCAGGTTCATCGCCAGCGGCGTGGAGAACCACGAATCGCCTTCGCAGAACACCACCGGCGTGCGCGCCAGCGCGCCGGCGCGCTTGAGCTGCTGGTACAGCGCGCGGAACTGCCCGCGCAAGGGCAGGGCGACGGACTGGCTGGCAGGCATGGCCGGGCTCCGGAGGACGAGACAGGCGCCAATCTATCGCGCTTTGTGCGCACAAATTGAGACTGATGCGTTGCCGCGGAGCCCCCTGTAGGAGCGGCGCGAGCCGCGACCGCGACACCTGGCTTGCGTCGTAAACGCGATGTCGCGGTCGCGGC
>NZ_LXSD01000548.1:0-5058 GCF_017168095.1 Lysobacter enzymogenes | reverse complement strand
GCCGGCGGGCGCGGCCTTGGGCTTGCCGCGGGCGCCCTTGCTCGGGCCGTGCTGGAGGTTGTCGGGCAGCCAGGCCGGGCGCGGCGCGGCGGGCTTGCGGCCGCCCTTCTTGCCGGCGGGGGCGCCGTCGTGGGAGGCGGAGGGGCCGGTCTTTCCGGTCTTGTTGTTCTTGCTCGTCTTTTTGGTCATGGCCGGTATGGTCTCACATCGCCATGAACGCGGCGTCTGGGTCCTGCGCAGCGCGGGCGGGCGGCGATTTGAGCGGCCGGCGGGGTCGTGTGGCTGCGGCCGCGGCAACGACGGCCGCGGCCGCTCGCGCCGTGTCGCGGGCGCGCATCGGCGGGATCGCGCATCCACGACAACGCGCGGCCTCGCCTCGCACAACGAATGCGATGCGCAACGTCGGCCGCGCGCCTCGCCGCAGCGCATCAACGCGTTCGCGCAATGCGTCGGCTTCGGTCTGCGACGCAGCGCAGATAGCGACGCGATCCAGATCGCGCGCCGATCCGCGCATTTGTGATCGCATCCGCGCTTGTCCGCGACGGTTTCTCGTGCAACCGCTTGTACTTGCGCCGCTTCCGAGAAGCCCGCCGAAGCGCACAAAAGCGCGCACGCAGGCGGCAGTAGGTTGACGCCGTCCGCTGTCTCCACGCGGGCGCCGCGGCGCGATGCCGCCCACCTTCCGCCACTCCGACAAGGAATCGCACGATGATCCGCAACAACGCGCTGTGCCTGGCGCTCGTCGCCGGGCTGTCTGGTTTTTGCTCCATCGCTTCGGCCAAATCTTCCGTCGCCGAGATGGATTCGGCGCCGGTCACCGGCGCTCCTTCGGCCGGCGCCATGGGCGCTGCCGAGTTCGCCTCCAGCGCCAAGGCCAGCGTGCCGCGCGTGGTCAGCCTCGGCCAGCCCACCAGCCTGGACGCCTCCGCGCTCAAGAGCCGCCGCGTCGCCCAGGACAAGAACGGCCAGCCGCTGGAAATCGGCTTCGCCCGCGACATCGCGCGCAGCGCGGTGGATCTGGACACCCTGGCCTGGCAGCCGCTCGCCGACGGCGGCCGCGCCGCGCGCTTCGAAGTGTCCTCGTCCGGCGCGGTGGCGCTGCGCGCGGGCCTGTCGCTGCGCGGCGCCGGCGCCAAGTCGGCGACCCTGCACTTCGCCGGCAGCGACGGCCGCGTGTTCGCCCAGAGCGGCGCCGACTTCGCCGGCAACGAGCTGGGCTGGTCGCCGGTGGTGGAAGGCGACACCATGACCGTGGAACTGGTCCTGCCCAAGGGCGTGAACGCCAGGTCGCTCAAGCTCAAGCTGCCGCAGCTCTCGCACCTGGACATCAGCCCGGCCGCGAGCGAGCGCCAGATCCAGGCCAAGATCGGCGAGAGCGATTCGTGCGAGAAGGACATCGTTTGCCGCGCCAGCCCGACGGCGGGCTTCCTGTCCACCGCCAAGTCGGTGGCGCGCATGACCTTCACCACCTCTGGCGGCACCTACCTGTGCACCGGCACCCTGCTCAACAACAACTTCTCGCCGAAGAAGCGCCTGTTCTGGACCGCCGCGCACTGCATCAGCACCCAGACCGTCGCCAACACCCTGCAGACCTACTGGTTCTACGACGCCACCACCTGCAACGGCAGCGTGGTCAATTCGGCCTACACCACCCTCAGCGGCGGCGCCTACCTGCGCCACGCCAACACCACCCGCGACACCTCGCTGCTGGAACTCAAGACCGCGCCGCCGTCGGGCGCCGTCTACGCCGGCTGGTCGAGCGCGGCGATCTCCGCCACCGGCACCGCGATCGAAGGCATCCACCACCCGGCCGGCGACGTGAAGAAGTACTCGCTGGGTTCGGTGACCGGGCTGTCGACCTCGATCGACGGCAAGTCGCCGCTGTACCGCGTGGTGTGGAACACCGGCGTGACCGAGGGCGGCTCGTCCGGCTCGGGCCTGTTCACCGTGACCAGCAGCGGCGGCTACCAGCTGCGCGGCGGCCTGTACGGCGGCACCTCGTACTGCAGCGCGCCGCGCGATCCGGACTACTACTCGCGCTTCGCCGACATCTATTCGAGCGTGTCGCAGTATTTCAATCCGTAAGCGCTGAGGTTGGAACACAAGGGGCCGGCCGTCGCTGCGTGCGACGGCCGGTTTTTTATTGGACGTCGCGGGGTGTCGTCGTGGCAGCGGGCTTGCGGCGCGAGACTGTAGGGGCGCGGTCGCGGCTTGCGCCGCTCCTACAGGGGCTTCGGGGCTGTTCGGTCGTGAACCGTTTGACGCGATGTCGAAGGTTGCGGCGGCTTTCGGCGACAGGGCTAAGGCAACAGCCAGACGCGCACGCTGCCGATCAGGCCGCCGATGACGGCGAATCCGCCGAGCACCAGGGCCACCACGCGGATCGCGATGCCCGCGCCGATCGGTCGCTGGACTACGATCCGGCAGCGCTGCTGCGCCTGCGCCGACAGGCCCTGCACGTGCAGGCTAAGCTCGCTGTCGCGCGCGAGTTCGAACCAGCCGGTGCTGATGCGGGTGGAGCCGAAGCCGCTGACCTTGGTGCGGCTCAGGTATTTGCGGTGCACTGGGACCGGTTCGCCGTCGGCACCGTGCAACGCAACGTGCACTCCGACGAAATCGAGGCTGAAGCTGCGTCCTTCCACGCACAGGTCGTAGCGCCCGGCCGGCACGTTCAGGCGCTCGCCGCTGCGCGCCGGTGCGCGTGCGACGATGGCGGTGCCGGTCAGCCGCAACAGCGAGCCGACGGCTCGGACCAGCGCGTACAGCCCGGCCGCGAACAGCAACGCAAACAGCAGAGCCCAGAGATTGAAGCTCATCGCGCGCCTGCGCTCGGCATGCGGCCGGTGCGGGCGCGCGCCCCGCTTGCACCCGACACCCTCGCACCCGGCACGTCCGCCGCATGCGGCGCGACCTTGCCCAGCGCCTGCGTGCGCGACCGGCTCACGCCGAAATGCCCGGCACGTGCTCTTCCTCGTCCTCGGGCCTGGCCTGGCGCGGCTTGGGCGCGATCAACGGCGTCTGCTGCATGTTGCCGTAGAGCAGCGACACGCCCGCGCGCACGCCGTCGACCAGCTCCAGCTCGAAGCGCTCGGCGTCGCGGCGGCGGATGTCGGCGACCACTTCGGCCGCGTCGTCGGCCGACACGCCCAGCTCGATCAGCGCCGCTTCGCCGAAGCGCATCGCCGATTCGAAGGTCTCGCGGATCTGCAGGTCGACCCCGGCGTGCACCAGCTCCAGCGCGTGCTCGCGGTCGAAGCTGCGCGCCAGCACCCGCGCCTGCGGGAACTCATGGCGGATCAGTTGCGCGGTGCTGGTGGCCGCGGCGCGGTCGTCGATGCAGATCGCGATCAACTGCGCGGTGGCCGCGCCGGAGGCGTGCAGCACGTCCAGGCGGGTGCCGTCGCCGTAGTAGACCTTGAAGCCGAAAGTCTGCGCACTCTCGATCATCTCCACGTCGGTGTCGATGATCGCCACCTCCACCCCGCGCGCCAGCAGCGACTGCGACACCACCTGGCCGAAGCGGCCGAAGCCGATCAGCAGCACGCTGCCGCTGAGGCCGTTGGGCTCGTCCACGCCCTCCAGCGACAGCGCGGTCTTGGGCGAGAGCTTGCGCAGGGCGATGATCGCGACCGGCGTGAGCACCATCGACAGCACCACGATGGCGGTGAGGTTGGCGCCGATCTCGGCCTGGATCAGGCGCGCGTTGACCGCCGCGGAGAACAGCACGAAGGCGAACTCGCCGCCCTGCGCCATCAGCACCGCGCGGTCCAGCGATTCGGTGTGGCAGGACTTCAGCAGCCGCGCGACGATGTAGATGCACAGCGCCTTGACCAGCATCAGCGCGAGCACGCCGCCGACGATCAGCGGCCAGTTGGCCGCGACCACCTTGAGATCCAGCGACATGCCCACGCTGAGGAAGAACAGGCCGAGCAGGATGCCGCGGAACGGTTCGACATCGGCTTCGAGCTGATGGCGGAAGCTGGATTCCGACAGCAGCACGCCGGCCAGGAACGCGCCCATCGCCATCGACAGGCCGCCGACCTGCATCAACAGCGCCGCGCCGAGCACCACCAGCAGCGCCGCCGCGGTCATCACCTCGCGCGCCTTGGCCGCGGCGAGGATGCGGAACATCGGATTGAGCAGCCAGATGCCGGCGCCGATCAGCGCCGCCAGCGAGGCCGCCGCGATGCCGATGTCGGCCCAGCGCGAATGCGCGGCGGCCGCGGCGGCGTTGGGATCCGGCGGCGCCATCAGCGCCACCAGCGCCAGCAGCGGCACGATCAGCAGGTCTTCGAACAGCAGGATCGAAACGATGCGCTGGCCGCGCGGCAGGGCCAGGTCGCCGCGCTCGCCGAGGATCTGCATGACGATCGCGGTGGAAGTCAGCACGAACCCCATCGCGCCGATGAAGGCCACCACCGGCGGGAACCCGGCGAGCAGGCCGACGCCGGTCATCGCCGCCGAGCACAGCGCGATCTGCGCGGTGCCCAGGCCGAAGATCTCGCGGCGCAGACTCCACAGGTGCGAGGGCCGCATCTCCAGGCCGATGATGAACAAGAACATCACCACGCCGAGTTCGGCCACGTGCAGGATCGCCTGCGGATCGGCGAAGAAGCCCAATCCGAACGGGCCGATCAGCAGGCCCGCGGCCAGATAGCCCAGCACCGAGCCCAGGCCGATGCGCTTGAAGATCGGCACCGCGATCACCCCGGCCGCCAACAGCACCACCACCTTGACCAGCTCGCTACCGCCCGCCGCTTCGGCCGCCATCGCACTCTCCCTTACCGCGCCGCCGGCGCATCGTTCGCGTTCGTCAGACCGGCCGCAGGGCCGGGGCCACAGCCTAGCAGGCGCGGGCGCACGGCGATGCGCACCCGGGCCGCACGCTGCATTGCGCGCATCGCTCGCGCCTGTCGCCAGCGCCCGCGCGTATCGCCCGCGCGCAGCGGTGCACGTATCATCGCGGCGATGCGCTCCCGCCCCGCTCCCGCCGCTCGCGACCGCAAGGCCCGCGTGCCCGCCCACCGCACCGCGCCCGTCCGCAGCGGGCCCAACGGC
>NZ_LXSD01000547.1:0-3540 GCF_017168095.1 Lysobacter enzymogenes | reverse complement strand
GAAGGCGGCCGGCGGCGCGCAGGACAGGCCCGCGGCGATGGCCGCGGCGAGCAGAAGCGGACGGAACATGGCGGATTCCCCTGGAGGGCGGCGATAAGAACAGCGTAGGGGGTCGAGACTAGACGCCGCGCCGGCGCAGGCCGAGTGACGAAAGTTGGTCGCCGCGCCGCCGCTTGCGTCCGGGCCGACGGCGCAAAGCCGGCTCCGCGACCGCGCGCGCGGCGTTCGCCGCCGGCGCCGCGTCGGGCGCGCCCCGCCGGGAGCGCGGTTTACCGGGATATTCAGGCGGCTAACAGCGATTTGGGTACCATTCCGCGCTCTGCCCCGCGCCTTCCCCCAAGGTTCCCGTTGAACGCCTTCGCCGCCGACGCCCCGCACCGCATCGCGGTCGTGATTCCCAGCTACAAGGTCCGCCGCCACATCCTGGCGGTGATCGCGGCGATCGGGCCGGAGGTGGAGCGCGTCTACGTGGTCGACGACCGCTGCCCCGACGCCAGCGGCGATTTCGTCGAGCAGCACTGCCGCGACCCGCGCGTGCGGGTGCTGCGCCACGAGCTCAACCAGGGCGTCGGCGGCGCGGTCATGACCGGCTACGCCGCGGCCGTGGCCGAGGGCTACACCATCGCGGTCAAGATCGACGGCGACGGCCAGATGGACCCGCGCCTGCTGCCGCTGTTCGTGCGCCCGATCCTGGAAGGCCGCGCCGACTACACCAAGGGCAACCGCTTCTACGACCTCGCCCAGATCCAGCGCATGCCCGCGCTGCGCCTGATCGGCAACGCCGGGCTGTCGTTCCTGAGCAAGCTGTCCACCGGCTACTGGCATCTGTTCGACCCGACCAACGGCTATACCGCGATCGACACCCGGGTCGCCGCGCACCTGCCCACCGAGCGCATCAGCCGGCGCTACTTCTTCGAGACCGACCTGCTGTTCCGCCTCAACATCGCCCGCGCCGCGGTGGTGGACGTGCCGATGGACGCGGTCTACGCCGACGAGGAAAGCAATCTGAAGATCGGCAAGATCTTCGGCGAGTTCCTGGTCAAGCACGTGCGCAACTTCGTCAAGCGCATTTTCTATAACTACTTCCTGCGCGACATGTCGGCCGCATCGCTGGAGCTGGCGTTCGGCGCGGCGCTGATGGCCTTCGGCCTGGGCTTCGGCGCGTGGAAGTGGCTGAGCTCGGCCCAGGCCGGGATCGCCACGCCGGCCGGCTCGGTGATGCTCGCGGCGCTGCCGGTGATCGTCGGCCTGCAGTTCGTGCTGGCCTTCATCGCCTTCGACGTGGCCAGCGTGCCGGCGCGGCCGATCGCGCCGTACCTGCCCGACCCGGCGCGCCCGCGCGCGGGCACGGGCACGCCGCAGGACGGCGCGGCGCAGCACACCTCGCCGCAGGACGCATCGGCTTGAGCGCGCCCGCCTTGCCGCCCCGCGCCTGGCAGCGCTGGATCCTCGGCGCCGGCGGCCTGGCCGTGTTCGCCGCGCTGCTGCTGCGCGACCACGGCCTGTACGCCTCGGTGTTCGGCGACGAATGGTCCTACAGCGCCTACAGCCGCCTGGGCCCGATCGCCGAGGCCAAGCTGCCGTCGTATCTGTATCTGTGGATCTTCCGCGCCACCAACCTGTGCGGCAGCGGGTTCCTGGATTGCGCGCGGGTCCTCAACGCCGCGCTGCTGGTGGCCGCGCTGCCGCTGATCTACGCGGTGCTGCGCCCCTACACCCGCCCGGCCTTGGCCGCGGCCCTGGCGGTGGTGTGCGTGGCGGCGCCGGTGAACAGCTACACCGCGTATTTCATGCCCGAATCGCTGTACTACCTGCTGTTCTGGGCATTGGCGCTGGCGGTGCTGCGGCCGTACGCGCCGCGGCCGTGGCGCTACGGCGCGGTCGCCGGCGCGATCCTCGGCGCGATGTGCCTGGTCAAATTGCACGCCTTGTTCATGGCGATCGGCTTCGCCGCCTTCGTCGTCGCCGACGCGGCATGGCCGGACCCACGCCGGCGCCTGCTGCCGGCGCTGGCGGCGCTGCTGGCGGCCGCGGCCGCGTTCGTGGCGGTGCGCTTCGGCCTGGGCTATGCGCTCGGCGGGCCGGGCAGCCTGAGCCTGCTCGGCGAGTTCTACCAGGTCCAGGCCAACAACAACGCCAGCCTGGGCTGGGACGCGATGGCGGCCAACCTGCTGCGTTCGGGCTGGGGCCATGTGCTGGCGCTGAGCCTGCTGTTCGGGCCGCTGCTGGTGCCGGCGCTGCTGCAGTTCTTCGGCGCCGCCCGCGGCGGCGACGGCGGCGACGGCGAACCGGCGCAGCGCGCGCGCAGCGCCGCGGTGTTCGCCCTGGCCGCTGTCGGCACGCTGGTGGCGGTCACCGTCTACTTCACCGCCAGCATGGGTTCGAACGAGAACGTCGGCCGGCTGCACCTGCGCTATTACGACTTCTGCCTGCCCTTGCTGTTGCTGCCGGCGCTGGCCTGGCGCGGCCTCGGGCCGGCGCGATGGCAGCGGCGGCTGGCCTGGGCGCTGGCGATCGCGCTGGCGGCGCTGACGCTGTACGCCGGCGCGCGCGGGCTGCGCGGCTATTCGCCGTTCCCGGTCGACGCGCCGGAGCTGACCTGGATCCTCGGCCGCAACCGCCTGACCGCGCTGGTCGCCCTGCTCGGCGCGGCGCTGTGCCTGGCCTGGGTCTGGCGCGGCGAGGGCGTTCGCCGGATTTTCCACCAAAGCCTGCGCTGGGACTTCCGCCTGCCGCGCCTGGCCGCGCTCGGTCATTACGCGCTGGTCGCCGCGCTCGGCGCCGGCGCGGTCGCCGCCAGCATGCGCGGCCTGAGCCACGCCGACGCCTACGTGCGCGGCGGCCAGACCCTGCGCGAGCGCCATCCCGAACTCGTCGCCGACAGCCAGTTGCTCGGCCGCGACATCTTCGGCCTGGTCAAGGCGCGGTTCTATGTGGATTCGACCGCGATCGAGCCGGTCGTGGTCGAGCCGGGCCGCGACCTGGCCGACGCGGTCGACTGGAGCCGCGCCAGCGCGGTGCTGTTCAACGGCCTGAGCCTGCCGGCCGGCAGCTACTCGCGCCGCGAGGATTACCCGGGCTTCAGCATCTACTGGCTGGAACAGGGCGACGCGGTCGACCTGCGCCATGCCCAGCCGGCGATGGTGCGCTCGCTGCGCGGACTGTCGTCGCAGGAGCCGTTCGGCCGCTGGACCGACGGCGCCGAAGCGGTGATCGAGTTCGACCGCGAGTTCTCCGGCACGCTGCGCGTGGTGATCGACACCGCCTCGGTGTTCGGGCCCAACGTCGGCCAGCCGGTGACGATCCGCATGGGCGGGGCGCAGGCCAGCGCGCGCTTCGACGGCGAATCCTCGCGCCGCGCGCTGCTGCTGCGCGATGTGGCGCCGACGCGCGAGCTGCACCTGCTGGTCCCGCGGCCGACCTCGCCGCGCGAACTCGGCGATCCCCACGGCGACCCGCGCCGGCTCGGGCTGGCGCTGACCCAGTTGCACCTGCGCCGCCTCGACGCCGCGCCGGCGCCGCCGGCCGACTGCCCGCATT
>NZ_LXSD01000546.1:0-13204 GCF_017168095.1 Lysobacter enzymogenes | reverse complement strand
CCGGCCGCGGCGCTGCGCCGCGGCGAAGGCGGCACCGTGGTGCTGCGGGTCAACGTCGGCGCCGACGGCCGCGCCGACGAGGTCGCCGTGGCCCGCCGCAGCGGTTCGCGCGAGCTCGACCGCGCCGCGATGGTCGCGGTGCGCGACTGGCGTTTCAAGCCGGCGACGCGCAATGGGCGCGAGGTCGCGTCGGTGGTGGAGCAGCCGGTGGAGTTCCGGCCGATGCAGTGACAGCTTCGCGCGATCCGAACGCAGAGCGTCGGGACTGAAGTCCCTCCCACGGAGCGGTTCGCGTTTGCTGTTGTGGGAGGGCCTTCAGGCCCGATGCTTGTGTCACAGGTCGCGGCGATCCGGCCGAAAGGCATCGGGCCTGAAGGCCCTCCCACAAAAGAAAAGAATGTCGGGCCTCAAGCCCATCAAAAAAAAGCGGCCCGAGGGCCGCTTTTTTGCGGTTACAGCGGCGATGCTCGGCTCAGGCGTGGCCCACCCGCATCCCCGCCTTCGCCGCCAGGGCTTCGAAGCCAGGGAACGAGGTCGCCACATTGGCGACATCGCCGATCCGCACCTCGCCCGCCGCCAACTGCGCCGCCACCGCGAAACTCATCGCGATGCGATGGTCGCCGTGGCTTTCCACCGCGCCGCCGCGCAACGCGCCGCCGTCGACGATCGCGCCGTCCGGCGTTTCCTCGATGTTCGCGCCGAGCGCGCGCAGGCCCGCGGCCATGGTCGCGATGCGGTCGGACTCCTTGACCCGCAGCTCGGCCGCGCCGCTGACCACGGTGCGGCCTTCGGCGACCGCCGCGGCGACGAACAACGCCGGGAACTCGTCGATCATGTCCGGCACCAGCGCCTGCGGCACTTCGACGCCGCGCAGGCGCGCGTGGCGCACGCGCAGGTCGGCGACCGGCTCGCCGCCTTCGCTGCGCGGATTTTCTTCGACGATGTCCGCGCCCATCAGCCGCAGCGCCGACAACAGGCCGGTGCGGCGCGGGTTCATGCCGACCGCTTCGAGCAACAACTCCGAACCCGGGACCACGCTCGCCGCGACCAAAAAGAACGCGGCCGAGGAGAAGTCGGCCGGCACCGCGACCTCGGTCGCGCGCAGCGCGTGGCCGCCGCTCAGGCGCGCGTAGCCGGGCGAGAACTCGATCGGCCAGCCGAACGCGGCGAGCATGCGCTCGGTGTAGTCGCGGGTCGGGTGCGGTTCGTGCACCACGGTCTCGCCCTGCGCGTACAAGCCGGCCAGCAGCAGCGCCGACTTCACCTGCGCGCTGGCGACCGGCAAGGTGTATTCGATCCCGCGCAGTTCGCGGCCGCCGTGGATGCGCAGCGGCGGCAGGCCGCCCTCGTGGGTGTCGATGCGCGCGCCCATCGCCGCCAGCGGCTCGGTCACGCGCCGCATCGGCCGCTTCGACAGCGAGGCGTCGCCGATCAATACGCTGTCGAAGGCCTGCCCCGCCAGCGCGCCGGCGAGCAGGCGCATGCCGGTGCCGGCGTTGCCGCAGTCCAGCGCCGCGTCGCTGCCGCGCAGGCCGCGCAGGCCGACGCCGTGGACGATGCGCTCGCTCGCGCTCGGCGTTTCGATGCGCACGCCCAATCGCTCGAACACGCGCGCGGTGGCGCGGGTGTCCTCGCCTTCGAGAAAACCGGTGACCCGGGTGACGCCGTGCGCGAGCGCGCCGAGCATCACCGCGCGGTGCGAGACCGACTTGTCGCCCGGCACCCGGATCGAACCGCGCAACGCGGCGCCCGGACCGGCGGTCCAGGCCTGGGAGGAATCGCTCGCGCTCATGCCAGCACTTGGTCCAATGCCGCCAGCAGGCGGCGGTTCTCGTCGGCAGAGCCGACGCTGATGCGGATGCAGTCGCCCAGGCCGTAGCCGCCCATCGGCCGCAGGATCACCCCGCGCGCGACCAGCGCGGCTTCCACCTGCGGCGTGCGCGCGCCGAATTCGGCCAGGACGAAGTTGGCCTGCGACGGGAACGCGCGCAGGCCGCGCCGGTTCAAGGCCTCGGCCAGCGCGGCGCGCTGCTCGGCGTTGCGCGCGCAGGCCCAGCGCAGATGGTCTTCGTCGCCGAGCGCGGCCTCGCACGCGGCCAGCGCCGGGCCGTTGACGTTGAAGCTCTCGCGCAGGCGGTCCATCACCGCGATCAAACCCGGCTGCGCGATCAGATAGCCCACGCGCAGCCCGGCCAGGCCGTAGGCCTTGCTGAAGGTGCGCGTCACCGCGACGTTGGGATAACGATCCAGCACGCTCAGCGCGCTGGCGTAATCCGGCGCGTCGGCCATCTCGGCATAGGCCTCGTCCATCACCACGATGACCTGCGGCGGGATCTTGTCGAGGAATTCGACCAGCGCCTCGCGGCCGAACCAGGTGCCGGTGGGATTGTTCGGATTGGCCACGTACACCAGCTTGGTGTCGGCGCCCACCGCCGCGGCGAGGGCGTCGAGGTCGTGCCCGCACGGCATCGCGGCCTCGCGCGGCAACGCGTCGACGATGCTCATGCGCGCGCCGGCCGCCTGGGTCGCCAGCGCGAACACGGCGAAGCCGTAGCGCGAGAACACCACTTCTTCGCCCGCGCCGGCGAACACCTGGCCGAGCTGCATCAGCAGTTCGTGCGAGCCGTTGCCGAGCAGGATCTGCTTCGTATCGACGCCGTGCTTGCGCGCCAGCGCGCGCTTGAGGTCGCCGCCGAGCGGATCGGGATAACGGTGCAGCGCGTGCAGCGAATCCAGGATCGCCGCGCGCGCGGCCGGCGACGGGCCGTAGGGATTCTCGTTGGAACCCAGCTCGACCAGGTTCGCCTCGCCGTACTGCCGGCGCAGCGCGACCAGGTCGTGGCCCGGGTCGTAGGCCTTGAGCCGCTGCACGCCCGGCTGGGCGCGCGCGGCGAACCACGCTTCGTCGAACGCCGGCGCCGGGGAGGCGCCGGGCGTTTGCAGTGCCGGCTCGCTCATGCGATCGCCACCGGGTAGGACCCGAGCACCTTGACCTCGTGGGCGAGCTCCGCGAGTTCCTCCAGCGCCTCGCGCATCGCGTCTTCCTCGACGTGGCCGCCGATGTCGACGAAGAACGCGTACTGCCAGCGGCCGGTGTGGCCGGGGCGCGACTCGATCCGGTTCATGCTCAGCCCGCGCTTGGCGAACGGCGAGAGCACGTTGTACAGCGCGCCGGGCTGGTCCTTGATGAAGATCAGCAGCGAGGTGCGGTCGTTGCCCGAAGGCGAGAACAGTTCGCGGCCGATGACCAGGAAACGCGTCGTATTGTCAGGTCTGTCCTCGATCGGCCCCGCCACGCTGCGCAGCCCGTACACATTGGCCGCGGCGACGCCGGCGATCGCCGCCGCGTCGTCGGCGTTGCGCGCGCGGCGCGCGGCCTCGGCGTTGCTCGACACCGGAATCTTCTCGGCCTTCGGCAGGTACTGGCGCAGCCAAGCCTTGCACTGGGCGAACGACTGCGGATGCGAATAGACCCGCTCGATGTCCTCGATCCGGCCGCCGCGCGAGAGCAGGTGCTGGTGCACGCGCAGCTCGACTTCGCCGCAGATCTTGAGCTTGGAGGTCAGGAACATGTCCAGCGTCGACTGGATCGTGCCCTGGGTGGAGTTCTCCACCGGCACCACGCCGAAATCGGCGCTGCCGGCCTCCACTTCCTGGAACACTTCCTCGATGCTGGCCAGCGGCAGGCCGTGGATCGAATGGCCGAAGTGCTTGTACACCGCCTGCTGCGAGTGCGTGCCTTCCGGGCCGAGGAAGCCGATCTTCAGCGGCTCCTGCTGGGCCAGGCAGGCCGACATGATTTCGCGGAACAGCCGCACCAGCACTTCGTCGTTGAGCGGGCCGTCGTTGCGGTCGACCACCCGGCGCAGCACCTGCGCCTCGCGCTCGGGGCGGTAGTAGTCCACCGCGGCGGCCAGCTTGCCCTTGGCCTTGCCGACCTGGTTGGCGAACTGGGCGCGCTCGGCGATGAGCTGCTGGATGTGGCGGTCGATGCCGTCGATGCGCGTGCGCAGCGTGGCCAGGTCGGGCACGGCGGCGGCGGGTTCGGCGGGAGCGGCGGCCGGTTCGGCCTGGGCCTTGGCGGCGGCTTTCTTCTTGTCCGCGCCCTTGCCGGCGGGAGCCTGGGTCTTGGCCGCGGCCGGCTTGTTCTTGCTGGATTTGGTGGTCATTGCCTTGAGTCTTGTCTAGGGCGACCGCGGCCGCTGCCCGCACGGGCAGCGGCCGGCGCGGTCGCTCACCCGTGTCTTTGTTGGAAGTCGCGCATGAAGGACGCCAGAGCCTGAACCCCCGCCTCCGGCATCGCGTTGTAGATCGACGCGCGCATGCCGCCCAGCGCCCGATGGCCCTTGAGCGAGATCAGCCCGGCCGCTTCGGCTTCCTTGAGGAAGGGCTTGTCCAGCGCTTCGTCCTTGAGGAAGAACGGCACGTTCATGCGCGAGCGCGCGGCCGCGGCGACTTCGTTGCGGTAATAGCCGCCGGAGTTGTCGATCACCTCGTACAGCAGGCCGGCCTTGCGCGCGTTGCGCCTGGCGAACTCTTCCACGCCGCCTTCGGCCAGCATCCACTTGAACACCAGGCCGGCCAGGTACCAGTTCCAGGTCGGCGGGGTGTTGAGCATGGACTCGCCCTTGACGTGCGAGCGGTAGTCGAAGATGTCCGCGCGCGGCTGGCCGGCGCGCTCGAGCAGGTCGCGGCGCACGATCACCACGCTGACGCCGACCGGGCCGAGGTTCTTCTGCGCGCCGGCGTAGATCACGCCGAACTTGGACACGTCCAGCGGCTCGGCGGCGATCGAGGAGGAGAAGTCGGCCACCAGCGGCACATCGCCGACGTCGGGGATGTCGCGGAACTCGACGCCGTGGATGGTCTCGTTGGCGGTGTAGTGGACGTAGGCCGCGTCCTTGGACAGGTTCCACTCGGCCCGCGCCGGGATGTCGCGGAAGCCGCCGGCCTCGCCGTTGGCGGCCACGTTCGCGCTGACATAAGGCTTGACCTGCTTCAATGCGGTCTTGCCCCAGTGGCCGGTGACCACGTAATCCACGGCCTGGCCGGGGTTGGCGAAGTTCAGCGCGATCAGCGCCTGCTGCGCGGTCGCGCCGCCCTGCAGGAACAGCACGGCGTAGTCGTCGGGGATCGCCATCAGCGCGCGCAGGTCGCGCTCGGCCTCGGCGGCGACCTGGATGAACTCGGGGCCGCGGTGGCTGAGTTCGACGATCGAGGCCCCGGCGTTGTTCCACTCCAGAAGTTCCGACTGCGCCTGCAGCAGGACCGGTTCGGGCAGGGTCGCGGGACCGGCACTAAAGTTGAAAGCGCGGGACATCGGTAGCTCCGTGGCAGTTGGGGGTGGCCCCTGAGTATGCCGCAGTGCAGCACCGCGTGTACGTGTCGTTACCCGCGCAACTTTTGCCGCGCCGGGTGCCTCTATGGAATGAAACGGTCCGTAGTTCGTCTTACCACCGTTCCCGGCGCGGCGCTCCCGCCGCACCGGCCCGCTGCCGCCGTTCGGAGCCGTCCCATGTCGTTGCGCGATGCCCTGACCATCCCCGCCTCCCAGATCACCGACGAGGCCGTCTACCGCGAGCGCCGGCGCCTGCTGGCGGCGCTGGCGCTGAGCCCGGCCCTGGGCCTGTCCGGCTGCGCCGGCGCCGAGGCCCCGCCGCCGCCGGGCGCCAGGCCGGCCAGCCCCGAACAGCTCAAGGCCGGGTTCCGCACCGACGAGACCCTGACCACCTACGCCGACATCACCGGCTACAACAACTTCTACGAATTCGGCACCGGCAAGGGCGACCCGTCCGCGGCCGCCAAGACCCTGCGCCTGAGCCCGTGGACGGTCGCGGTCGGCGGCGAATGCGCCAAGCCCGGCAAGCTGGCGCTGGAAGACCTGATCAAGGGGCTGGCGCCGCAGGAGCGGGTGTACCGGTTGCGCTGCGTGGAAGGCTGGTCGATGGTGATCCCCTGGCTCGGGGTGCCGCTGGGCGAGGTGCTCAAGCGCTTCGAGCCCAGTTCCAAGGCCAAGTACGTGGCCTTCACCACCCTCGCCGACCGCCAGCAGATGCCCGGCATCGCCTACCCCTCGATCAACTGGCCCTACCGCGAGGGCCTGCGCATCGACGAGGCCATGCACCCGCTGGCCCTGCTCGCCACCGGCCTGTACGGCAAGCCGCTGCCGCAGCAGAACGGCGCGCCGCTGCGGCTGGTGGTGCCGTGGAAGTACGGCTTCAAGAGCATCAAGTCGATCGTCGCGATCAACTTCGTCGAGCGCCGCCCGGCCACTGCCTGGAACTCGCTGCAGCCCGAGGAGTACGGCTTCTTCTCCAACGTCAACCCGAACGTCGACCACCCGCGCTGGAGCCAGAAGACCGAGCGCCGCATCGCCGGCAGCGGCAGCAAGCTGTTCGCCGAACGCATTCCGACCCGGCTGTTCAACGGCTACGGCGAGCAGGTCGCCAGCCTGTACGCCGGCATGAACCTCAAGACCTGGTTCTGAGCATGAGCGACGCCGTACCCGCCACCGTCGCGGCGCCCGCCGCGCGCCGCCCGGCCGCGCCGCGCAAGACCCCGCCCGGCGTCATCGCGGCCAAGGCCGCGGCCCACCTGCTCGCGCTGACCCCGGCGGCGATCCTGGGCTGGCAGATCTGGCAGGAATTCAGCACCGGCCAGGGCGGCCTGGGCGCCGACCCGGTGGCTGAGATCGAGCACCGCCTGGGCCTGTGGGCGCTGCGCCTGCTGCTGATCGCGCTGGCGGTGACGCCGCTGCGGCAACTGACCGGGCAGGCGGTGCTGCTGCGCTTCCGTCGCCTGCTCGGCCTGTACGCCTTCTTCTACGCCAGCCTGCACCTGGCCGCCTATCTGGTGCTGGACCTGCGCGGCTACTGGACCCAGATCTTCGAGGAGATCGCCAAGCGCCCCTACATCACCGTCGGCTTCCTCGCCTGGCTGCTGCTGATCCCGCTGGCGGTCACCTCGACCCAGGGCATGATGCGGCGCCTGGGCCGGCTGTGGGGGCGGCTGCACCAATTGGTCTACGCCATCGCCGTGCTGGCGGTGCTGCACTTCTGGTGGCTGGTGAAATCCGACATCCGCGAACCGGCGCTGTACGCCGGCATCCTCGCGGTCCTGCTGGGCTGGCGGCTGTGGAAGCGCCTGTCCAAGCGCGCGCCGAAGCGGCCGCAGCCGCTGTAGGAGCGACGCGAGTCGCGACCGCGGGGCTTCAAGCCTGCGTCGCAAGCGCGGTGGCGCGGTCGCGACTTGCGTCGCTCCTACAGGGGCTTTCCAGCCCCGGTCGCGCTTAAACGGCCGCAGCCGCTGTAGGAGCGACGCGAGTCGCGACCGCGGGGCTTCAAGCCTGCGCCGCAAGCGCGGTGGCGCGGTCGCGACTTGCGTCGCTCCTACAGGCAGGGACTTGAAGTTCGCAGGCGATCGAGGGGTCAGCGCGCGCCGTAGAGCAGCAACAAACCGAGCAGCCCCGCCATCACCACCGCCGCCAGCAGCAGCCACGGCATGCGCCGCACCGACGAGGGCAGCGCCGACGGCGGGGTGGGTTTGTCGTCGTTCGCCGCCTGCTCCTGGGCCAGTTGCGCCTGCAGCGCGTCGGCGGCGCTGAGCCGGCGGGTCGGCGCTTCGATCACGAAACGGTGCTGGCCGTCGAGCAGCAACTGGTCGCCGGGCTTGAGCAGTGCGTGCCGCACCGGCTGGCCGTTGACCACGCTGCCGTCGAGCGAACCCACATCGCGCAGTACCACGCCGTCGGCGTGCGCCTCCAGGCGCGCGTGGCGGTCGGCGAAGGCCGGCTCGTTGATGCGGATGTCGCAATCGCCGGCGCGGCCGATCACCTTGGGTTGCTCCAGGGTGTAGCAGCGGCCGTGATGGACGCCGCCGACGCCGCGCACGACCATGCGCGAATCGGCCGGAATCTCGACCCCGAACGGCGGCGCCGGCTCGGGCTTGTCGGCCACCAGCAGCAGCTCGACCCCGTCGATGAAGATCGCATCGCCGGGCCGCAGCATCGCCATGCGCTTGACCGGCCGGCCGTTGACGTGCAGCCCGTGCAGACTGTCGCGCACCTGCAGCCACACGCCGCGGCGGTCGACGCTGAATTGCGCGATCGCCGCATCGGCGTCGTCGACCAGCACGGTGCGGCCGGCCGAATCGCGGCCGATGGCGTGCACGCCCGGCTTCAACGCCAGGTCGCCATGCTCGCGGTTGGGGTATCGCAGTTTGAGGGCGCTCACCCGGCGGAAATCTAGCAGGTTGCGGCGCCAGGCACACCCTGCTGCGCGCGGCGGCGCATGAACGACGCCGGCGCCGGTCGCCGCGACCTGCGCGCGGGCGGCGCGGCGGACTTGGATGCGCCCGCCCCTGCCCGCACAATAACCGGCTTCCAGGGAGACCCAGACATGCCCAGCATCGATATCCAACACCCGCACTCGCTGGCCCCGGCCAAGGCCCGCAAGGCCGTCGAGGACGTGGCCAGGAAGCTCGCCGAACGCTTCGACGTCGAATACGGCTGGGACGGCGACGTGCTCAACTTCGCCCGCAGCGGCGTCGACGGCAAGATCGCGGTCGGCCCCGAACACCTGCGCGTGACCGCGCAGCTGGGCTTCCTGCTCGGCGCGATGAAGGGCCCGATCGAGGCCGAGATCCGCCGCGTGCTGGAAGAGAAGTTCAAGTAAGCGCGCGACCCGCGCCCGGCTGACCGAGCTCAAGCGCGCCCTCGAACCGAGGGCTGGCGGATCGAGGGCGAGTTCGGCCCGGACGAGCTGTTCTAGGCCGAACACGAGCGGATCGTCTGGCGGCTGAGCCGGACCGATGCGCGCGAACGGTTCAATTTCTTCCTGTTCGCACCGCTCGGCGGCCCGACCGAGCGGCCGGCCGATCTGGCCTACGTCGATGCGCACCCCAGCGGGCGCAGGCGCCATTTCGACACGATCGTCAGCGCGCAGCGGCGCGATAACCTGCCCGCATTCGTCAGCGCCCTGGGCCTGCTGTAGGAGCGGCGCGAGCCGCGACTGCGGGGCTTCCAGGTTGCGCCGCAAGCGTGTGACCCCGCGGTCGCGGCTCGCGCCGCTCCTACAGGGGGGCGCTAATCCAGATCGGGAAAAGGCTCGGGCTCGCCGTCGAACAGCCGCTGCGCCACCTCGCGCTCATCCGAGCCGATCTCGGCGATGAACTCGCGCACATCGCCCAATTGCGCGAACGCGGCGAAGCCGCGCTCCAGAAACCCCTGCAATTCCGCCAATCCGGCGGCCTTGGCCGGCCCGCGCGAGAGCTTGAGCAGGGTCAGGATGCCGGGCATGCGCACCGCCTTGCCCAGGCCCAGGCCGACGTTCTCGATCAGACCGATCTGGTGCTCGCGCAGCCGCGGCAGGCCGCAGGCGCGATAGGCCTGCGCGTACAACGCGCCGTCGAGCTTGCGCCGGCGCGGCGCGAGCGCGTGCAGGCGCTCGCTCATGCGCAGGTCGAAGGCCTGGGTCAGCAGGCCCAGCTCGATCGCATCGGCCACCGTCGCCAGCAACGGCCCGGGCAACAGCTTCTGCATCATCGGCAGCACCCGCGCGATGTCCGCGTCGCGGCGGCTGAAATCGCGGTCGTTGTAGACGTCGCTGAGGAAGAACTGCGCCGCCGGGCGCCGGCGCGGATCGCGCAGGAACCGGTCGAAGCTGGCTTCGAGCCGGCGCGCCTGCCATTGCCGCAACTCCGGCAGCCAGCGCAGGCGGTTGCGCGGCTCGCGCGCGGGATCGTGCAGGGCCTGATGGCTGGACAGCAGGCAGGCGATGCGGCGGCTGAGGTCGGATGTTCTGGACATCGCAGCCGATGATCGCGGCAGCCCCGCGCGCGGGCAAGAGCGACGCGCCCCCAAGACCGCAGCGCCCCCCAACCCCAACCACAAACCGCGACGAAAGCCTCGGGTCCGGGAGGTCTCCCCCCGGGACCATGCCAAAGGCCCGGTCCCGGGGGGAGACCTCCCGGACCCGAGGCTGCCCCCCACGCCCTTCGACCTTCGTACACCCCCGCTGGACGCCCCGCCCCGCTGGGCTACACTCGACCGACTACCGCCAAGGCCGTGCCGCCGATCACATGCTGTCACTCCATTCCGCCCGCCACCGGGCGAGCCGCAAGCCGGCGGCGAAAGGAAGCAAGAACACCGGCACCGCGAAACGCGCGCGCAAACCCGACGACGCCCCCGCCCAGCGCGACCCGTCCGCAGCCCCGCGCATCGGCCTGGCCATCGCCGGCGGCGGCCCGATCGGCGGCATGTACGAACTCGGCGCCCTGCGCGCCCTCGACGAGGCCATCGAAGGCCTCGACCTGACCCGCCTGGACTGCTACGTCGGCGTCAGCAGCGGCGCCTTCCTCGCCGCCGGCCTGGCCAACCGCATGGACACCGCCGAGATGTGCCGCATCTTCGTCACCGGCGACAGCGCCGACGTCGAATTCCGGCCCGAAACCTTCATGCGCCCGGCCTTCGTCGAATACCTCAAGCGCGCCGCCAGCTTCCCGCGCCTGGCCACCGAATGGTGGCGCGAACTGCTGTTCTCGCCGCTGGAAGCGCGCTGGTCGGACCTGATCACCCGCTTCGGCGGCCTGATCCCCAACGGCCTGTTCGACAACAGCGAAGTCGAACGCTTCCTGCGCGAAGTGTTCACCCGGCGCGGACGCAGCAACGACTTCCGAGAACTCGACGCCGAGCTGTACGTGGTCGCCGTCGACATCGACAGCGGCGACGCGGTGCGCTTCGGCGGCGAAGGCTGGGACGACGTACCGATCTCCAAGGCCGTGCAGGCCAGCGCCGCCCTGCCCGGCCTGTACCCGCCGGTCAACATCGAAGGCCGCCACTTCGTCGACGGCGCGCTGCGCCGGACCATGCACGCCTCCGTCGTGCTCGAACGCGGCATCGACCTGCTGATCGGGCTCAACCCGCTGGTGCCGTTCAACCACAGCCACGGCGCCGCGGTGGCCGAAGACAACAGCCTCGCCGCCGGCGGCCTGCCCGCGGTGCTGTCGCAGACCTTCCGCACCCTGCTGCAATCGCGCATGCAGGTCGGCCTGGCCCGCTACGCCCAGCAATACCCGGACATCGACCAACTGGTGTTCGAACCCAACGCCGAAGACCGCGAACTGTTCTTCACCAACGCCTTCAGCTTCTCCGCGCGCCGGCGCATCTGCGAGATCGCCTACCGCAACACCCTGGCCGACCTGCGCGCGCGCGCCGAACAGCTGGCGCCGATCCTGGCCGCGCACGGCCTGCGCCTGCGCGAGGACGTGCTGGCCGATCCCGAGCGTTCGATCCTCGACGGCATCGCCCCGCCCGCGCGCGACAGCGAGACCACCGCGCGCCTGCGGCGCGCGCTCGACGACGTGGATCGCCTGGTCGCTCGCAAGCGCCCGCGCAAGCGCGCCTGACGGCTTCAGAAACGGGAAGTTAGCGAATAGGAGTTAGGAGATAGCGAAAAGCGCTTTCGCTATCTCCTAACTCCTATTCGCTATCCGCTGCTCCCCGCTGGTGTGAATACTCTAGACAGCGGCCCCATCGTGAAGGCACAGCACTAACCTTAATCACAGGACGTCCATGGCCGCCAAGTTCAAGAAGACCGCGAAGAAGACCTCGGGCAAGACCCGCTCCGCCGGCGCCGCCGGCAAGGGCGCGGGCGCGCAGGAACAGGCCGAGCGCCTGTCCAAGACCCTGAGCGAATCGGCGCAGCAGATCTGGCTGGCCGGCGTCGGCGCGTTCGGCCGCGCCCAGGCCGAAGGCACCAAGCTGTTCGAAGGCCTGGTCAAGGAAGGCCTGAACCTGGAGCAGACCGCGCGCAAGTTCACCGGCGGCCAGGCCGGCGCGCTGCGCGACGCGGTCGAGTCCAAGGTCGGCCAGGCGCGCGAGCGCGCGACCGATACCTGGGACCGTCTGGAAAAGGTGTTCGAAGAGCGCGTGCAGCGCGCCCTGGTCAAGCTCGGCGTGCCGGGCCGCGACGACCTGGCCGAACTCAGCGAGCGCGTCGACGCGCTGACCGCCGAGCTGCGCCGCCAGGGCGGCGCCGCGCCGGCGCGCAAGCCGGCCAAGAAGGCCGCCAAGGCCGCCGCCGCGGCCAAGCCGGCCAAGGCCAAGGCGCCGCGCAAGGCCGTGGCCAAGCCCAAGCCGCCGGTCGCGCCCTGAGTTTCACGTCGCGGTCGCGGCAGCGTCCTAAGCGCTGACACGAACGCGCGGTATCACTGATCCGCCTTACCGCTTCACCGCCTCGCGCCGCTCGCGCGCGAGGCCCGCTTAAGCCCGCCAGTCCGCGCTTCCGTATGCTCCCCTCCCCTTACGGTTTCGGACTGGCGGGCTTTCTTACAAGCGCAGACAGCGTGCAGACACGCGGCGTGGGCGACCGAGCGTCGGCTCGCGTCGCGTTGCTGCGCGCTCGCCGCTCAAGCCTTTCACGGCCGCGCCGTTGCCGCGTTTGCTCGTGAACGGCAGACCCCGCACACATCGAATCCGCGAACTGCGTCGCAATTCGCGTGGAATTCATATGTCTGAAGCCGTATATCCTCAGCGTCTTTTATGGGCCTAGCGTTACATGTCGAGTTTCTCCCTGTGGTCCGCTGCCGCCGTCGCGCTGACGATCGGCCTGGGGTCCACCGCCTACCTGTGGTCGTATCGCCGCCATCGCACTGAAGTCGCCACCGGCATCGCCGGCCTGGCCAAGATGCGCTGGCGCGAATTCGCGCGCCTGATCGTCGAGGCGCTGCGCGATCGCGGTTTCGAGGCCGAGTCGGTGGAGGAATCGCTGGCCCGCGGCACCCAGGCCGAACTGCGCCTGATGCGCGCCGGCAAGCCCTGGCTGCTGTCGTGCAAGCTCGGCGACGGCGACTACAAGGTGCCGGCCGCGACCGTGGCCGAACTGGCCGACGCGGTGCGCTTCCACGGCGCCGCCGGCGGCCTGCTGGTCACCACCGGACGCTTCGACACCAACTCCGAGCGCGTCGCCGACGGGCTGGACCTGTACAGCGGCGAGACCTTGTGGGAACTGGTCGAACCGCAACTGCCGGCCTCGACCCGCCACGAAATCATCGCCGCGGCGCAGAAGCGCAGCATCCAGACCATCGTCGCCGCCTGGGCCGCGGCGATCGCGCTGGCGCTGATCGTCGGCTTCCTGGTGCCGCAACTGCTGCCCGACGAAGCGCCGGCGCCGCCGCCCGCAGCGGCCGGCACCGACGCGCCCGCCGG
>NZ_LXSD01000545.1:0-4873 GCF_017168095.1 Lysobacter enzymogenes | reverse complement strand
TGTTCGCGCTCGGCGCGGGCGTGGCGGCGCGCGCGGCGACGGGTTGGTCGCCGAGCTCCGGCGACGGGCCGCGCAGCACGTTCCAGCCCTTGCCGCGCGCCAGCCGCGACACTTCCAGGCGGTCGCCGCGCTCGCTGTCGACGCCGGCGGCCGCGGCCACCAGCGAATGGATGCGCGCGACTTCCTGCTCGTCCAGGTCCGGCGGCAGGATCACCGCCACCGACAGGCGCTCGATCCGGCCCGGCGCGCGCGCGATCTCCTCGCGCTCGGTGCCGTGCAGATACTCGGACTCCTCGTTGTTCTGGCTGCGGCCTTCGGCGCCGTTGCTGCCGGCGCTGTTGACGCGCCGGCGCAGCAGCAGGCCGTTGCCGTCGTCGCCCTGCGCCAGCGGGCGTTCGCTGACCTCGCGCACCGCGTCGTAGTTGAGGGTGGCGTCCACCGACACGCGGAACTCTTCGTTGCGCAGCACCTGGCCGAGCAGTTCGACCACGCGCGCGCGGATGCGCTCTTCCAGCCGCGCCTCGTCCTCGTGGCGGCCGTCGAGGTCGACGGCGCCGTCGCCGCCGGTCGCGGCCAGCAGCGCGCCTTCGGAATCGAGCACGGCGACGTTCTGCGCCGACAGGCCTTCCACCGCGGCCGCCACCAGGCTGCGCACGCCGTGGATCTGCTGCCGGTTCAAGGTTTCGCCCGGGCGCAGGGTCAGCGCGACCGAGGCCTTGGAGGCTTCCTTCTCGCCGACGAACAGCCCGGGCCGGCGGATGGTCAGGTGCACGCGCGCGTTCTGCACGCCCGGCAGCGCGGCGATGGTGCGCTCGATCTCGCCTTGCAGCGCGCGCTGGTAATTGACCCGCTGGGCGAATTCGGTGACGCCGAAGTCGGAATCGTCGAACAGTTCGAAGCCGACATGGCCACCGCGCGGCACGCCGGCCGAGACCAGGCGCATGCGGGTCTGGTAGACCGCGTCCTCGGGCACGGTGATCGCGGTGCCGCCGTCGACGATGCGGTGCGGCACCTTCCACTCGTTGAGCGACTGCACGATCTCGGCCGCGTCGTTCTCGCGCAGGCCGCCGAACAGCAACTGCTGGCGCGGCGCGAGCAGCCACCAGAACGCGGCCACGGTGGCCGCCAGCAGCAACGCCAGCCCGAGCAGCAGGCCGGCGCGCGCGCCGGGCGAAAGCGATTTGAAGAAGTTCATGGGATTCATCGGGAAAGCTCCGTGCGGGCCGCGGTCACAGCTGCATCCGCATCATTTCCTGGTAGCTCTCGACCAGGCGGTTGCGCACTTCGACCACCAGGGTCAGGTCCAGGCGGGCCTGTTCCATGGCGATCATCACGTCGTGGATCGGCACGTCCTGCCCGGCCGACAGCGCGCGCAGCTGCGCGTCGGCGTGGCGCAGGCTGCCGTCGGCGCGCGCCAGGCCGGCGCCGAGCGCGTCCATGAAATCGGCGCGCGGCGCGTCGGACAGGGCTTCGCCGCGCGCAGCCTCGGCCAGCGGCGACGCCGCCGACAGCGACGCGGTCGGCAGCGCGCCGGTGGACAGCGAGGAGGCGGCGCCGAGCGCGCCGATGGCTTCGATCGACATCACTTGGCTCCGATTTCGAGCGCGCGCAGCATCATGCCGCGCAGCAGGTTGAAGGAACGCACGTTGGCTTCGTAGCCGCGGCTGGCGGTCATCAGCGTGGTCATTTCCTGGACCATGTCGATGCGCGGGTAGCGGACCACGCCGGCGGCGTCGGCGAGCGGATGGCCCGGGTCGTGCACTTCGCGCGCGGCCAGCGGCTGCGGCGACAGGCCCGGGCCGAAGCCGACCGCGTCGGCGAAGCTGCGCGGGGCGGCGCCGACGCCGAGGCGGGTGGCGTCCTGGCCCGGCGCCAGCGCGACGTTGGCCGAGGCGATGTTGCGGCTGGCCGCGTCCAGGCGCAGGCGTTCGTAGGCGAGCCCGGCGCGGGCCGCGTCGAGGATGGAGTCGACGGCCATGCTCAGCTCCTGCCCGCGATCGACAGACGCAGCAGGCCGAAGTGGCGGCTCAGCGCTTCGCCCAGGGCCTGGTAGTTCATGCCGGCGGTGACCATGTCGGCGACTTGCTCGTCGGCCTGGATCGGATCGGCGCCGGCCTGCGCCGGCATCGCGCGCACCCCGTCGGCGGCCGCGCTCAGGCGCGCCGCCAGCGTGGCGTCGCCGCCTTGCGCGGCCTCGCTCAGCAGCGTCTGCATCGCGGCGAAGTCGACGCGCTGCGCGCGCGCGCCCTCGATGCCGGCGTTGGCGATGTTGACGCTGGCGCTGCGCGCCTGCGCCTCGCGGATGCCCAGCGCCAGGCGGACCGCCTCGGTGGTGATGTCGTTGCTCATTGTCGGGTCTGCTCCCCTGCCTGTGCTTGAGTTCGGCCGCGTTCGTGGCCGCGCCGCTTACTGGATGACCAACTCGCCGTCGAGCGCGCCGGCGGCCTTGACCGATTGCAATACCGCGATGACGTCGCGCGTGCTCAGACGGATCGCGCGCAGCGAGGCGACCAGGTCGGCGACGGTCGCGCCCTCGGCCACGCTGACCAGCGGCGCCGGCGTCTCCTCGGCGCGGATCTGGGTGCGCGGCACCACCACCGAGCCGATGCTGTTGCCGGGCCGCACGTACACGCCGTCGGGCTGCGACACCGAATAATCGGTGCGCACCTCGACCTTCAGATCGCCATGCGAAATGCTGACCCGGCCCAGGCGCACATCGCCGCCGGCGACCACGGTGCCGGTGCGTTCGTTGACCACCACGCGCGCCTTGCGCTGCTGTTCGACCGAGAGGTTTTCCAGCCGCGCGATGCGCGCGATCAGGTCGCCCGGCGGCGTGGCGAAGGCGACGCTGATCTTGCCGGCGTGCTCGGCGCGCACGCTGGCCTCGGGCATGGCCTGGGCGATCGCGGTGGCGATGCGGTTGGCGTTGGTGAAGTCCGGATCGTTGAGCAGCACGCTCAGCGAGCGGCCGTCGCCGGCCACGCGCAGCGGCGAGGCCTGCTCGACGCTGGCGCCGGACGGAATCCAGCCGACCGTGGGATGGTTCTTCTGCAGCGACGCGGTCACGCCCTCGAACTGGTAGCCGCCGACCGAGATCGCGCCCTGGGCGATCGCGTACAGGCGTCCGTCCGGGCCCGACAGCGGCGTCAGCATCAAGGTGCCGCCGGTCAGGCTGCGCGCGTCGCCGGCCGAGGCCACCTGCACGTCGAGCAACTGCCCCGGTTCGGCGAACGCCGGCAGCTTGGCGGTGACGATCACCGCGGCGACGTTGCGGCTCGCCAGTTCGGCCTCGCCGACGTTGACGCCGAAATTGCGCAAGGTGTTGGCGACCGACTGCAAGGTCGCGCGGTTGCGCTGCGAATCGCCCGAGCCGGACAGGCCGAACACCAGGCCGTAACCGGTCAAGGGGTTGTCGCGCACGCCGGCGACGCGGGCCACGTCCTTGATCCGCACCGCGTTCGCGGTCGCCGCGCAGGCCAGCGCCGGCGTCAGCGCCGCCAGGCACAGCGCCAGCGTCCAGCGCAATGGCTTGGAAGAAATCCGGGTCGCGCTCACATCAACCTCAACCATTTGAACAGGCGGTAGAACACGCTCTGGCGCTGCGACTGGCTGACCACGCCGACCCCGACCAGCTCCAGGTCGGCGTTGGCGATGCGGTGCGAGAGCACGATGTTGTCGGCGGAAACGTCTTCGGGGCGGACCAGTCCGCGCAGGCGGATGCGCTGTTCCTCGCCGTTGACGGTCAGGGTCTGCGCGCCCTCGATCACCAGCGCGCCGTCGGGCCTGACCTCGGTGACCAGGGTCGAGATCTGGGTGCGCAGCTCGCCCACGCGCGTGGTCTGCGCGCCGCCGCTGTTGCTGGCGCCGATGCCGAAGCGGCCGTCGTAATCGGCGGTCGGCGTCTTCAGGCCGGCGCGCATGTCCAGGTCGCTGTTGGCGTCGGTCGCGGCCTGCGACTTGGCCCGGGTGGCTTCGAGCACGTACACGGTGACGACGTCGCCGGTGCGGTAGGCGCGGTGATCGGCGGCGAGCCCGCGGTAGCGCTCGGGCCGGACCAGGCTTTCGCGGCCGTCGTAGCCGGCGCCCTGTACGTTCGCGCCTTGAGTCGTGCCCTGCGTCGCCGCGCCCGCGACCGGCGCGCCGAAGGCTTGCCTGTCGCCAATCCGCGCGCCGTCCTGGGCCGCCAGCGGCGCGATCCAGCCCGCCGTCCATATCGCCAGCGCGCATGCGCCGGCGCTCCGCATCGACCTAACCATCGATCTGCACCTTTTGTGGGGCGACCACGCGCGAACGCACGGTCTGTTGCGAAGCGTCCGGCCGCACCGGCACGGTGTCGCCGACGCGGCCGTCGCCCAGGGCCATGCCCTGGCTCTGCAGCCGCACCGGTCCGCGCACGACTTCGATGGTCACGCGCTCGCGCGCGGCCACGTCCGGCCGTGTTTCGAAATCGCCGGCCAGCGCCGGCTGCCCGGCCGCGACCTGGCGCTTGAGCCGCAGCCGCGGCGCCGGCGCGGCGCCGGCGGCCAAGGCCTCGCCGGCGCAGCAGCTCATGTCCACCGTCGCTTCGACCAGGCGCAGCCGTTCGCCATCGGTATGCGCCGGATACGCTTCGGCGTAGGTCGGCACCGCGCGCGGATCGCGCAGCGCGACCCACACGCCGAGCGTGCGCACCGTACGTCCGTCCACGCGCAACTGCACCGGCAGCGAGGCGCGCGCGCGCGGCCAGCGTCCGCCGGGCTCGCCGACGCGCAGTTCGAGTTCGCCGGCCGGCAGGCGCTGGTCGGCCAGCCGCGTGATCAGTTCGAACTGCGCCTGCGGATGGCCTTCGCGCAGGCGCTCGGCCAGCGCCGAGCGCACCGCCGCGGCGATGCGC
>NZ_LXSD01000544.1:0-20042 GCF_017168095.1 Lysobacter enzymogenes | reverse complement strand
GGCCGCAGCCAAGCCCGCCGCGCTGCCGCGCGTCGCCCACCCCAGCGCGATCCTGCCGCGCCCGGCCAAGTTCGTGCCCGGCCAGGGCGCGTTCGTGTTCGGACCGGGCACCGAAGTGGTGGTCGCCGCCGACCAGCCCGGCGCGCGCCGGGTCGGCGAGTTCTTCGCCCAGCGCGTGCAGGCGCTGCGCGGTTTCGCGCCGAAGCTGCGGGAAGGCGGCGGCGCGGTCGAAGGCGCGATCGCGCTGAGCCTGGACCCCAGGCTGCCGATCGGCGAGGAAGCCTACGTGCTCGACATCGGCCGCGACGGCGCCAAGATCAGCGCGCGCAGCGAGACCGGCCTGTTCTACGGCGCGGTCAGCCTGTGGCAGTTGGCCACCGCCGACGGCGCCCAGGGCGAGACCCGGATCGCCGCGCAGCGCATCGAAGACGCGCCGGCGTATCGCTGGCGCGGGCTGATGCTCGATGTCGCGCGCCATTTCCGCAGCGTCGAGGAGGTCAAGGCGGTGCTCGACCAGATGGCGCTGCTCAAGCTCAACCGCTTCCACTGGCATCTCACCGACGACCAGGGCTGGCGCATCGAGATCAAGAAATTCCCGCGCCTGACCGAAGTCGGCGGCTGCCGCATCCGCGCCGGCGCCAACGGCCGCGACGCGCAAGGCAAGCCGGTGCAGTACTGCGGCTATTACACCCAGGCGCAGATCCGCGACGTGGTCGCCTACGCCGCCGCGCGCCACATCGACGTGGTGCCGGAGATCGAGATGCCCGGCCACGCCCAGGCCGCGATCGCGTCCTACCCCGCGCTCGGCGTCGGCGACGTGCTCAAGCAGGCGCCGCCGGTGTCGCCGGACTGGGGCGTGCACACCTATCTGTTCAATCCGCAGGACGAGACCTTCGCCGTCCTCACCGCCATCCTCGACGAAGTGGTCGGGCTGTTCCCGTCCCGGTACATCCACATCGGCGGCGACGAAGCGGCCAAGGACCAGTGGAAGGCCTCGCCGATGGTGCAGGACAAGATCAAGTCGCTCGGCCTGAAGGACGAGGCGGCGCTGCAGAGCTGGTTCGTCGGCCGCATCGGCGCGCACCTGCAGCAGCGCGGCCGGGTGCTGGTGGGCTGGGACGAGATCCTCGAAGGCGGCAAGCTGCCGGCCGACGCCACGGTGATGTCCTGGCGCGGCGACGCCGGCGCGCTGCAGGCCGCGCGCGACGGCCACGACGTGATCCTCTCGCCCGACCGCAAGCTGTACCTGGACTACGCGCAAAGCGAACGCGACGACGAGCCCAGCGGCCGCTACCCGGTCGCCACCTTGCGCGCGTTCTACGAATTCGCGATGACCCCGCCGGGCATGGACGCCGCGCAGGCGCAGCGCGTGATCGGCGCGCAGGGCAACCTGTGGACCGAGCACAAGCGCACGTTCGATCAGGTGCAGCTGGCGCTGCATCCGCGCCTGGACGCGCTGGCCGAGGTGGTGTGGTCGCCGGCGCAGGGCCGCGACTGGAACGACTTCCAGCGCCGGCTGGTGCCGCAGTTCGAGCGCTACCGCGCGCTCAAGGTCGGCTTCAGCGACGCCGCCTACGCCGTGGACGCGACCGCCGAACCCGACGCCGGCGGCGCCCGGGTGACCCTGTCGAGCCAGACCGGCTTCGGCGAAATCCGCTACCGCACCGACGGCGGCGCGCCGGACGCGTCCTCGCCGGTGTACGCGCAGCCGTTCCAGGCGGCGCTGCCGCTGGACGTGGTCGCCGCCACCTTCTTCGACGGCCATCCGATGTCGGCGCCGCGCCGGCTCCAGGCCCAGACCGCCGCCGACCTCAGCGAGCGCGGCAGCGCCCGGCTCAAGGCCTGCCGCGAGGGCTACAACCTGCGCCTGGAAGACGACGCCGCGCGCGACGGCGGCCGCGAGGGCGCGCGCGCGGCGCTGACGGTCAACCTGATCGACCCGTGCTGGATCTATGTCGGCGCCCGCCTCGACGGGGTCGCCGCGCTGCGCGCCACGGTCGCGCAGGTGCCGTACAACTTCCAGCTCTGGCACGACACCGACCAGATCGTGACGCGCAAGGCCCAGCCCGACGCGGCACTGGAAGTGCGCCTGAACGACTGCAAGAGCGCCCCGATCGCGCGCCTGCCGCTGCAGCCGGCGCTCGGCCGCGACGGCCTGACCGTGCTGGAAGCGTCGCTGCCGAAGCTGTCGGGCACGCACGATCTGTGCTTCGTGTTCGCCAGCGGCGCCCACGACCCGCTGTGGGCGCTCGACCGGGTCAGCCTGCGGCCGGCGCCCTGAGCGGGCGCGGAGCGGCCCGGCGCCGGCCTCGCCGGCGCGGCCGCTCCCGGCCCGGCGGCCTGTGTCAGCCTCATGTCGGATCGCGCCGTTACTGCACGTCACCTGCGCAGTTATGCACTCGGCCGCATTTTGCGAACAAAAAATATGTGCCGATGTTCATGAATCCGTGCTGTGGGCGGTAGCATGTGCGGCCCAAAGGGGGGATCCACGTACATGCTCATCCGCAATCTGCTGTTGGCCGCGGCGCTCGCCGCCGCCCTGGCGTCCGGTTCGGCCGCTGCGCAAAGCCTGCCCAAGCCGAACGAGTTCTACTTCGACGCCGACGCCCAGACCGCCAAACCCGTCGTCGCCGTGCGCGAAACCGGCGAGGCGGCGATGCAACGCCTGGCCAAGACCCTGGAACGCAAGGCCCACGCGCCGACCGAAGCCGCGCAGCTGGGGCATCTGGCGATGGAAGCCGGCCGCAACGACCTGGGCCGCCAGCTCTACGCCCGCGCCCTGCGCGAGATCGACAGCAGCAGCAGCTTCTGGCGCGCGATCAACTGGAACTACGGCTGGGACCTCTACCACGCCGGCGCGCCGGAAGACGCGCTGAAGGTGTTCGCCACCCTGCACAACGCGCGCAACATCAACGCCGGCTGGATGCCGCCGACCTACGCCGTGCTGCTGTGGTCGCTGGGCCGCAAGGACGAAGCGCTGCAGTGGTACGCCGCCGCGGTGCGCACCGAGCCCGACCACTGGCGCGACGCCTCGCGCTACGCCGAACTGCTGCCGGGCTGGCGCGACGCCGACCGCGCCACCCTGGCCGAAGTGCAGAAGGCCTGGGCGGCCAATCCGCCGGCCTGGCCGTAAGGTTCCGCCGGCGCCCGCACGCGGGCGCCGGGTGGGCGCAGGCCGTCTCGCGCGCGCAGGTCCGCGCCGCAGCCAGCCGGCCCCGGCTCAGGGCCGTTCGACGATCACCGACACCGACGGGTCGGTCGAAAACACCACGCGGTAGCCCGCGGGCGCACCCGGCGCCGACGGCTCGACGAGCTTGATGCTGGACGCGCCGATCTTCGCGCCGCCGTCGCCGTTGCCGCTCATCAGCGCCTCCAGCAAGCGCGAAGCGGGGATCTTGTCGCCCGTCAGGCTCGCCGCGCAGATCCGCTGGCCGCAGGCCAAGCGCTCCAGCGCCACCCCGGTTCCGGACTGGGCCAGCGCGCCGGTAATGCGCGTGCCGAACAAACGGGCGATCTCGCCGGCGTCCGGATCGTTGCGGAATCCCTCGTCCAACGCCGTCAGCAAGCGATCGAAACGCTCCTGCGTCTGCGCGGCGCGTTCGGCCGCCGGGGCGGAAAAGGCGCCGCCGGAGACGAAGCCGGCTTCCAGCCGATGCGGATCGCCGCGCACCGGCGTGGCACCCGGCGACAGCGGCGCCTCGTACCCGGCGAGCTCGCCGGCCGGCGACGCAGCGGCCGCCTGCGCAACCGGTTGCGCAGGCGGCGGCGGCGCGCCCGCGCGCTCGCGATCGCCACAGCCGGCAAGGCCGGCGATCATCGCCAGCGCCGGCAACCCGAGCGCCGGGAATAAGAACCGGCTCAGCTTGCGTGTCTGTTCGGGATTCGCGCGGGATCGCCGCTGCGGCTCGCGGCGGACGTCGGCCGGCAGCATCAGGTCTTCCCTTCTTCGTCGACGATCACTCCGCCGTCGACCTCGATTCGCGCCGCCCAGCCGCCGAGCGCATCGCGAATATGGGCCGAACCGTCCTTGAACGTCGTGATCGAACATCGGTGTTCGCAGGCATAGAGCTTGCCGTTGTATTCGACCCGTTCATACGCGTCGCCCGCGAAAGGCGCAGCGAGCAAGGCGGCGAGCCAAGGCATGCCCAGCCCCAGCGCGCGCCGCCTGGCCCGATGTTCCGTTGCACGCTCCGACACTGGAGCGCCGGACGCAGCCCTGCCAACGGCCGCGCCGTCGATACTCGCGTTGTGCATGTTCATGGTCCCCCGTCGTTGGTCCGATCCGCGCGTCCGGCGGTGCTGTGCAGAAGTGTCGCGGCGCGCGCAGTTCGAAAACACGGCCGATCACTCGATCCCTGCCGATGGCCGTGCTTTTCGTACTCGTCTTATCCGTTCAGGCCGGGCGCGCGTTCTTCCGCGTGCATTGCCCCCGATTCCCGCACGCGCCGGGACGGCCACGACGGTCACCCTCCTCCCGCGACCTGGATCGCAGCCGCTCGCGACCGTTCGTCGCCACGCTTCCCGTTGGCTCCCCTACACGGCTACAGTCGGCCGTTCGCGGCCGAGTCTGCTGCCCCCGGGGCCGGCCTGTCGTTGCGCACGCAACCGGGGATCGGATGTCGAAGTCGGCACTCAGCGTCCTGGTGGTCGAAGACCACGGCTTCCAGCGCCGCATGGCGCTGCGCCTGCTGGCCGAACTGGGCGTCGCCTCGCTGCACGAGGCCGCCGACGGCGCCAGCGCTCTGAATCTGCTGAACCGGCTGGCGCAAGCGCGGGCGCCGAACATCGGCGGCGCGCGCGGCGGCGATCCGGCCGGCATCGATTCGGCGCCAGGCGGCTCGGCGCCAGACGGCTCGGCTCAAAACGATTCGGCCGCAAGCGACCCGGCCCAAGTCGACCTGGTCCTGGTCGACCTCGACATGCCCGGCATGGACGGCATCGAATTCATCGACCGCCTCGCCCGGCAGCGCCTGGCGCGCGCGGTGCTGGTGGTCAGCGCGCTCGACCCGGCCTTGCTGCACACCGTGCAGACCATGGCCCGCGCCTGCGGCCTGCGCGTGCTCGAAGCGCTGGCCAAGCCGCTGACCAAAGCCAAACTAGCCGAAGCCCTCCTATCCCTGCGCCAAACCAAGGCCGACGAAGACCCCCAAGCCGCCCCCGACATCACCGCCGAAGACGCCCGCATCGCCCTGGAAACCGGCCGCATCGAACCGTGGTTCCAGTTGCAGGTGGAACTGGGCAACGGCCGCGCGATCGGCGTGGAAGCGCTGGCGCGCTGGCGCCGCGACGACGGCCGGGTGATCCTGCCGCAGCATTTCGTGCCGCTGCTGGAAGCCCAGGACCTGCTCGACGAGCTGACCGAACGCATGCTCGCCCAGGCCTGCCGCTACAAGCGCGGCTGGGACCGCGAAGGGCTGCGCCTGAAGCTGTCGGTCAACGTCTCCGCCTCCACCCTCGACGACGCCGGCGCCGCCGACCGCTACCAGCGCATCGTGCGCGAGGCCGGCGTGGCCGCCAGCGAAGTGGTGCTGGAACTCACCGAAAGCTCGCTGATGGCCGACGCCGCGCGCGGCCTGGCGGTGCTGGCGCGGCTGCGGCTCAAGGGTTTCGGCCTGTCGATCGACGACTTCGGCACCGGCTGGTCGTCGCTGTCGCAACTCTCGCAGGTGCCGTTCACCGAATTGAAGATCGACCAGGAATTCGTCGCCGGCGCCAGCCACAAGCCGCGCAAGCGCGCGGTGGTGGAAGCCAGCCTGGACCTGGCGCGCAAGCTCGGCCTGGACGCGGTGGCCGAGGGCGTGGAGACGGTCGAGGACTGGCAGATGCTGGCCGAACTGGGCTGCGCGGTGGCGCAAGGCCGGCTGATCGGCGAAGCCGTGCCCGGCGCCGAGCTGCGCGCCGCGCTCGGCCGCTGGCGCCGTCCCGAGCACTGAGCCGATGTTCGCCTGGCTCGACCGCTTCAGCGTGCGCCGCCAGCTGTGGGGGCTGTTCGCGCTGTTCCTGGCCGCCGGCTCCAGCGTGCTGTTGATCGACGAGATCGAGCAGCACCGCGCGCGCGGCGCGCTGCAGAGCCTGCAGGACGATTCGCTGCGCGGGCTGCGCCTGATCAAGACCGTCTCCGACGCCTACGGCCTGGACGTGGTCGATACCACCTTCCGGGTGCGCAACGACCTGGTCGGCTGGGACGAGGGCGTGGACCGGGTCGACCGCGCCCGCGCCCGCATCGACGCGGCCTGGCGCGAGCTCGACGCGCTGCCGCATTCGCCGCGCGAACAGCAGCAGCTCAACGCCGCTGCCGCGGCCCGGCGCACCGCCGACGCGGCCGCGCTGGAGCTGCGCGCGATCCTGCAGCGGCGCGACCTGCCGGCGCTGGGCCGCTTCGCCGACACCCGCCTGTATCCGGCGATCGACCCGCTGACCCAGCGCATGCAGCAGCTGTCCGACCTGGAACTGATCCAGGCCGACGCGGTGGTGCGCGCCGACATCGTCCGCAGCGAACGGGTCAGCGCGCTGCGCATCGCGGTGTCGCTGCTGGCGCTGGCGCTGGCTGCGCTGATCGGGCGGCGGGTGCTGCGCAACGCCTCGCGCGGGGTCGACCAGCTGACCTGGCTGGCGCGGCGCATGCGCGACCACGACTACACCGCCGACCCCGGCGAACTGCCGCCGGGCGAACTCGGCGCGGTCATGCAGACCTTCCTGGACATGCGCCGCGACGTGCTCGGCTTCGAGACCGAACTGACCGGCCAGCTGATCCGCAACGAGCGCACCCGCGCCGAACTGGAGCGGCGCCAGCGCTTCCAGGCCTCGCTGCTGGATTCGGCCCAGACCGCGATCATGGCGGTCGATGCCGACGGCCGCTTCACCCTGGTCAACCCGTTCGCCGAACGCCTGCTCGGCCTGCGCGAAGCCGAGGCGGTCGGCCGCGAACGCTTGCACGCGGTGTTCGAAACCCGCGCCCTGCAGGCGTTGGCGACCGAACTGAGCGCGCAGCTGGGCCGGCCGGTGGCGGCCGACTGGACCGCGCTGCGCGAACTCGCGCGCGGCCACGCCGCGCCGCGCGAAACCCGCCTGCGCCACCGCAACGGCACCTGGGTGCCGGCGCTGGTGGCGGTGTCGGCCACCGGCGGCGACGACGACGAGCCGCCGGGGCTGCTGGTGATCGCCGCCGACCTCAGCGCGCTCAAGCGGCTGGAGCGCGAGCTGCGCGCCAGCGAGGCGCGCGCGCAGGACGCCAGCCGGGCCAAGTCCTCGTTCCTGGCGGCGATGAGCCACGAGATCCGCACGCCGATGATCGGCGTGACCGGCATGATCGAAGTGCTGGCGCACTCGCGCCTGGACGGCGAGCAGCGGCAGGCGCTGGAGGTGATCCAGCAGTCCTCGCAATCGCTGCTGCAGATCATCGGCGACATCCTGGATTTTTCGAAGATCGAGGCCGGCCGGCTGGAACTGGCGCCGGCGCCGGTGGATCTGGCCGCGCTGGTGCGCACCACCGTCGCGGGCTTCCTCGGCGCGGCGCGCGCGCGCGCGGTGGCGCTGCGCTGCGAGGTCGATGCGCGCGTGGCGCCGGCGTACCGCGCCGATGCGCTGCGGCTGCGGCAGATCCTCGGCAACTTCCTGTCCAACGCGGTCAAGTTCACCGAGCGCGGATCGATCGAGGTGGCGCTGGAATTCGAAGCCGCGCAGCCGCCCGCCGCCGGCGAGGACGCGCCGCGCGACCGCCTGTGCCTGCGCGTGAGCGACACCGGCATCGGCATCGACGCGCAGCGCCAGCGCCTGCTGTTCCAGCCGTTCCAGCAGGCCGACGCCGACACCGCGCAACGCTACGGCGGCACCGGCCTGGGCCTGGCGATCTGCCGGCGCCTGGCCGAATTGATGGGCGGCGAGATCGCGATGGACAGCGAGCCCGGCGTCGGCACGACCCTGCGCCTGCGCTTGAGCCTGGCGCGCGCGCCGGCGCCCGAGCGCGACGGCGCGGCCGACGACGCGCTGGCGTTGGGCGCGGCGACGGCGCCGGATCCCGACCGCGCCGCGCGCGACCGCCGGCTGGTGCTGCTGGTCGACGACCATCCCACCAACCGCCTGGTGATCGCGCGGCAACTGGCCCTGGCCGGCTACGCCTGCGAAACCGCCGACGGCGGCGAGGCCGCCCTGCAGCGCTGGCGCAGCGGCCGCTACGCGCTGGTGCTGACCGATCTGCGCATGCCCGGGATGGACGGCTACGCACTGACCCGGGCGATCCGCGCCGAACAAGCGCGCGCCGGCATCGGCGACGGCGATGCGCGGCGCACGCCGGTCCTGGCGCTGACCGCGTCGGCGCTCAAGGACGAAGCCGACGCCTGCTTCGCCGCGGGCATGGACGACTGCCTGGTCAAGCCGGTGGCCGCGGCCGCGCTGGCGACCGCGCTGCGGCGCTGGCTGCCGCCGCTCGACGACGACGACGATGCGGCAGGCACCGACGCAACGCCGCCGCGCGATCGCGACCTGGGCCGCGCGCTCGACCTGGACACGCTGCACGCGCTGCTGGCCGACAGCGGCGGCGGCGATCCCGCCGCGGTGCTGGCCGACTTCCTCGACGCCGCCGAAGAAGACCTGGCCGGCCTGCGCGCCGCGCGCGACCGCAACGACGCCATCGCGCTGGCGCGGCACGCGCACCGGCTCAAGGGCGCGGCGCAGCTGATCGGCGCGCACGAACTCGGCGAGGCCGCGCAGGCGCTGGAACACGCGGCGCGCGCGCAAGACTGGGCCTTGGCGCCGGCGTTGCTGGGCGATGTCGAAACCGCGGTGCGGCGGTTGCAGCGGCTGCGTGTTTGAGCGTGGGTGCGCAGAGAGTTTTGCGCGGCTGGATTTGCGAAGTTCGCGCGATCGTCCGACGAATACGGCACTGATCGACACCGATAATTTTTGCTATTGCTATTGCGGTTGCTCTCGCTGTTGCTCTTCGCTCCCCCGCGAACAGCAACAACAACAGCGGCAACAGCAACAGCGACCAGAGCATTCGGTCTCTACTTCGCCGGCACGCTCTCCACCGCCACCCCACGCTCCCGCAACCATGCGATCACCGCATCGCGCTCGTCGCGAGTGCGCGCATTGAGCAGCCGATCCGGGCTCATGAACATGTAGCGCTGGAACGTCGCGCCCTGCGCATTGCGCGCAGTCGGGTCGGCGCCCGCGCGCAGCAATGTCAAGGCATGGCCGAATTCGTTGATTTTCGCCGCCACGTGCACCGGCGTGTTGCCGAGACGGTCGGCGCGGCCGGGGTCGGCACCGGCGGCGAGCAGGGCGGCGAACTGTTCGGGGCGCTCGGCCATCAGCGCCGCGGTCAGCGCGGTGGCGCCGGTCACGGTGTTCGGCAGGTTGGGATCGACCCGCGCCTCGAGCAGCACGCGCAGGTAACGCGGGTCGTCGGCCATCGCCGCCAGCTGCAGCACGGTGGCGCCGTCGTCGGCGCCCTGGGCCGGGTCGGCACCCGCGGCGACCAGCGCGCGCAGGCCTGCGACGCTGCGCTGGTACAGCGCCCACTGCAGCACGCTGATGCCGCGCTCGCCGCGCGCGTTCGGATCGGCGCCGGCGGCGACCAGCGCGCGTACCCGCGCCGCGTCGCCGGCGGCCGCGGCCTGGGCGAGTTCGGCCGCGGCCGGTGAGGAAAACGCCTGGCTGGCGCGCATGGCCCTGGCTCCGGGTTGGGCGAAAGCGAGCGCGGCGCACAGGCACAGGCCCGCGGCCGCGGCGAACGCGCGACGGGGCGCGGCGCGATCGAGGGCGCGAACGACCGCGCGATCGTGCCGGTTCGGGTCCATGAGCGCCTGCGCCTCGCAGCGATGGGAAAGCCCGATGCTAACCCGCGACCACGACGGCCGGCCGGAACCGGCCGCGGGGTTCCGTCGCGGCGCACGCGCGATCTCGCCCCCGCCGCACGCCGCCTTGCCGCTTCGGGCGATCCGGCGCTGCACCGCCGCAAGCGCGCCGCCGCAGCGCGAGACCACGCATTCAGCTTGCCGCGCTCGACTTTCGGCCTACTCAGTTCCGCGCGCGTCTGCGCTATCGTCGAAGGCTGTCCTGGGGAGTTCCGTCATGCCTTCTTCGATCACCGCCCTGCGTTCGCGCCGCGCGGCGGCGCTGCTTGCGCCGCTGGCCCTGGCCTGCGCCGCCTTCCTCGCGCCGGGCCTGCTGGCGCCCGCGCACGCCGCCGACCGGATCGGCGGCAAGACCTTCGCCACCCGCAGCGAGGTCTACGCGCCGCACGCGATGGCCGCGACCTCGCACCCGCTGACCACGCAGATCGCCCTGGACGTGATGAAGGCCGGCGGCAGCGCGGTCGACGCGGCCATCGCCGCCAACGCCGCGCTCGGGCTGATGGAGCCGACCGGCAACGGCGTCGGCGGCGACCTGTTCGCGATCGTGTGGGATCCCAAGACCAAGAAGCTCTACGGCTACAACGGCTCCGGCCGCTCGCCCAAGTCGCTGAGCCTGGCCGAATTCCAGAAGCGCGGGCTCAAGGAAATCCCGCCGCACGGCCCGCTGCCGGTGACCGTGCCCGGCGCGGTCGACGGCTGGTTCGCCCTGCACGAACGCTTCGGCCGCAAGCCGATGGCCGACAACCTCGCGCCCGCGATCCGCTACGCACGCGAAGGCCATCCCGTGCACGAGGTGATCGCCTATTACTGGAACGCCTCGGTGCCGCGCCTGTCGAAGTGGCCCGGCTTCAAGGAGCAGTTCACCATCGACGGCCGCGCCCCGCGCACCGGCGAGATGTGGAAGAACCCGAACCTCGCCCACACCCTCGAACAGATCGCCCAGGGCGGGCGCGATGCGTTCTACAAGGGCGATATCGCCCGCACCGTCGGCGCGTATTTCAAGGCCAACGGCGGGTTTCTGAGCTACGAGGACATGGCCGCGCACCACGGCGAATGGGTCGAGCCGGTCAGCAGCAACTACCGCGGCTACGACGTGTGGGAGCTGCCGCCGAACGGGCAGGGCATCGCCGCGCTGCAGATCCTCAACATCCTGGAAGGCTACGACCTCAAGTCCTACGGTTTCGGCAGCGTCGAGCACCTGCACCTGTTCGCCGAAGCCAAGAAGCTCGCCTTCGCCGACCGCGCGCGCTGGTACGCCGATCCGGCGTTCGAGAAGTCCTCGCCGGTGGCCAAGCTCATTTCGAAGGACTACGCCGCGCAGCGGCGCAAGCTGATCTCGCTGGACAAGGTGCTCAAGGAAGCGCAGCCGGCGACGCCGGCGCAGCTCGACCAGGGCGACACCATCTACATGACCGTGGCCGACGCCGACGGCATGATGGTCTCGCTGATCCAGTCCAACTACCGCGGCATGGGCAGCGGCATGGCGCCGCCGGGCCTGGGCTTCATCTTCCAGGACCGCGGCGAGCAGTTCGTGCTCAAGGAAGGCCATCCGAACTCGTTCGCGCCGGGCAAGCGGCCGTTCCACACCATCATTCCCGCGTTCGTGACCAAGGACGGCAAGCCGTGGCTGTCGTTCGGGGTCATGGGCGGGGCGATGCAGCCGCAGGGCCACGCCCAGATCGTGATGAACCTGATCGACTTCGGCATGAACCTGCAGGAAGCCGGCGACGCGCCGCGCATCCAGCACGACGGCTCGACCGAACCGGCCGGGCAGATGGTGGCGATGAGCGACGGCGGCGAGCTCGACCTGGAGACCGGGTTCTCCTACGAGACCGTGCGCGAGCTGGTGCGGCGCGGCCACAGCGTGCGCTTCGCGCTGGGGCCCTATGGCGGGTACCAGGCGATCATGGTCAATCCGAACGGCGGCTACATCGGGGCGAGCGAGTCGCGCAAGGATGGGCAGGCGGCGGGGTATTGAGGCGGTTTGGGTTGCGGCTGCGATGACGGGTTCGTCGTAGCCGCAGTGTCGCGGTCGCAGCTCGCGCAGCTCCTACAGGGAGCGGGTGTAGGAGCTGCGCGAGCTGCGACCGCGAAAACCAATCGACGACGAACCCGGCCTATCGAGAACGCACCGCGAAAAATTCTCGCGCCGCCGCAACCGCCTCCGCGAAGGTTTCGCTATTTCGCCGCCGCCGCGCCTTCCGCGTTGACAGCCCACCGCCCGCCGTCCAACACTGCGCCGGCATCGCGCTGCGATGCATCCACTTGCGCGACGCCGCCTCGGCGCCGCGCGATCCGGACCCGAGGGGTGCTGCGACGGAGCCCGCGCTCCGCCACGCTCGGGCCGCGATGCCGAGCAAGGGCGCCCTCCCGTTTTCTGGAGGCGTCATGTCCCGTTCCGATTCCATTCCCCCCTCGCCCGCGACCGATCCGCGCGCGCCCGGCTTCGTCCGTTTCGATCCGCCGCTGTCGCTGGCCCTGGTCGTCTCCGACGTCCAGCCCGAACCGCACGAAGACGACGCCGGCCTGATCGCCGCGCTGCGCGAGCACGGCATCCACGTCCACGCCCGCATCTGGAGCGACCCGGCGGTGGACTGGGCCGCGCACGATGCGCTGCTGGTGCGCAGCACCTGGGATTACTTCGAGCGCTACACCGAGTTCCTGCAGTGGTATCAGCGCCTCGACGCGCTGCGCTGCCCGATCGCCAATCCGCTGCCGCTGCTGGTGTGGAACAGCGACAAGCGCTACCTGCTGGAGCTGGCCGCGCAAGGCGTGGCGATCATCCCGACCGTGCACGCGCGCGGCGCCGGGCTCGACGCCGCGCTGGCGCCGTTGCAGGGCGAGGTGGTGGTCAAGCCCAGCGTCAGCGGCGGCGCCTGGCACACGCTGCGCGGGCGCATCGGCGAGGCGGCGTTCGCGCAGGCGCTGGCCGGCCTGCCGCGTTCGCTGGATTACCTGATCCAGCCGTTCGTGCCGCAGGTGGTCGAGGACGGCGAGTGGTCGCTGCTGTTCTTCGGCGGCGTCTACAGCCACGCGGTGCTGAAGAAGCCGGCGCGCGACGATTACCGCGTGCAGACCTGTTTCGGCGGCAGCGCCGTGCCGACCGAGCCGCCGGCGCACGTCGCCGAAGCGGCGCGGCGCGCGCTCGACGCGGTGGCGGCGCTCGGCCACCGCGACCACGCCTACGTGCGCGTGGACGGCGTGGTGGTCGACGGCGAATTCCGGATCATGGAGCTGGAGTTCATCGAACCGTTCCTGCACCTGGCCGCGCATCCGCCGGCGGCGCGCTTGTTCGCCGCGCAGCTGGCGCAGCGCTGGTCGGCGTTGCGCGAACCGCGCGCGTCCGAAGCCGCGTCGGCCTGAGCCCGCAGCGACGGCGCGCGGCGGTTGCGCGCGCCGTCGTCGCCGCTTAGCGTCGGCAGTCGTCTTGCCATTACCGGTAGCCACGCCGTCATGAGCGTCTCCTACGACCAGCGATTGTTTTCCTACGGCACCCTGCAGTTGCCGGCGGTGCAGCAGACCACCTTCGGCCGGCGGCTGCACGGCGAGGCCGACGCCTTGGTCGGTTTCCGCCGCACCCTGGTGAAGATCGAGGATCCGCAGGTCGTCGCCACCAGCGGCCAGAGCCATCACCCCATCGTCGAACCCAGCGGCGACGACGCCGACCGCGTCGACGGCACGGTGTTCGCGATCAGCGCCGACGAGCTGGCGCGCGCGGACGCGTACGAAGTCGACGATTACGTCCGGGTCGAGGCGGTGCTGGCCTCGGGCGGGCGCGCCTGGGTGTACGTGAAGGCCTGATCCCCGGCGACCGCGTCGGCGCCGGCTTGCGCAGGCGCCGCGCGCGGGCCGCGCAGCAGTGCGCGCAACGCCGGCAAGCACGGCAGGTACAGCGCCGCACCGGCGACCCAGACCCAGCCGTCCCAATGCCCGGCGCTGGCGACGTAGATCGCGCCGAACAACAGCGGGCCGATCACCGCGGCCAGGCTGGCGAGGCTGGCCAGCACGCCTTGCAGCGCGCCCTGGCGCGCTTGGTCGGTGCGCTCGCTCGACATCGCCAGCAGCGCCGGCCCGCCGATGCCGCCGCCGGCGGCCAGCAGCAGACCGGGCGCGAGGGTCGCGACGCTGCGGGCGAAAGCAAAGGCCAGATAGCCCAGCACGTCGGAGATCACCCCGCCGATCAGGGTCCTGGCCGGGCCGAAGCGGTCGCTGATGCGGCCGGTCGCGAACGCCTGGAACAGCGAGTGGATCACCCCGAACGCGGCCAGCGACAGGCCGATCGCGGTCGGATTCCAGCCGAAGCGGTCGTGGCCGTAGATCGCCCACAAGGTGCCGGGCACCTGTCCGGCCAGTTGCATCGCCAGGTACAGCCACAGCAGCGGCGCCAGGTCCGGCAGCCGGCCGAGTTCGCGCAGCGCATGCCACGGCGCCAGTTCGCGCAGCGCCGGCGCGGGCCGCGGTTCGGGATCGCGCTTGCGCGCCGGTTCGGGCAGGGCCAGCCAGGCCAGGGCGAAGTTGACCAGGGCCAGCGCGGCCGCGGCCACGAACGGCGCGCGCAGCCACACCGCGCCGAGCAGGCCGCCGATCACCGGCCCGGCCACCAGGCCCAGGCCGAAGCTGGCGCCGAGCCAGCCGTAGCGGCGCGCGCGCTGGGATTCGTCGGAAATGTCGGCGATATAGGCACCGGCGACCGAGCCGCTGGCGCCGCTGACCCCAGCGATGGCGCGGCCCAGGTACAGCAGCGACAGCCACGGCGCGCAGGCCATCAGCAGGTAGTCCAGGGCGCTGCCGAACAGCGAGCACAGCAGCACCGGGCGGCGGCCGTAGCGGTCGCTGAGCGCGCCCAGCGCCGGGGCGCAGACGAACTGCATCAATGCGTACAGCGCGGTCAGGGCGCCGGCGTGCAGGGCCAGGTGGGCGTGCACGCCGAAAGAGTCGAGCAGTTGCGGCAGCACCGGCGCGATCAGGCCGATGCCGATGGCGTCGAGCGCGACCGTGGCCAGGATCAGGCACAACGCGAGGTTGAAACCGGCGGGCGCGGCGGCGGGCGGTTGGGCGGCGCCGGCGGCGGGCGGCCCGGACGCTTGAGCCGCGGCGTCCGTGGGCTCGGCGGGGGCGGCGGCCGGCGAAGAGGTCGGGGTGTGCAAGACACGCTCCCTATCAGTGATAGATTCGACGCGGATGCTAATCTATCACCGATAGGGAGACAAGCCTGCTCGCGGGCTGGAAACTGAACGCATGAAACTGCAACGCGAGACGGTGGTCGCCGCCGCCCTGAAGCTGCTCGACGAGGTCGGCATGGACGGCCTGAGCACGCGCCGTCTGGCCCAGGAGCTGGGCGTGCAACAGCCCAGCCTGTACTGGCATTTCAAGAACAAGCGCGAGCTGCTCGACGCCCTGGCCGAGGCGATGCTGGGCGAGCACCAGCCGGTGGACCGGGGCGCCTGCGCCGACTGGCGCGAATGGATGGCGCGGCAATCGCGCGAGTTCCGCCGCTGCCTGCTCTCGCACCGCGACGGCGCCCGGGTCCACGTCGGCACCCGCCCGCAGCCGCACGATTTCGGCGAGGTCGAGGCCGAGCTGGCCTATCTGACCGCGGCCGGATTCACCGCCTCCGACGCGATCCGCGCGCTGATCTCGCTGAGCTACTACACCGTCGGCTGGGTGCTGGAAGAACAGGCCGCGACCGAAGCCGGCCGCGGCCCCGGCCAGGCGCCGATGAGCCCGGACCCGCTGCGTTACCCGCTGCTGGCGCAGGCGCAGCCGGTGATGAGCCAGAGCGATATCGAAGCCGATTACGAATACGGGCTGCAGGCCTTGATCGCGGGGTTCGAGGCACTGATTGCGCGGCGCCGGAGCTGAGCGCGGCGGGCGGTGTCGCGATTTGATCGAAAGGCGTCGGGCCTGAAGGCCCTCCCACAAGCGCCCGCCGTTGCTGCACGAGCGGCGTGGCTGTTGTGGGAGGGCCTTCAGGCCCGATGCTTTCCGATCCGCCGCCGCGCCGACTCGATGTCCCGCCACCAACCGGCCTCGCCCGCAGCCTGCAGGCCGCCCTCAATCCGCCGCCACCGTCCGCCCGCGCGCCCACTCGCGCAGCTGCGTCACCTGCTCGCTCATCAGCACCGACAGCGGCCGGGTCTGCTTGAGCTCGGCGCGCACCTGGAAGTCCGACAGCGCGGTGCCGGCGGCGTGCGCGGCGTACATCGCCGCGACGATGGCCTGTTCGATCTCGGCGCCGGAAAAGCCGTCGCTGGCGGCCGCGAGCGCGGGCAGGTCGAAGCCGGTCGGGTCGAGCGAGCGCCGGCGCAGGTGGATCGCGAACAGTTCCTCGCGCACGTCGGCCGCGGGCAGGTCGACGAAGAAGATCTCGTCGAAACGGCCCTTGCGCAGCAGTTCCGGCGGCAGCGCGTCGATCTGGTTGGCGGTGGCGACCAGGAACAGCTTGGACTTGCGCTCGGCCATCCAGGTCAGCAGATAGCCGAGCACCCGGCGCGACACGCCGCCGTCGCTGTCGCCGCTGTCGGCCAGGCCTTTCTCGATCTCGTCGATCCACAGCACCGCCGGCGCCAGCTGCTCGGCCGAGGCCAGCGCGGCGCGCAGGTTCTTTTCGGTCTCGCCGTGGAACTTGTCGTACAGCGTGCCGAAGTCCAGCCGCACCAGCGGCACGCCGAAACCGGCGGCCACCGCCTTGGCGATCATCGATTTGCCGCAGCCCTGCACGCCCAGCAGCAGCAGGCCCTTGGGCGGATCGAGGCCGGGCGGCGGCTCGGCCCCGGCGAACACCGCGCGGCGCTGTTCGACCCAGCGCTTGAGCCGGCGCGCGCCGGCCACGTCGGTCATGCGCGCGCTGTCGTATTCGTAATGCAGGTGGCCGGAGCGGTTGAGCAGCTCGAACTTGAGCTTGGCCAGCTCGGGCAGGTCGTCGGCGTTGAGCGCGCCGTCGCGGAAGATCAAATGACGGGCGATGCGGCGCGCATCGACCGGGTCGATGCCTTGCAGGTTGCGCACGATCTGCTTGACCGCCTCGCCGTCGGCCTCGACCCGGCGGCCGCCGTTCTCGCGCGCGTAGTTCTCCGCTTCCTCGCGCACCAGCTTGAGCAGGGCGTTGGCGTCGGGCAGGCGCGGGGTGAAGCGCACCGCCAGCGCGTCCAGGTCCGGCGGCAGTTCCAGCTTGTGGCCGATCAGCACCAGCACGTGCGGCTCGCACTCGCGGCGCTGGGCGATCTCGCGCAGCTGGCGCTGGGTGCCGGCGTAGGCCAGGTAGGGATGGGCGTCGAACAGCAGGTAGATGCCGCGCTGGTCGGCGTGGCGGATCGCCTGCAGGGTGTTGGAGATGTCCGGGGCGACTTCGGATTCGTCCTCGCGGTCGAGGTCGATCCGGCGCAGGCCTTCGGTGATCGACCAGCGGTACAGCGCGCGCCAGACGTTCATCAGCGCCTGGCGGAACAGCTCGACCACGCGGGTTTCGTCGCGGGTCTCGATCACGATCAACGGGGTGTTGGCGCGGATCAGCGCGGTCAGGTCTTGCAGGTCGCTCATGGGCGGGGGTCGTCCGTGGAACGGGCATGATACGGCGGTCGCGGGGTGGGGCGGCGTTTGCGCTGGGGGCGGTCAGAAACTTAGTGAAGAGGAACGAGGAACGAGTAAAGCGGGCGGACCGCGGCCTTTACTCGTTCCTCGTTCCTCTTCACTGGTTTCCTCCGCCCCCCACCTAAGCCCAAAGCCGTCTTGAGCCCGCGCGCGCCAGCCGCGACCATGGCCGTCACCGCCATCACGCCGCGACTCATGGCTTTCGACGCCTTCGCCCTGGTCCTGGCGATGCTGGCGCTGGGCTACCTGTTCCAGCGCCTGCGCGCCCTGCCCGACAACGCCGCCCAGGTGCTGAACCTGGTCGTGCTCTATGTCTGCCTGCCGGCGGCGGTGCTGCGCTACGCCCCGCGCCTGCACCTGGAGCCGGCCCTGCTCGGCGTGGCCGCGGTGCCGTGGCTGCTGCTGGGCGCGACCGTGCTGCTGGTCGGCGCGCTGGCGCGCGCGCTGAAACTGCGCCGCGACGAACACGCGGTACTGCTGCTGACCGTGGCCCTGGGCAACACCAGCTTCCTCGGCTACCCGCTGACCCGCGCGCTGATCGGCGAGCACGCGCTGCCGTATGCGGTGGTCTACGACCAGTTCGGCGCGTTCCTGATCCTGTCGACCTTCGGCCTGTGGGTGCTGGCGCGCTACGGCGGCGACGCCCGCCCGGGCGCGGCCGACATGCTGCGCCGGGTGCTGCGCTTTCCGCCGCTGTGGGCCTTGCTGATCGGCTTCACGGTGATGCCGGCGCAGCCGCCGAGCTGGATCGCCGGCGGCCTGCAGCGCCTGTCCGATGCGCTGCTGCCGCTGGCGATGCTGACCATCGGCCTGTCGGTGAAGCTGGCGCTGCCGCGCGAGGAGCTCAAGCCGCTGGCCGCCGGCCTGACCCTCAAGCTGGCGCTGATGCCGGCGCTGGCCTGGGCGCTGGTGCCGCTGCTGCGCCTGCACGGCGAAATGGCCCGCACCACGGTGCTGGAATCGGCGATGCCGCCGATGGTCACCGCCGGCGCGCTGGCCATCGCCCACGGGCTGGCGCCGCGGCTGGCGGCGGCGATGGTCGGCTACGGGCTGCTGCTGTCGCTGGCGACCTTGCCGCTGTGGGCCGGGCTGGCGGTGGGCTGAGCGGCCTCGCCCGGTCGCGGTCCCGGCCCCGGGGCGGCCGCCGCGTCCCGGGTTGCGCGCTCGGTCGCGCCGCGCGGCCGCCGTGATGGCCCGCTCCACGGGCGCGGTGTAGGCTGGGGTTCCATCCGGAGGGGAGCTCGCATGAAGACCGTGCTGGTGGCCAGTTCCAAGGGCGGTGTCGGCAAGACCACGATCGCGACCCACCTCGCCGCACAGGCGGCCCTGGACGGGTTGCGCACGGCCTTGATCGACGCCGACCCGCAGGGCTCCTCGACCCGCTGGGCGCAGCGCCGCTCGGTCCTGGAGAGCGCGGTGCTGCCGCTGGACGGCACGCGCAGGAAGGCCTGGCGCAAGCACCTGCCCGAAGACGCCCAGCGCACCGTCATCGACGCCCCGGCCGGGGCCATGGCCGACGACCTGGAGTCCTTCCTCGACGTGGCCGACGCGGTGATCGTCCCGATCCAGCCCTCGACCCTGGACATCGAAGCCACCGTGCCCTTCCTCGACACCCTGGCCCAGCACCCGCGGGTGCGCCGCGGCCAGCTGCGCGTGGGCCTGGTCGGCAACAAGCTCAAGCCCTGGACCAACGCCTCGCAGCAGGCGCTGGAGCTGCTCAGCGAATGGCCCTACCCGGTGGTCGGCCAGATCCGCGACAGCCAGGCCTATGTGGTCATGACCGCGCTCGGCAAGAGCCTGTTCGACTACCACTCCCAGCAGATCCGCGAGCATCAGGCCGATTGGGCGCCGTTGTTGAAGTGGCTGAAGAAGTAGTGGAGCAGGAGATAGCGGATAGGAGTTAGGAGATAGGGAAAGCGGCTTTCGCTATCTGCTAACTCCTATCCGCTATCTCCCAGCCCATTCACCCACGCCCGCCGCCGCACCCGCTACCCTGACCCGCCCTGCGTTCGCGCAAGCACTCCCCTCCACTCGATCCGTCCAAGGCCTCATGCGCGAACTGATCCTGCTCCGCCACGCCCACGCCGAGCCCGCCGCCAACGGCCAGGCCGACCTCGACCGTCCGCTGTCCGCCGAAGGCCTGGCCGAAGCCGAAGCCGCCGGCCGCTGGCTGGCGCAAAACAAGCTGGTGCCCGACTGCGTGCTGTGCTCGCCCTCGCGGCGCACGCGCGAGACCCTGGAAGCCGTGCTCGGCGCGATCGGCTACGTCGAGCAACGCATCGAGCCGTCGGTGTACGAGGCCACCCCGGGCACGCTGATCGCCCTGGCCGACACCCACGCCGAGGCCGAGCGGCTGATGCTGGTCGGCCACAACCCCGGCCTGGAACGGCTGGCCGCGCTGCTGCACAGCGGCCAGTCCGGCGACTACCGCGGCATGCCGCCGGCGGGCATCGCCGTGCTCAGCCTGCCGGCCGGCGTGGCTCTGGAACCGGGCTCGGCCCAGCTCAGCGCGTTCTGGTGGCCGTGAGCCCGCCGCGGCTGCGCAGCCGCGGCGCGACTTCGCTGTCCCTCGCCCTGGCGCTGCTGGCCGGTCCCGCC
>NZ_LXSD01000543.1:0-2563 GCF_017168095.1 Lysobacter enzymogenes | reverse complement strand
GGCCTCGCGTCTGCCGCCGCTGGCGCCGGACTGCAGCGCCGACGGCCGCGACGCCGCCGAAGAACTGCGCATCGAAGGCATCGACGACCTGGCCACGCTCGCGCGCGCGCCGGGCAGCGCGACGCCGCTGCGGCTGTCGGTGCGCGCGCTCGGCAGCGACGCGCGCGTGCGCTGGCTGCTCGACGGCCGCTGGATCGGCGAAAGCGACGGCCGCGGCCGCTTCGACTACGACTTCGGCGAACCCGGCGAGCACACCCTGACCGCGCTGGCCGATACCGGCGCGTGGTCGCGGGTGCGGTTCAAGGTGCTGCGCTGAGCGCAGCCTGTGTATGGCGGGCTTCAGGCCCGGCGCTGTCGTTGCAGGCGACGGCGATTTGGCCGAAGAGCGTCGGCGCTGAAGTCCCTGCCACAAAGGCAGGGCTTCCCGCTGCTGCAGTGCCTTGCATGACGGGGACCGCTTCCGCGGTTGCAGTCGCTTTCGCGGAGGCTGGCAGGATCAATCCAGCGAGTAAGGCGGAGGTTCGATGGCCGCGGCCAATCCGCTGCGCTCCAAGGCCTTCGCATACCGCTCGGCTTCGATCACCGTAAGGTCCGCGAGCGCGCCGTCCTCGCGCAGCGTGCGCAGCAGTTCGCCGGCGGCGCGCCCGCTTTCGGCGGCGAGGCAGGCGGCCGCGCGCAGGGTGTCGGCGTCGTTGCGATGCTGCGGGGCCAGCCAGAGGCGGTGGCGCATCGCGACGATGCGCGCCAGGTCGGGCCGGGTGGTCGCCGCGCTGGTGCCGCAGCGCGTGCAGGTCACCAGCAGCGACAGGCCCTGGGTCTCGCGGCGGATCGTGGCCTGATCGCCGCAGGGGCAAAAGCTCAGCGGTTCGCTCATGCCGGCTCAGCCCGCCGCGTCGCGGTGCGCGGCGATCACATCGCCGATGGAGTCCGCGCCGGGCGCGTAGCGCGCGCCGGCGAAACCGGCCGCGGCCGTCAGCAGCGCCAGCAGCAGGAACGGCACGGCGGTGCGGCGCAGCGCGGTGGCCAGCCAATGCCGCGATTCGATCCGGCGCAGGCGCCGGTACAGGCCGCCGGCCAGGGCCACGTCGAGCAGCACTTCGGCCATCAGCGCCGGCGACAGCCACAGCGCCCACAGCGCCGCCGACGCCGCGGCCACGGCGGCGAGGATCGCGACGATCATCCAGCCGAAGTCGTCGGCGCCGTCAAGCAGCGAGACATCCGAGTCGCCGCGGCGGCTGCTGCGCGAAGACGACCACGACGACGAGGAGGTCGACGACGAAGAGGGCGCTTCGTAACTGGAACTCGCGCCGCCGCCGCCGCTGCGGCCGCCGCCGCTGTGCCAGCCGGGGTTGGAGGCGCAGGCGTTGGAGGAACTGTCGGAGAAGCCGTCGAGGTCGGGCCAGTCGCTGTCGCTCTCGCGCCTGCGGCCGTGGCTGCAGGCCCAGCTCCACAGCAGCAACAGGAACGCCGCGTAGGCGGCGCAGGCGGCGAGCGGGTAGCGCAGCGCCATCGTGTGCATGCCGGCCTGGAGCAGGCCGAACGAGGCGAGGAAGCCCGCGGCACCGGTCAGCAGCACGATCAGGCTCATTTGCAGGCGCGGCCAGTGGTCGCGTTCCAGACGTTCGCGCAGCCGCGCGATTTCCATGTCTCGGCTCATGGCGCGAGTGTAGGCGCGGCCTGGCGCGCCGGCGCAAGACGGTGCGGTGACCCCGGCGGGGAACGATTCAGCGCCGCGTGGTCGAGGTGTTGGGGCGGGTTGGGACGCTGCTTGGTCGCGCCGGAGCGCCCCGCTTGACAGCGTGTTCTACGAAAAGTAGCTTACCTTAAGTAAGTTACTTTTGGTAATTAATTCGGAGCCGCCATGCACGCCCTCATCGTCTTCGCTCATCCCGACCCGCAATCGCTGACCCACGCCGTCGCCGCGCGCGTGGCCGAGGGCGCGCGCGCGGCCGGCCACAGCGCCGAGCTGGCCGACCTCGCCGCCGAGGGCTTCGACCCGCGCTACGGCCAGGCCGATCACGACGCCTACCGCGAACTCGCGCCGCACCCGGCCGACGTGCGCGCCGAGCAGGCGCGGATCGAGCGCGCCGGCGCCCTGGTCCTGGTCTATCCGGTGTACTGGTGGTCGATGCCCGGGTTGCTCAAGGGCTGGGTCGACCGGGTGTTCTCCAACAACTGGGCCTACGCGACCCGCGACGGCCGCGTGGTCGGGCAGTTGCAGCGTCTCAACGTGCACTTGCTGGCCTTGGGCGGCGCCGACCGGCCCAGCTACATCAAGCATGCCTACGACGTGGCGATGAAGACCCAGATCGATCACGGCGTGTTCGATTACTGCGCAGCCTGCGTGGCCAGTTCGACGATCCGCTTCGACACCCAGGAACCCGACGGGCAGGCGCATCTGCAGGCGGCGTTCGAGCTCGGCGGCGGTTTGTTCGGAAAACAGGCGGGTTGTCGGGCGGCGTGACAGGGCGGCGCGGGCAGGTTGGGGTGTCGTCGCAGGTGCGCTGGCGCGGTCGCGGCTCGCGCCGCTCCTACAGGGGCTTCGGCGCCATGCGATCCACTT
>NZ_LXSD01000542.1:0-423 GCF_017168095.1 Lysobacter enzymogenes | reverse complement strand
GCCGCGGCGGCGCTGTTGCCGACGCTCGCCGGCAGCGCGCCGGAGGCGGTCTGCGGCAGGCCTTGGCCCTGCACCACGGCGCCCTGGGCGTTGCCGGCGGCCGGCGCCACGCCGTAGTTCAGCGCCGGCCGGTCGGCGAGCGCGAACTGCGGCGCGTTGGCGAGCGCGCGTTCGGACAGGGTCGGCGGCGGGTACTGGGTCGCCGCGTTGGCGTTGAACGGGTTGGTGTAGGCGGTGTTGCCGGCGTTCGCGTTCGGCGACTGGCCCTGCAGCAGGCGGCTGGCCGGGTTGTCGGGATTGAGCAGGGGCGCGTTGGGCTGGGCGACGCCGTCGGGCGTGGCGGGCAGGCCCGGGCCGCCGGCGCCGGGCGGCGCGTAGGGATCGCCGCCGCCGGGCAGGCCGTTGTTGCCGCCGGGATTGGGC
>NZ_LXSD01000541.1:0-9861 GCF_017168095.1 Lysobacter enzymogenes | reverse complement strand
GCAGCGCCCGTGTTCGCGTCCGGCCCCGCACCGGCCAGCGCCTTCAGCCGCGCCGCCTGCGTCCACGCCGCCTGCAGGCGCACGAACGCGACCCGGTGCGCGGTCGCGCGCGCCAGCCAGGCGTCGAGCTCGGCCTGCGCCGCAGCTGGCCACTCGCCGCTTTCGCGGCGGGCCAGCCATTGCGCGGCGATGTGTTCAATCTCCCTGCTGGCCGCCATATCCCTGATTCCCGTCGTCCGCCGCGATCCGCCGCGCGCGTGCGTACGCGGCCGCGGCGGCCTCCTCGTCCCTGCCCGTCGCCTCGCCGCCGAAGTAGTGCTCGGCCAGCAGGCGCATGCCCTTGGCGATCTGCTTCTCCACGGTCTTCTCGGTGATGCCCATGCGCTGCGCCACCTGTTTCTGCGGCAGTTCCTCGACCCGGCGCAACCACACCGCCTCACGGCAGCGTTCGGGCAGACGGTCGAAGGCCTCGGCCAGGCGGCGCAGGTTCTGGCGCGCGCCGAGCCGGCGCTCGGGCGAGCACTCGTCTATCAAGACGTTCAAGGACTCGAAATCACCCACCGGCTCGATCGACACCACCCGCCCGCGGCGCAGGCGGTCGGTCATCAGGTGGCGGGCGGTGGCGAACAGGAACGACTTGGGCTGGTGCGGGCGGGCCTTGCCGGCCGCTTCGTACACGCGCACATAGACTTCCTGGCGCAGGTCGTGGACCTCGTCCGGATGCGGCCAGGCCCGGCGCAGATACTGCACCAGCGCCGCCTCGTGGCTCAGGATGTCGGCGGCGAACCACGCGTCCAGATCGTTGTCCATGCGCCGACATTAGCCCAGCCCCGCGCGCCGCGCATCCGGCCGGCGCGATGCGCGCGGCGATGGGGGATCGCGCCGCCCTGCTTCGTCGTGATGTACAGATCCCGTTTCGGAGAGCGTGCGATGCGCAGTTCGTCGATGTGGTCCCTGGCCGCGCTGCGGCGCAAGACCCTGGCCGGGCTGTGGCTGGCCGCGGGCCTGGCGTTCGCCGGCCTGAACGCGCAGGCGCAGGCGCCTGCCGACGGCGCCGACCCAGCGCAGCGCGACGGCTACCGCTATTACGACATCGGCCGCACCGACGCGCCGCGTCCGCAGCCCACCCGCGCCGGGCTGATGCTGGTCGGCGGCGGCGAATGGCCGCGCGAGGCGTTCGCCTGGATGGCCGAACGCGCCGGCCACGGCCGCATCGTGATCCTGCGCGCGTCCGGCACGGTCGAGGCGCAGAACGAATTCTTCCACGACATCGGCGGCATCACCGGCGCGCAGACCCTGGTGTTCCAGGACCGCCGCGCCGCCAGCGACCCGCAGGTGCTCGACATCGTGCGCCGCGCCGACGGCATCTTCATCGCCGGCGGCGACCAGTCGCGCTACGTGCGCTACTGGAAGGACACGCCGCTGGCGCGCGCGCTCGACGCGCACGTGCGCGCGGGCAAGCCGATCGGCGGCACCAGCGCCGGGCTGGCGATCCTGGGCGCGTATTCCTACGGCGCGATGGACGGCGGCAGCGTGGTCTCGCAAGCCGCGCTGGAAGACCCGGCCGGGCCCAAGCTGACCATGGTCGACGACTTCCTGCACCTGCCCTACCTGCACAACGTCATCACCGACAGCCACTTCGGCAAGCGCCAGCGGCTGGGCCGGCTGATCGCGTTCCTGGCGCGGCTGTCCAGCGAATACGGCCGCCGCGACCTGGTCGGCCTGGGCGTGGACGAGTACACCGCGCTGTGCATCGATGCGCACGGCGAAGGCAGCGTGTTCAGCGGCAACGGCGGCAAGGTCTGGCTGGTCAAGCCGCGCCAGCCGGCGCAGACCTTCGCCCAGGGCGAACCGCTGAGCCAGCGCGCGGTGCCGGTGATCGGCGTCGGCGAAGGCAGCGTGCTGCGCATGCGCGATTTCAAGGTCGAGCGGCCGGCGTTCGTCGAGCTTTATGATGTCGAGTCCGGGCAGCTGATCCTGCGCGAGGGCCCCGCCGACGGCGACGCCGCGCGCGACGCCCTGCGGCTGCCGAACTTGTCTTATGGAGCCGATGATGACGAACTCGTTGCGCCGTAACCTGCACCGCGCCTGCTGCGCGTTTGCTTTGGGATCGATCGCGCTGGCGCCGGCGGCCTGGGCCGCCGAGGCGGGCAAGCCCGCCGCGGCCAAGCCCGCTGTCGCCAAGCCCGCTGCCGCCAAACCCGTCCTGGTGATCCACGGCGGCGCCGGCGTCGAACGCGCCGGCTTGAGCGAACAGGATCAGAAAGACGCGCGCGCCGCGCTGGAAAGCGCGCTGCGCGCCGGCCACGCCGCGCTCGCCGCGGGCAAGCCGGCGCTGGACGCGGTCAGCGCGGCGATCGTGGTGCTGGAAGACGCGCCGATGTTCAATGCCGGCCGCGGCGCGGTGTTCACCCACGACGGCAAGAACGAACTCGACTCGGCGCTGATGGACGGCGCCAGCGGCCGCGCCGGCGCGGTCGCCGGCGTGCACCGGGTCAAGAACCCGATCGTGCTGGCGCGCGCGGTGATGGAAAAATCCAGGCACGTGATGCTGGTCGGCGACGGCGCGGAAGCCTTCGCCAAGGAAGCCGGCGTGACCTTGGTCGCCCCGTCCTACTTCCGCACCGAAAAGCGCTGGCAGCAATTGCAGAAGGCGCTCAAGGAAGAAGCCTCGGGCCAGGCCCACGCCGACCTGGAAACCGCCAGGCACTTCGGCACCGTCGGCGCGGTCGCGCTCGATGCCGAAGGCCGCCTCGCCGCGGGCACCTCCACCGGCGGCATGACCAACAAGCGCTACGGCCGCGTCGGCGATTCGCCGATCATCGGCGCCGGCACCTATGCCGATGCGCGCTGCGCGGTGTCGGGCACCGGCTGGGGCGAGTACTACATCCGCGCGGTGGCTGCGCACGAGATCTGCGCGCGCATGCGCTACGCCGGCCAGAGCGTGCGCGAAGCGGCCGAGGGCGTGATCGACCGCGACATCCCCGCCGCCGGCGGCGACGGCGGCGCGATCGTGCTCGGCGCCAACGGCGAGTTCGCCCTGCCGTTCAACACCGAAGGCATGTACCGCGGCTGGATCGGCGCCGACGGCGTGCCGCACGTGGCGCTGTTCAAGGACGAGGCGCTGGCCGAACCGGCCGGGCGCTGAAGCCCCCGCCATCCGCGCTGCCGCAACTCCCCCTGTAGGAGCGGCGCAAGCCGCGACCGCGACACCGCAGCTACGGCGCGACCGGCGACCCCGCGGTCGCGGCTCGCGCCGCTCCCACAGGGCGCGGCCGCGAGCGGCGCGGCGGCCGTGTGCGCTCCTGCATCGCCTCAGCGATGCGCCATGCGCAACTGGTTGACCATCACCTGCAGCTTGTCGCGCGGCATCGCGTTGATGAAGTCGATGGCCTCCTGCCCTTCCAGCGGCTTGCCGGCGCCGATGCGGTTGTCGCGCGCCGCCTCCATGATCAACGGCACCGTCGGCACCGCCAGGTAGTACTCGTCCTCGCCCTGGTCGCTGAGCACCGCCGCGGCATCGGCATCGAAGCCGGCGCTCTGCAGGAACTTGATCGAGCCCTCGACCTTGCCCTGCTTGTCGCGGTAATCGCCCAGCGAGGCCTGGCCGAACACCGACACACCGATCATCACCGAACCGACCAGCGCGCCGACCGGGCCGGTCGACACCGCCATGATCACCGTGCCGGTGGCGCCGAGCCCGTACAGACCGGCCTCCACGCCCTTGAGCGGACGGTCCGACAGCAGCGCGTCGACCAGCTTGGCCACGTCGCCCACCGCCGACACCACGCCGAGCACCTTGTTGACGTTCTCGAAGCGCTTGAGCCCGCCCTCCAGCGCTTCCATCGCCGCCGGCGAATTGCGGTCGACCGCTTGCGCGGCGGGGTTGGTCAGCAGATCGCGCGCGTCTTTCACCAATCCGGCGGCATCGCCGAACGCGGCGATCTGGTTGGCCCAGGTCGGATCGTCGATGGCGTCGGCGGTGGACTTGCCGAACGCCAGGCCGGCCGCGGCCACGCCGAGCGCGCGGAAGGTGATGCCGGCCGGCTCCTTCGCGCCAAAGCCCTCGATGCCCTGCAGCTCGGTGTGGAAGCGGTTGAGCTGGGTCGCCATCGCCTGGGTGTCGCCGGCGGGCACGTCGAGCAGCTTCTCAAGCTCGCCGATCGCCCGCCCATATTGCTCGGCGTCCTTGCCCAACGCGCCGGCGTACTGACGGCTCAGCGCCTGCAAGCGGGTCTTGCCGTCGGCGATGCTGGCCGGATCGGCCGGATCGACATCGGCGAACACGCTCATCGCGTTCTGGTTGATCGCCTGGCTGGACAGGCGCTTGAGGTACTCGGCGCCTTCCTTCGACACCTTGGTGGTGTCGAACAGCGCCGCGGTCGAATCGGCGTCGGCGCCGACCAGGAAGCGGTCGTCGCTGCCGGCGGCGAGGCCGAACGCCTGCAAGGTATCGTCGTCGTTGGCGATGGCCTTGATCTGGTCCATCAGCTGCGGATTGGTCGCCTTCACCTCGGCCGGCAGCGCGTTCAAGCCGCCGAGCGTCTGCTGCAACAAACGCCCGTCGGCGGCGAGGCTCTTCTCCAGCGACTGGTACTTGCTCAGCCAATCCGGATCGTCCTTGCCCTTGGCGGCGAGATAATCGTTGACCGCCTTGTTCAACTGTTCCGGCGGCAGCCCTTCGGAGTACTTCAGCAGGCGCGACAGCTCGCCCATCATCTCCTTGTAGTCGCCGAGATTGCCTTCGATGCGCTGCTGCAGCAGCTCGGCGCCGTGGCTCACGCCGCCGAGGAACGCGCCGGCGAGTTCGTTCTCGCCCTTGGCCTGCAACTGCCTGGCCATGTCCAGCGCCAGGCCGGGGCCGATGCCGTCGCGGATCGCGTTGGCGATGTTCTCCTGGAACGGGATGCCCTGCCCGCGCCAGTCGCCGGAATGAGCGACGTAGGACGCGGCGATGTCCGAACGCAGGCTCAGCCCCGCGGGCGAATCGCCGAGCGCTTCGGCGACCTTGGCCATATTGGCGTAAGAAGTGCCGCCGAACTTCTCGCCGGCGTACATCGGCTTGACCTCGGTGATGCGCATCACCGTGTCGATGTTCTGCGTCACCACCGCCTGGGCCAGCTCGGGCGGCAAGCCGTCGACCAGTTCGGCCAGGCGCCTGGACGCTTCGTTGGCCGGCTCCCTCAGCGCCTTGGGATCGCCGCCGCCGTCCACGCCCTTGAACGGCTCGGCCACATACGGCTCGATCTTCTCGTTGATGAGCTTGCCCAGCTCGACGCTGGTCGACAGCCGCTCGCGCGCTTCGGGCGAAATCTTCGACCACTGGTCCTTGAGGATGTTGACCACCGACTTCGGATCGCCGGCGTTGGCCACCATCACCGTGAACTCGACTTCGTGGTCGATGCGGATGTCCTGGCTGACCGCCTCGATGCCGGCGCGCGCGGCCGGGTTGTCGGCGTAGCGGTCGGCGATGCTGCGGCCGTAGGCGTCGATGGCGTTGGCGTCGTACACCGCGCCGGTCGGGCGCGCGTCGAATTCGGCCTGATAGCGCGCCTGCATTTCCGCCTTCACCGCCGCCTTGAGTTCGGCGCGGGTCTGCGGCGTGGAACCGGCCGCATCGGCCTGCACCGCAGTGTCCACGCGCTGCACTTCCGGCGACTTGGCCGGCGCGCCGGGCGCTTGTTCGGTGTAGGCGACGGTCTGCACCTGCGGGTCGTCGGCTTCAGCTGGCGGCAGTTCGATCTGCGTGTCCGGATACAGCGCGTCCCAGTTCAGCACCTGCGGATTGGCGTCCTTGATGCGCTGCTCGTACAGCGCCTGCGGCACCGTGCCGCGATACTGCGCGGCGATCTGCGGCAGGGTCTCATCGCGGGCGATGGTGTGCACCGGCGGCACCGGCCTGGGCTGCGCGGCCAGCTGCTGGACGGTGCGCGAGACCGAATCGAGGAAGCTGAAGAGGGACATGGCGGAGCTCCGGAGTCGACCCGCCGACCCTAGCACCGGCACCGCCGCGGCGATGCTGGGGAAGGCCCCAGGGTCGCGGCTTTCGCCGACGAAAACCCGTATTCATGAAGCCAAACGATGATTCGCGCACAACCGCCGCTGCGGCCGGGCATGCAGGCCCCGCGTGGCTCAGCGCTGCCGCGCCAGGCGACGCGCGGCGGCGGCGCCGTTCAATTCGCGCAACGCGTCCTTGCCGTTCCAGCGCGGCGCGGCCTGCGCGGATGCGGCCAGCCGCGTCGCCGTCCGCAGCGCCGCCGCATGCAGCGCCGCGTTGCGCTTGCCGATCGAGCGCAGCGCCCAGTTGACCGCCTTCTTGACGAAGTTGCGCTCGTCGAAGGCATAGGCCTCGACCAGCTCCAGGCCGCGCAGGAAGTCGGTGTCGCCGGCCTGCTTGTCGTGCACGCTCTTGCTCGCCAGCAGCGCGAACGCGGCGCGGCGGACGAATTCGTCTTCGCGCCTGGCCCATTGCTCGATCTTGCGCCAGGCCAGCGGGCTGCGGTCGAACAGGGCGAAGCAGACGGTGTCGCACACCGCCCAGTTGTCGAAATCGCGCGCCCAGCGATCCATCTGCGCGGCGGTCACCGCGGCCGGGTCGTCGACATAGGCGGCGAGCAGGCGCGCCTCGTACCAACCGGTGTCCCACAAGGCTTCGGCTAGCGCATGATCGCGGCCCAGGCGTTTGGCCACGGCCTGGATCTTGGCCATCGGCACGCCGAAGGCGCGTTCGTTCGGGATCGCGAAGCGGGCCATGCCGTCGCGGTAGTCGGTGCTGGCCGCGGCGCGCAGCGCGTCCAGCGCCTGCGCCGAACGTTGCGCCAGCGGCAGCGCGGCGAATGCGGCCTGCGCGGCCTTGCGTTCGCCGGCCGGCGACGACGGCTTGGACGCGGATTTCGCCGCGACCTTCTTCGCTGGCGCTTTCTTCGCGGCGACCTGCTTCGTCGCCGCGCCCGCAGCGTGCGCGATCGCATCGGTGGTGGCGGTTCGGGCCACGGCGGCCTCCCGGTTCGGCGCGGCCGGCAACGAAAGGGCCGCGGCGCCAATGTATCCATCGGCGCCGCGGCCCGCTATCGCTACAACCATCGAATCGACTGTCGGTCGGACGATTCAGACGATCCAGTCGATCCAGATCAAGCCTTCGGTTCGGGCTTGGGCGGCAGCATCAGGCTGGCCGCGACCGACGTGCCGATGATCGCGGCCACGCCGAGCAGCGACACCAGGATCGGGATCTTGTACACGTCGATCAGCAGCATCTTCGCGCCGATGAACACCAGCACCGCGGCCAGGCCGTACGGCAGCAGGTGGAAGCGGTCGGCCATGCCCTGCAGCAGGAAGAACATCGCGCGCAGGCCCAGCACCGCGAACACGTTCGAGGTCAGCACGATGAACGGATCGGCGGTGATGGCGAAGATCGCCGGGATCGAGTCGACCGCGAAGATCACGTCGGTCACGCCGATCAGCGCGATCACCGCGAACAGCGGGGTGAACCAGCGCTTGCCGTCGCGCATGATCGACAGCTTGCTGTCGTGGTAGTCGTCGGTCAGGCGCAGATGGCCGCGCATCCACTTGAGCACCGGGTTCTGCTCCAGGTCCGGGCTCTTGCCCGCGGCCATCAGCATCTTGATGCCGGTGAAGACCAGGAACGCGCCGAACACGTACAAGATCCAGTGGAACTTGGCCAGCAGCAGCGCGCCGGCGAAGATCAGGATCGAACGCAGCACGATCGCGCCGAGGATGCCGATCACCAGCACGCGCTGGCGCTGCTCCTCCGGCACCGCGAAGTAGGAGAACAGCATCAGGAACACGAAGATGTTGTCGACCGCGAGCGATTTCTCGACCAGGTAGCCGGTCAGGAACTCCAGGCCGATGCGGTTGCCGACTTCGGCGCCCGACTCGCGGCTCACGTACCACCACAGCGCCGCGTTGAACGCGAACGCCAGGGCGATCCAGCCCACGCTCCACCACGCCGCTTCCTTGAACGTGACCTTGTGCGGCCCGCCGTGGCGCATCAGCACCAGATCGACGAGCAGCGCGACGACGACGAAGGCGGCGAACGCGCCCCACAGCATCGGACTGCCGATGGTTTCCATTTGACTCTCCCGCAAGACGATTGGAGGCGCGCACGCGCCGGTTTCGAGGCCGCAGGCCGCGAAGCGTCGTCCGGAGGGAATTCGGGAGACATGCCTTCGCCGCTGCGGCGAAGGTCTTGCTCGCATCCGCACGACCGTTCGGTGGTCCGGACACCTGTCGCACCGGGGCGGTGAGCCCGTAGTGACGGCGACGACAGCGGGAGCTACTCCCCTTCTGCCGCGAACGATAGCACGGTTGCCGCTGAACTGCCGTTCAGCTTGGGCCGGATCGCGGCGTGGCGCCGATGGCCCCGTGTAGGAGCGGCGCGAGCCGCGACTGCGGGGTAGCCGGTCGCGTCGTAGGCGCGGTGGCGCGGTCGCGGCTCGCGCCGCTCCTACAGGGGAATCGCGTGAGGACGATCAGGTCGGGCGGCTGCGGTAGACGGCGACCGTCGCGATCCGCGGCAGGTCGTAAGCGTGCTCGATCGTCAACCGCAGGCGCTGCGCGCGCACGGGTTCGAACCGCTCCAGGCGCTTGTGGCCGATGGTCGAGCCCCAGGCGATCGTCCGCCAGCCGCCATCGCGCCAGATCTCAAAACGATGATCGGCCACGTGCTGGCCGTGGGCGATCGCTTCCTGCAAGCACAACAAATCGAACTCGACCGCCTCGCCCAGTTCGAACTCCAGCCACGCCTCGCGCGCATCGGCCTGCCAGAACGAATCCGCGTCGCCGTCGAGCGCGCGCGCGGGCGCCGCGCCGCCGCTGGCGCGCACGCGCGCGCCGGCCAATCGATTGCCGCCGGCGAACAGCGCCTCGCGCTTGCGTGCGAACTCGACCAGGCGGGCGACGTCGGTGTCGTGGAAGCGCCCCGCGCGCGTCGGCGGCACGTTGAGCAGCAGCTTGCTGTTGCGTCCGACCGAACTGCAGTACAGATCGAGCAGGTTGTCGGCGCTGCGCACCTTGGCGTCCTCGGCCGCATGCCAGAACCAGCCGGGGCGGATCGACACGTCGGTCTCGCCCGGCCGCCACGCGCTGCCGTGCGGGTCGCCCTGCTGCAGCGCTTCGCCGACCCAGGGCCGGTCGTAGCCGGGATACGGCACCCGCGACGGGTCCACCGTCGCCCAGCAGGTGCTACCGGCGACGCCGCGCTCGTTGCCGATCCAGCGCACGTCGGGGCCGGCGTCGGAAAAGATCACCGCCTCGGACTGCAACCTGCGCACGGTGCGGTGGATGCGCGGCCAGTCGTAGGCCTGGCGCCGCCCGTTCGGGCCTTCGCCGTTGGCGCCGTCGAACCACACCTCGACCACCGGGCCGTAATGCGTCAGCAGTTCGGTGAGCTGGGCGATGTAGAAATCGTCGTAGGCGCGGCCGCTGCCGTAGCGCGGTTCGTGCCGGTCCCACGGCGACAGATAGAAGCCGACGCCGAGGCCTTCGCCGCGGCAGGCGTCGACGAACTCGCGCACCACGTCGCCGCGGCCGTCGCGCCACGGACTGCTGCGCACGCTGTGCGCGGTGGTCGCGGTCGGCCAAAGGCAGAAGCCGTCGTGATGCTTGGCGGTGAGGATCAAACTGCGGAAGCCGCCGGCCTTGGCCGCGCGCGCCCATTGCCGCGCATCGAGGTCGGTCGGCGCGAACACGCGCGGGCTTTCGTCGCCCTCGCCCCACTCGCGGTCGGTGTAGGTATTGACGGTGTAGTGGACGAACAACGCGAGCTCTTCGCGTTGCCAGGCCAGTTGCTGCGGCGTGGGCCGCGGGCGCGCGGCGGGCGGCGCGGCGGCGACGGCGGCGTTG
>NZ_LXSD01000540.1:0-3593 GCF_017168095.1 Lysobacter enzymogenes | reverse complement strand
GCGCGCGCTGCGGCGGCGGCCCTGCGGACCGGCGGCGCCATAGCGCCGCGCGCCGCCGCGGACTAGGTTCGCCGCGCGGCAATCCGCCGCGGATTTCCGGAGCGCAGCCATGCCGTACACCATCGAGTTCAGCAACACGCCGCTGGCGATTCCCGAACGCACCTGGGCCCAGGCCGAGAACGTGCCGCCGGCGGACGGCGACACCCAGCCGACCGTGCAGTTCACCGCGTTCACCTCCTGCATCGGCATCTGCGCGCGCAACGAGACCGGCTCGCGGGTGATCGGCATCCACCTCAGCGTCGCCGACGACCAGAACAACCTGTTCGCGGTCAACAACGTGGCGCAGGTCAGCGAGATCCTGCAAAGCTGGGGCTTTGATCCGGCCACCGTGTTCGTGATCGGCCAGGTCGCGGTGTGGCAGGAGAGCGTCCCGCAGGCCTACCAGGCGCTGCTGACCACGCTCGGCGAACCGCCGGTGTACAGCTACGGCGACGGCCAGTACGGCGGCGGGCTCAACCTCGCCGGCGCGCTGGTGGCGACCTACGTGGAGTGACCGCGGCGGCGGACGCGTCGCAGGCGGCGCGAGCGGACCGGCTACCATGCGCGCATCGCTCGCTCTGGCCCCGCCCTCGCCTCCGCCGCCGTGTCCGCCGCTCCGCGCAAAGTCCTGCATGTCGACATGGACGCGTTCTACGCGTCGGTCGAGCAGCGCGACGACGCGTCCCTGCGCGGCCGCCCGGTGGTGGTGGCCTGGCGCGGCGCGCGCTCGGTGGTGTGCGCGGCCAGCTACGAGGCGCGGGTGTTCGGCGTGCGCTCGGCGATGCCGGCGGTGCGCGCCGAGCGGCTGTGCCCGCAGGCGGTGTTCGTGCCGCCGGACTTCGTGCGCTACAAGGCGGTCTCGCGCCAGGTGCGCGAGATCTTCGCCCGCCACACCGACCTGATCGAACCCTTGTCGCTGGACGAGGCCTACCTCGACGTCACCCAGACCAAGACCGGCCTGCCCTCGGCCACCGCCACCGCACAGGCGATCCGCGCGCAGATCCGCGAAGAGACCCGGCTGACCGCCTCGGCCGGCGTCGCGCCGAACAAGTTCCTGGCCAAGATCGCCTCGGACTGGAACAAGCCCGACGGCCTGTTCGTGATCAAGCCGCATCAGGTCGAGGCCTTCCTCGCGCCGCTGCCGGTCGGGCGCCTGCCGGGCGTGGGCAAGGTGATGGAGGGCAAACTGTCCGAACTGGGCGTGGCCACCGTCGCCGACCTGCGCGGGTTGGGCGCGCAGGCGCTGGAGCAACGCTTCGGCCGCTGGGGCCGGCGCCTGCACGAACTGGCCTACGGCATCGATGCGCATCCGGTCGAACCCGAGCGGCCGACCCTGCAGATTTCCTCGGAAGACACCTTCGAACGCGACGTGCCGCTGGAGCGCACCGAGGACGAGATCCGCGCCCTGGCCGGCAAGACCTGGGCGGGCTATCGGCGCGAGTTGCAGCGCCATCCCGGACGCATCGCCCGCACCGTGGTGCTCAAGCTCAAGACCTCCGACTTCCGCATCCTCACCCGCAGCCTGACCCCGCCGCAGCCGCCCGGCAGCGAGCGCGAGCTGGCCGACATCGCCTGCGCCCTGCGCGCGCGGGTGGAACTGCCGGCGCAGACCCTGTATCGCCTGGTCGGGGTCGGATTGTCGGGATTCGCCGAGGAGGGCGAAGTGTTGGCGCAGTCGGATCTGTTCGCCGCGTCGTTCGAACTCGATGCGCAGACGCAGTGGGACGGCGACGCGGAGGTCAGTGCGCAGGATTGAGGTTGTTGCGTCGGTTGGCGGTATGCCGATGGCGCATCGAAGCGATGCCGTTCTGCCGAAGTCGCTCGAAGCTGCGCAACCTCCCGTCCGTCATTCCGGTTTTCGCTGGAACGACGGCTTCGTGGCATCGACGCAGTCGGTCGAATACGAAACTCGCCGAAGCCCCTGTAGGAGCGGCGCAAGCCGCGACCGCGAAACAGCAGCCACGACCAAACCTCGGCCGCCCGCGCCGATCGCCACATCGCCAACCCGCACCCGTACAGCCAGGCCCGCCCCAGGAAAGACGACGCGAACCCGGCCGCGCGGCGCTCACACCGGCGCGGCCTCCTCCTCCATCCGCACCACATACCGCACCGCCTCCACCCGCACCGCGCGCAGCGGCGCTTCCAGCTCGCGCGCGGCCTGGCTCCATTGCGGCGACTGGCATTGCAGGTTGAGGCAGCCGAAGCGGCGCGCCGCGTCCAGCGCGTGGCGCAGCAGCTCGGTCTCCACGCCGCGCTCCTGCCACGGCTCGCGCACGTAGGGATCGTCGAGCTGCAGGCAATAGGCGCGTTCGAGCATCGAGAAGCCCGCGGTCGCGCTGGCGTAGCCGATCACCTCGCCGTCGGCCTCGGCCAGCCAGGCCCAGGCGCCGAACGGCGGTTCGAACAGCACTTCCATCAACTCCAGCGCATCCGCGCGCGGCGGGCCGTAGGGGCGGCGCTCCAGCGCGCGGCGGTCGCTGTGCTCCTGGCACAGCGCGATCAGGGTCGCGGCGTCGGCGCGGGTCACCGCGCGCACGTTCAGGCCGGCGGTGGCGACGGGGGCGGGATCGGAACGGGTCACGGCGAGCTGGGGGTTCATCGCGGGTTTCCGGTGGACGGCAGGTAGGGGGAGCGGCGACGCGGTAGCATCGGCGCCGGAGACCGCGGACGCGGCCGGCTCCGGCGAAGGCGGGGCCATCGTGCGCGCCGGCCTTTAAGAACTTTTTAATCGTGCCCGCGCACAGTGGGCGCGGACGATGCGGCCGAATGCCGCAAGACGAAGACGCAACCGGGCGATGAACATCCTGCTGGTGGAAGACGACGCGATGCTGGCCGAGGCCGTGCGCACCGGCCTGGCGCACGACGGCTGGCGGGTGGACTGGGCGGCCGATGCGCCGCTGGCCAAGACCGCGCTGGTCGATCACGACTTCGACGCGGTGGTGCTCGATCTCGGCCTGCCCGGCGGTTCCGGCCTGGGCGTGCTCAGCGCGCTGCGCAACCGCTACGACGCCACCCCGGTGCTGATCGTGACCGCGCGCGACAAGCTCAGCGAGCGCATCGCCGGGCTCGACGCCGGCGCCGACGACTACATCGTCAAACCCTTCCAGCTCGACGAGCTGTGCGCGCGCCTGCGCGCGGTGATGCGGCGCAGCCAGGGCCGGGTCTCACCGGTGCTCAGCTGCGGCAACGTCGTGCTCGACCCGGCGCGGCGCCTGGTCACCCGCGACGGCGAGCCGGTCACGCTCAGCGGCCACGAGTTCCGCACCCTGACGCTGCTGCTCGAACGCCAGGGCCGGGTGGTCACGCGCGAGCAACTGGAGGAATCGGTGTACGGCAGCTCCGGCACGATCGAGAGCAACACCATCGCGGTGTACGTGCACCAGCTGCGGCGCAAGCTCGGCGAGCAGTTGATCGTGACCGTGCACGGCTACGGTTACCGCATCGGCGGCGGGCCCAATTGAACGCGCGCGGCGCCGACGCGGGCATGCGGCGATGAGCGCGATCGGCGACGACGCCGGCGAGCGGCCCGCCGCGCGCGCGACCGGCGAGCGCGC
>NZ_LXSD01000539.1:0-368 GCF_017168095.1 Lysobacter enzymogenes | reverse complement strand
CGCTGGCGCGCTCGGCCGCGGCCGGATCGGCGGCGGGGGCGAAGCCCGGCGCGGCGATCAGCTCGCCGGCCAGCTCGCGCCACGGGCGCCACTGGCTCAGGCCGTCGCGCCAGACCAAGGCGTCGGGGCCGAGTTCGCCGCGCTCGTGCAGGGCGATCATCTGCGCCGGTTCCAGCGGCCCGTGCCGGTTGCGCTCTTCGTCGCTGTAGTACCACTGGGCCATCGCGGCGTCCGTTTCCTGGTCTCGATCGGCGGCCATGATGCCATCGCGGCGCCGGCCGATCATGGCGATTGGCGCATCGCGCCGCGGTCGGCGCACGCGGCGCCGGCGCATTGCGGCGCGCGAGTCGCGGCAGGCGCGAGCGGGC
>NZ_LXSD01000538.1:0-4318 GCF_017168095.1 Lysobacter enzymogenes | reverse complement strand
ACACAGGCCATCCATGGCCTGGGTGGCGCACGGCGCGCATCGTGCGCGCCGCCCTTCGGGTCTGCATTTGCCTGTGGCGAGTTCGGGGCGGCGGGGGGAGCGAAAAGCGAGGGCACGCGTTTGAGGGGGTGAGTTGAAGGCAACGGCGATCGTGCGCTTGTGGGCCACTCAATGGCATGCATCTCATCGGCTGCGTCGTCTCGCGCAACACCACACCGTATGGCGCATCCGTTCCACCGCCAAACTGCCTAATCGGGTCGGCGGTCGCGCAAACGGCGCCTTGCGCGGTCGCCATGAGGCGACAGCCGCGCCCGCATCGGCGAAAATCCCCCTATCGCGCCGGTCCGCCGCCGCGGCGGTTCGTCTTCCCTTCCACGCGCGCGTGCGCGCACCGACCTGCGAAGTGCCCATGTTCGAGAAGATCCTGATCGCCAATCGCGGCGAAATCGCCTGTCGGGTGATCCGCACCTGCCGCACGCTCGGTATCAGCACCGTCGCGGTGTATTCCGAAGCCGACGCCGATGCCCAGCACGTGCGCCAGGCCGATGAGGCCTATCCCATCGGCGGGCCGCGTCCGGCCGAGAGCTATCTGCGCGGCGATGCGATCCTCGAAGTCGCCCGCCTCAGCGGCGCGCAGGCGATCCATCCGGGCTACGGCTTCCTCAGCGAGAACGCCGATTTCGCCGACGCGGTCGAGGCCGCCGGCATCGCCTTCATCGGCCCCAAGGCCGCCTCGATGCGCAAGATGGGCAGCAAGGCCGGCGCCAAGGAGCTGATGCAGGCCGCCGGCGTGCCGGTGGTGCCGGGCTATACCGGCGAAGACCAGGATCCCGCCCTGCTCCAGCGCGAGGCCGACCGCATCGGCTATCCGCTGATGATCAAGGCCGCCCACGGCGGCGGCGGCAAGGGCATGCGCATCGTGCGCGAGGCCGGCGAGTTCGCCGCCAACCTGGAAAGTTGCCAGCGCGAAGCGCGCAACGCCTTCGGCCGCGACCGGGTGCTGCTGGAGCGCTACGTCGAGCGCCCGCGCCACATCGAGATCCAGATCTTCGGCGACAACGACGGCCAGGTGATCCACCTCAACGAGCGCGAATGCTCGGCCCAGCGCCGCTACCAGAAGGTGCTGGAAGAATCGCCCTCGCCGTTCCTGAGCCCGCAGCAGCGCGCGCAGATGGGAGCCGCCGCGGTCCAGGCCGGCCACGCCATCAATTACGTCAACGCCGGCACGGTCGAGTTCATCGTCGGCCAGGACGGCGCGTTCTACTTCATGGAAATCAATACCCGCCTGCAGGTCGAGCACCCGGTGACCGAGCTGGTCACCGGCCTGGACCTGGTCGAATGGCAGCTGCGCGTGGCCGCGGGCGAGCCGCTGCCGCTGGCGCAGGACGCCATCGTCCAGCGCGGCCACGCCATCGAGGTGCGCCTGTACGCCGAAGACCCGGAAGCCGGCTTCCTGCCCGGCTCGGGCAAGCTCGAGCGCCTGCGCCTGCCGGCCGCCGACGCGCACGTGCGCCTGGATTCGGGCGTGATCGAAGGCGACACGGTGACGATCTTCTACGACCCGATGATCGCCAAGCTGATCGTGTCCGACAGCGACCGCCCGCGCGCGCTGGCGCGGCTGCGCGCGGCGCTGGCCGACAGCGAGATCGCCGGGCCGAAGTCGAACATCGAATTCCTCGAGCGGCTGGCGCGGCATCCGGCGGTGGTCGAAGGCAGCATCGACACCGGTTATCTCGACCGCCATCTCGACGAATTCATGCCGGCCGCGACCGCCGACGCGGCCGCCGACGCCGACCTGCTGGCCGGCGCCGCGGTCGCGGCGCTGCTGGCGCAGGAGCGCGACACCCGCATCGGCGCCGCCGCATCCAACGACCCGACCTCGCCCTGGGCCATCGCCGACGGCTGGCGCCTGGGCCACGGCGGCCGCCGCAGCCTGGCGTTCGCGCGCCGCGACCAGCGCCTGGAACTGTCGGCGCACGGCAGCGCCGGCGATTACCGCATCGACGGCCTCGGCGAGGCCGCGGTGGACGTGCGCGGCGCGCGCCTGGACGGCGACGAGCTGAGCCTGCGCATCGACGGCCGCATGCGCCGCCTGCGCACGCTCGGCGACGGCGCGCGCGTGGTCGTGCACGACGGCGAACGCCGCCTGCGCCTGGACGCGGTGCCGGTGTACCGCCACGAAAGCGCCGCCGCCGGCGGTTCGGGCCACAGCGTCAACGCGCCGATGCCGGGCCGCGTGGTGGTGGTCAAGGCCGCGCCGGGCGACAGCGTCGAGGCCGGCCAGGAAGTGATGGTGATCGAGGCGATGAAGATGGAGCTGAGCCTGAAGGCGCCGCGCGCCGGCGTGATCGCCGAGATCCGCGCCGCCGCCGGCGACTTCGTCGAGGCCGACGCGGTGTTGGCGACGCTGGAAAAAGCCTGACGCTGCCGGCGCGGGCGCCGCGCAGGCGCGGCGCCGAGGGTCTGGCGCCTTCTACTCGCAGGCGCTCCCAGGCGTTCGATTCCGCACCGCTGCCGACGCGGCCCGAACCCGGCGTTCTCGCCGACGCGATGCGCAGGCAATTGCGCGCGCACCCCGAGCTGTTCCCCGGCGCGCAAAGCGCGACCGCCTACCGCTTCGAACGCCTGCCCGCGACCGCGCCCTGAGCGCGCCGCGGCCGCGCCGGCTACGACCCGGCCGCGGCCGGATCGCAGTATTCTTTGCCGTTAAGGACGTTTGTTCCCTCTTGTCCGGCCATCGCCCGCCATGAACCTGTCGCTCCCGCGCCTTCGCGCCCGTGTCCTGCCGCGGCTCGGCGCCGCGACCGTGCTCGCCTGCCTGACCCTGATCGGCGGCTGCGTCGCCTTCGAGCGCGCGCCGGTGGCCGAATTGCGCTGCGACCCGGATCTGGCCGGCGCCTGGACCGTCAAGGCCGGCGGCAACCTCAGCAAGACCGTGCGCATCGACGCGCAATGCCACACCGAAGACTGGCCGGGCATGAACGACAAGCCGGTGGCGCTGGACCTGACCGGCTTCGCCATCGGCCAGGACCGCTACATCGCGCTCACCCCCGAACAGGCCCAGCGCGCCATCGGCGCCGACGCCGGCAGCCTCACCGCCACCGCGCCCAAGGGCTCGGTGTTCCTGGTGCTGTACCGGCTCACCGCGAACGGCCTGGACGCGTGGCTGCCCGACTCGCAGCGCGCGATCGACGCGATCGCCCGCGGCCAGCTCGCCGGACGCAAGCTCGACGACCGCTTCGCCCTGGTCCAGGGCGATCCCGAGCAGCTGCGCGATACCCTCGCGCAACGCCTGCATCTCTTGTACGACACCGACAGAAAGGCCATGGTGTTCGAACGCGCCAAGGCCGCCCGCCAGGATTCCCCATGAGCCAGCCCTTGCCCTATCCCGCCAGCGTGCGCATCGTCGAAGTCGGCCCGCGCGACGGCCTGCAGAACGAAAAGGCGCAGATCGCCACCGCCGACAAGATCGCCTTGATCGACCGCCTCTCGGCCACCGGCCTGCGCAGCATCGAGGCGACCAGCTTCGTCAGCCCCAAGTGGGTGCCGCAGCTGGCCGACGCGGCCGACGTGTTCTCCGGCATCCGGCGCAAGCCCGGCGTGCACTACCCGGTGCTGGTGCCCAACGAACAAGGCTACGAACGCGCGCGCGCGGTCGGCGTGGAAGAGATCGCGGTGTTCACCGCCGCCTCGGAAGCCTTCAACCAGAAGAACATCAACGCCTCCATCGACGAATCGCTGCAGCGCTTCGCGCCGGTGATGGCGCGCGCCAAGGCCGATGGCGTCGCGGTGCGCGGCTACGTCTCCACCGTGCTCGGCTGCCCCTACCAGGGCGAGGTGCCGGTGCGCGACGTGGTGCGGGTGGCGCGCGCGCTGCACGAAATGGGTTGCTACGAGATTTCCCTCGGCGACACCATCGGCGTCGGCACGCCGGGCAAGGCGCGGGCGATGTTCAAGGCGGTGGCGAGCGAAGTGCCGGCGGCGGCGCTGGCGGTGCATTTCCACGACACCTACGGCCAAGCGCTGTCGAACATCCTGTCGTGCCTGGAAGAAGGCGTGACGGTGGTCGACTCGGCCGTGTCCGGCACCGGCGGCTGCCCCTACGCCAAGGGCGCCAGCGGCAACGTCGCCAGCGAGGACGTGGTGTACATGCTGCACGGCCTGGGCATCGACACCGGCGTCGACCTGCCCGCGCTGGCCGAGACCGGCCGCTGGCTGGCCGCCCTGCTCGGCCGCGAGACCGGCAGCAAGGTCGGCAAGGCGCTGGCGGCGGCGTGAAGCCGGACGCGCCCGCGGCCGACAGCGACCGCGGCGCCGC
>NZ_LXSD01000537.1:0-12661 GCF_017168095.1 Lysobacter enzymogenes | reverse complement strand
CCTCGCCAGCAGGCCGTCGCAGCGGCCGCGCGCCCGCCGCCGGGCGCGCGGCGCATCGCTTACAAGCCCGCCGGGGCAGGCGCCCGCGGAGCGTCCTGTTTGGCGTCCTTGGGCTCCTGAGCCTGGTGTTGCGCCGGATCCGGCGACCGCAGGCGCGAAGCCTCGAGCTGCGCGCCGACCTCGGCCATCGGCGGCGCCTGCGTCGGATCGCTGCTGCTGCGGAACCCGGGCGTGCGTCCGCCGATCCACACCTGGCCGCTGTGCACGGCCACCTGATCGGGATCGACCTGGGCCGGATCGCGCATGCCGCCGAGCTTGGCCTGATGCATCGCGTGGGCGACCGCGTTGTCGGGCACCGACTCGGGCAGCTTGCCGCGCAACAGGTTGAAGTAGGCGTGGTCCGGATGATCGGCGCGGCGCGGATCGGACGCGGGTTCGGCCGGCGCCGGCGCAGCCGGCGCCAGCGAGCGGGTGACGCCCGGCGCCGGCTTCGGCGCGCCGGCGTCGTCGATTCCGGCCGGCAGCGGCCCGGACACCCCAAGCGCCTTGGTATCGACCTGGATCTGCGGCGCCGGCCGATCCGGATAGCTCTTGAGCAGGCGCTCGTGGATCGTGTTCTCGTAGTCGCGGATGTACTCCAGATGCGAGCCGAGCAGGCGTTCGCTGTAACCGGCCGCGTCGTAGTAGTTGCGCGCGGCGGTCTCCAGGTTGTCCGGCCGGCCGGGGTCGATCTTGCCGCCGGCGTCCACGGCCAGTCCCGGCTTGAGCGCATACGCGTTGGATTGCTTGGACGAATCGACGGCGATGAACGTCGGCGCGTTGTCCTGCGCCACATCGTAGACCTGTTTCAGGTCGGCGTTGGGATCGCGACGCTTGGCGATGTCGACGGCGACGTTGAACGCGCTGATGGACGCGCGCGCTTCCAGCTGGCGGGTTTCGTCGAAATAGCTCTTGAGCGCGGCGGTGTAATCGTGCGGCGGCGCGCCGGCCACGGTCTGGCGGATGTCTTCGTCGAATTTCCCGTCGCGCTGCACGACCCTTGGCCGGTCCAGCGCATGCTGAAGCTCGTGCGCCGCAGTGACGGCCGCCTTGTCGGCGACGAACTGCTTGTCGGCGAAGGTGAGGAGCGTCTTCGACATCCGCAAGCTCTTGGTGTTGGCGTCGTAATCGCCGCCGACCATGGGCTCGTCGACCATGCCCAGTTTTTCCAGGTTGCCGCGCCGGATCGCTTCCAGCGCCATGGATTTGATCTCGGGCGTATCGAGCAACTGTTGCATGTGGCGCGCGATCGGCTCGGGCCGGGAGCCGTGAGCGTCCTGAAACTCGCGCAGCATGCGGGCGAGTTTGTCTTCTTCGGGCGAGGGCATATGCGTTCCTTTGCGGGGCGGATCGGTACCGCGTTCGCCTGCGGGGGCAGCGCGAACGGCAGACCGACTTTAGCGCAGGAGCGAACGCCGCTACGCGTTCATTGAATTCACGTTCCAGCGCGAGTCGCGGGCGACGAATGCGAAACGCTCAGCATTTGGCCTCGCGGCCGAGCAGGCCGTGATCGAACGCCAGCCGCACCAGCGCGCCTTCGCCGCGCACGTCCAGCTTGCCCAGGGCGCGTGCGCGCAGGGTGCGCACGGTGGATTCGGACACGCGCAAGGCCGCGGCGATCTCGCGGTTGCGCCGGCCTTCCAGCAGCATCCGCGCCACTTCCAGCTCGCGCGGGCTGAGCCGATCGAACGGCGAAGACTCGAACAGCAGGCGGCCGCCGAGCGAATCGTCGAGAAAGCGGCGGCCCGCGGCGACCTCGCGCAGCGCGCGCACCACCACCGCGCCGTCGCGCGATTTCGACACATAGCCCAGCGCGCCGGCGGCCAGCAGCCGCCGCGGCAGCGGCCCGTCGCCGACCGCCGAGACGATCAGGATCCGCAGCGCCGGATCGCGCTGCAGCAGGCCCTGCACCAGGTTCAGGCCGTCGCTGTCGGGACGGTTGAAGCCGCACAAGGCTACGTCGGCCCGCGACTGCGTCATCCGCAGCACCGCCTCGTGCGGATCGCCGGCTTCGCCGACCACATCGATGTCGCTGTGCGCGCCGAGGATCCAGCGCAGTCCCAGACGGATCAGCGGCTGATCGTCGACGATGAACACCCGGATCATGTCCCTATCGCTCCGTAGATGATACGAGCGAATTTCCAGGCCGTTTCCAAGGTCCGCAACTCGCCCGCGGGCAAAGTGCGGTGCGCCGACGCCAACGTCGGCGGCTGCCTACGTTACGTAAATGGATGTCTACGCCAGCGTAGACGCGCGCCGACGCCGAATCGGGGTTTTCCTACAGCCGTCACGTTTGGCCTTTGTTAGCGTGGCCGCACCTCGCATCGACGGACCGACCTGGAGTGCCGATGTCCACGCTGACGACGATCTACGAAGTCGTACCTCACGCCTCGCGCTGCTGGCGGCTGCGCATCAACGGCGCGCACGAGATCGCCTTTCCCAACCGCGACATCGCCCGCGCCGCGGCGCGGGTGCGCGCGCGCCGGCAGAACCAGGACACCGGCGGGCATACCGAGGTCTGGGTCGAGCGCCTGGACGGGCGCATGGACCGCGAGGCGGTGTTCGCCGGCGGGCCGGGCGGCGGCATCGCGGCGGAATGGCGGCGGCAGTAAGCCTCGTCGCTCGCTCGCCCGCGCGCACACGCGGCGCACGTATGCACGCACACGCACGCGTTACGCGCGACGCACGTAACGCGCACATCCGACCGTCACTGAACGGGCATTGCGGCGTCCATACCGCGGCGCAGCTTGTCGCTGTCTCTGCCGAACCACTACACTGCGCCCGCCACAGGTGTCCTGCCGTCCGCGCATGCGGGCGGGCAGGGTGAAACGGGAAGCCGGTGCGGACGCGAGTCCCATCCCGGCACTGCCCCCGCAACGGTAGGCGAGAAAAACCGGCATCGGCCACTGCGCGAACGCGCGGGAAGGCGCCGGCGGGACGCGACAGCGTCGCTCGCGAGTCCGGAGACCGGCCTGTGGCGGACATCGCCGAACCGCCGCGCACGCGGCGCGACGCGCTGTTCTCCTCGGGCGTTGCGGCGGGCGACCTGACGAGCGGATGCGGTGCGGCGCGCATGCGCCCGCGTTTCGCCCTGTCTTCGTGTCTCCGCGGCGTCCGCACTTCGCGGGTGTGCGATACGGAGACCAACATGAACGAAATGCACCGCGTCGCGACCGATGTCGCGACCGTCAAGCTGCTCATCGACGGCGAGTTCGTCGAATCGCGCACCGCGCATTGGCGCGAGGTGATCAATCCCGCCACCCAGGCCGTGCTGGCGCGCGTGCCGATGGCGACGCCGGAAGAGATCGACGCCGCCGTCGCCGCCGCGGCGCGCGCGTTCAAGACCTGGCGCAAGACCCCGATCGGCGCGCGCGCGCGGATCTTCCTCAAGTACCAGCAACTGATCCGCGAACACATGGGCGAACTGGCGGCGATCCTCAGCGCCGAGCAGGGCAAGACCCTGCCCGACGCCGAAGGCGATGTGTTCCGCGGCCTGGAAGTGGTCGAGCACGCGGCCGCGATCGGCAACCTGCAGCTCGGCGAATTCGCCAACAACGTCGCCGGCGGCGTCGATACCTACACCCTGCTGCAGCCGCTGGGCGTATGCGCCGGCATCACCCCGTTCAATTTCCCGGCGATGATCCCGCTGTGGATGTTCCCGATGGCCATCGCCACCGGCAACAGCTTCGTGCTCAAGCCGTCCGAGCAGGATCCGCTGGTGACCATGCGCCTGTGCGAGCTCGCGTTGCAGGCCGGCATCCCCAAGGGCGTGCTCAACGTCGTGCACGGCGGCGAAGACGCGGTCAACGCGCTGTGCGACCACACCGACATCAAGGCGCTGTCGTTCGTCGGCTCGAGCAAGGTCGGCACCCACGTCTACCGCCGCGCCTCGCTCGCCGGCAAGCGCGTGCAATGCATGATGGGCGCGAAGAACCACGCCGTGGTGCTGCCCGACGCGAACAAGGAACAGACCCTCAACGCGCTCGCCGGCGCCGCGTTCGGCGCCGCCGGGCAGCGCTGCATGGCCGCCTCCGCCGCGGTGCTGGTCGGCGCCGCGCACGAGTGGGTTCCCGAGCTGGTGGCCAAGGCCAGGACGCTCAAGGTCAACGCCGGCAGCGAGCCCGGCACCGACGTCGGCCCGGTGATTTCCTGCGCCGCGCGCGAGCGCGTGGAAGGCCTGATCGCTTCGGGCGTGGAACAGGGCGCGACCTTGGAGCTCGACGGCCGCGCGCCGGCCGTGCCCGGCTTCGAGCGCGGCAACTTCGTCGGCCCGACGATCTTCTCCGGCGTCGCCCCGGGCATGCGCATCTACGACGAGGAAATCTTCGGCCCGGTGCTGGTGATCCTGCGCGCGCAGACGCTCGACGAGGCGATCGAACTGGTCAACGCCAATCCCAACGGCAACGGCACCGCGATCTTCACCCAGTCCGGCGCGGCCGCGCGGCGGTTCCAGGACGACATCGACGTCGGCCAGGTCGGCATCAACGTGCCGATCCCGGTGCCGGTGCCGCTGTTCTCCTTCAGCGGCTCGCGCGCGTCCAAGCTCGGCGACCTCGGCCCTTACGGCAAGCAGGCGGTGACCTTCTACACCCAGGCCAAGACGGTCACCGCGCGCTGGTTCGACGACGACACGCTGGGCCACGGCGTCAACACCACGATCAGCCTCAAGTGATGGCCGCGGTCATCGACTGGCGGCTCGGCGCGGCCGCGCCGACCGGGCTCAGCGAGGAACAATCGGCCTACCGCGACGCCGCGCGCGATTTCGCCCGCGCCCAGCTCGCGCCGCACGCGGCGCAGTGGGACGCGCACAGCACGTTCCCGCGCGAAGCCATCGCCGAGGCCGGCGAACTGGGCTTCTGCGGGCTGTACGTGGACGAAGCCGCCGGCGGCTCGGGCCTGAGCCGGCTCGACGCTGCGATCGTGTTCGAGGAACTGGCCGCGGCCGATCCGTCCACCGCGGCCTTCATCAGCATCCACAACATGGCGACCTGGATGTTCGCCGCGCACGCCGGCGAGGCGGTGCGCGCGCAGTGGAGCGCGGACCTGGCCGGCGGCCGCAAGCTGGCCTCGTACTGCCTGACCGAACCCGGCGCCGGTTCCGACGCGGCCTCGCTGCGCACGCGCGCGGTGCGCGACGGCGGCGACTACGTCATCGACGGCGCCAAGGCCTTCATTTCCGGCGCGGGCTGCACCGATCTGCTGGTGGTGATGGCGCGCACCGGCGGCGACGGCGCGCGCGGCATCAGCGCGTTCGCGGTGCCGGCCGACGCGGCCGGGATCGTGTATGGACGCAAGGAAGAGAAGATGGGCTGGAACAGCCAGCCCACCCGCGGCATCGCCTTCGAAGGCGTGCGCGTGCCGGCCTCGCACCGCCTCGGCCAGGAGGGCGACGGCTTCAAGATCGCGATGAAGGGCCTCGACGGCGGCCGCCTCAACATCGCCAGCTGTTCGCTCGGCGCGGCCCAGGGCGCGCTCGACGCGGCGCGCCGCTACATGGGCGAGCGCCGCCAGTTCGGCAAGAAGCTCGCCGAGTTCCAGGCGCTGCAGTTCAAGCTCGCGGACATGGCCACGCAACTGGTCGCCGCGCGGCAAATGGTCCACACCGCCGCGCGCAAGGTCGATGCCGGCACCGCCGACGCCACGGTGTGGTGCGCGATGGCCAAGCGCTTCGCCACCGACGCGGGCTTTTCGATCTGCAACGAGGCGCTGCAGATCCACGGCGGCTACGGCTACATCCGCGAATACCCGATCGAACGGCTGCTGCGCGACTGCCGCGTGCACCAGATCCTGGAAGGCACCAACGAAATCATGCGCGTGATCATCGCGCGCCATCTGCTCAACAGCGAAGAGGAATTGCGATGAGTTCGAGCGCCAAGACCTATGCGGGGCTGAAGCTGCGCATCGACGGCCACACCGCGGTGGTCGAGCTGAGCAACCCGCCGGCCAACACCTGGACCCGCGACAGCCTGGCCGCCTTGCGCGATCTGGTCCGCGACCTCGACGCCGAGCGCGCGGTCTACGCCCTGGTGATCGTCGGCGAAGGCGAGAAGTTCTTCAGCGCCGGCGCCGACCTCAAGCAGTTCGCCGACGGCGACAAGGCGCTGGCGCGCGACGCCGCGCGCCGTTTCGGCGAGGCCTTCGAGACGCTCAGCGCGTTCCGCGGCGTGTCGATCGCCGCGATCAACGGCTACGCCATGGGCGGCGGGCTGGAATGCGCGCTGGCTTGCGATCTGCGCATCGCCGAGGAACAGGCGCAACTGGCGCTGCCGGAGGCAACCGTCGGCCTGCTGCCGTGCGCCGGCGGCACCCAAAACCTGCCGCGGCTGGTCGGCGAAGGCTGGGCCAAACGCATGATCCTGCTCGGCGAACGCATCGACGCGGCGACCGCGTTGCGCATCGGCCTGGTCGAAGACGTGGTGCCCAAGGGCCAGGCGCTGGCGCGCGCGCTTGCATGGGCGAAACAGGCCGAAAAGCAGAGCCCGACCAGCGTCGCCGCCTGCAAGGCGCTGGTCCAGGCCACCCGCAGCCAGCCGCACGCGACCGCGCTGGTGCGCGAGCGCGAGGCCTTCGTCGATCTGTTCGACAGCGCCGATCAGGTCGAAGGCGTGGCCGCGTTCCTGGCCAAGCGCGCGCCGCAATGGAAGAACGCATGAACGCGCATCTGCAGGAGGCGCCGCAGGCGCCGGTGCTGTTCCAAGAGCGTGGCGGCGCGCACGGCCGCGTCGGCATCGCCACCCTCAACGCGCCGGCCACGCTCAACGGCCTGTCGCTGGAGATGGCGCAACTGCTCGACGCGCAGTTGCGGCAATGGGCCGACGACCCGGCGGTGGCGATGGTGTGGCTGCAAGGCGCGGGCGAGAAGGCCTTCTGCGCCGGAGGCGACCTGCACGGGCTGTACCGCGGCATGCGCGAGCACCAGGCGCGCGCGCGCTGGAGCGGCGACGCGTTCGCCGACCCGCGCGGCAACGTCCATGCCGAGGCGTTCTTCGAAACCGAATATCGCCTGGATTACCGCATCCACACCTATCCCAAGCCGCTGCTGTGCTGGGGCCACGGCATCGTCATGGGCGGCGGCATCGGCCTGATGGCCGGGGCCAGCCACCGCGTGGTCGGCGAGCGTTCGCGGCTGGCGTTTCCGGAAATCACCGTCGGCCTGTTTCCCGATGTCGGCGGCAGCTGGCTGCTGGCGCGGGTGCCCGAACGCGCCGGCCTGTTCCTGGCGCTGACCGGCGCGCCGCTCAACGCCGGCGATGCGATCCGCGTGGGGCTGGCCGATCACTATTTGCCCGAGGCGCGGCGCGGCGAAGCGCTGGAGGCCGCGTTAGCCGCGGCGTGGAGCGGCGACGCCGCGCGCGACCGCGCGACGCTGACGGCCTTGCTGCAAGGCCTGGCCGAGCCGGCGCCGGCGGGACCGTTGCAGCGGCATGCGGCCACGGTCGCGGCGATCTGCGCGGGCGATTCGCTGGACGAGATCGTCGCGCGCATCGAGGCGATCGACGCCGACGATGCGTGGCTGCAGACCGCGCGCAAGACCCTCGCCGCCGGCGCGCCCGGTTCGGCGCGGCTGGGTTTCGAATTGCAGCGCCGCGCCGCGTCGCTGTCGCTGGCCGACACCTTCCGTCTCGAATACTGGGCCTCGCTGCATTGCGCCGCGCACGGTGACTTCGCCGAGGGCATTCGCGCGCTGCTGATCGACAAGGACCGCAACCCGCGCTGGAACCCGGCGACGCTGGCGCAGGCCACGGCGCATTGGGCCCGATCCTTCTTCCACGACCCCGACTCGGCGCGGCCGCATCCGCTCGCCGACCTGGGCGCCGCCGCGGAGCCGCGCGCATGAGCCGCATCGCCTTCATCGGACTGGGCCACATGGGCGGCCCGATGGCCGCCAACCTGCTCAAGGCCGGCCACGAACTGTGCGTGTTCGACCTGGTGCCGGCCGCGGTCGAGGCCGCGGTCTCGTTCGGCGCGCGCGCGGCGGCGGACGCGGCCGAGGCCGTGCGCGGCGCCGAGGCGGTGATCTCGATGCTGCCGGCCAGCCGCCACGTCGAAGGGCTGTACCTCGGCGACGGCGGATTGCTGGCGCAACTCGCGCCGGACGCGCTGGCGATCGACTGCAGCACCATCGCCCCGGCGTCGGCGCAGAAGGTGGCCGCGGCCGCGGCCGCGCGCGGCATCGCGATGATCGACGCGCCGGTGTCCGGCGGCACCGCCGGCGCCGCCGCCGGCACGCTGACCTTCATCGTCGGCGGCGAGGCCGCGGCGCTGGAACGCGCGCGGCCGCTGCTGGACGCGATGGGCCGCAACGTCTTCCACATGGGCGCCAGCGGCGCCGGCCAGGTCGCCAAGCTGTGCAACAACATGGCGCTGGGCGTGATCATGGCCGCCACCGGCGAAGCGCTCGCGCTCGGCGCCGCGCACGGCCTCGACCCGGCCGCGCTGTCGAAGATGATGGCGGTCAGCACCGGCCGCAGCTGGGCCACCGAAGTGTGCAACCCGTGGCCCGGCGTGCTGGAGAACGCGCCGGCCTCGCGCGGCTACCAGGGCGGTTTCGGCAGCGACCTGATGCTCAAGGACCTGGGCCTGGCGGCCGAAGCGGCGATGAGCGTGGGCGCGCCGATCCCGCTGGGCGAACTGGCGCGCAACCTGTACGCGCTCAACGGCCGCGCCGGCCGCGGCGGGCTGGACTTCTCCAGCGTGATCCGGTTGCTCGCCCGCGACGGCGCGCAGGCATGAGCCCGGTGCGCGAGGCGCTGGCCCTGCCCGGCGGCGCGCAGCGGCGGCTGCAGCACTCGCGCAGCGCATGATCGAGATCAGCGAGCGCGAGCGCTTCTATCCGCAGGAGTACTGCGGTTGCGTGTATTCGTTGCGCGATACCAACCGGCATCGGCGGGCGCAGCGGCGCGACCGAATCCGGATCGGGACGGTGTTCTACGGCGCGGAAGAGCCGGTGGCCGCGCCGGGCGAGAGCGGTTCGGACGCAGCGTGACGGGGCGCTGCGGCGAGGGCGAGATCCGCGTGCCCGGCGACTCGTTCCGGCGAACGCCGGAATTCATCTCGATTTGGTCGTAGTTGTGTTGTCGCGGTCGCGGCTCGCGCCGCTCCTACAGAGGCTTCGGCTGGCGTCGTAGCCGACTGTAGGAGCGGCGCAAGCCGCGACCGCGGCAACGCAACTGCGACGCGACCTGCGAGACGGCCGCGTCCGCGCGGCGGCGATCCGCATCGTCACCGCAGCAGGCGTTCGGCGAAGGCCTTACTTCAGCGGCGCCAGATTCAACGTGGCATAGAGCTCGTTCTGCGCCTTCTTCGCCATCGACCGCGGCACCTTGACCAGGAAACCGTCGCCGGACAAACCGACGTCGCCCTGCACCACCAGGCCGTTGACGCGCACGTAGCTCTTGAGCGACCAGCGGCCGTCGTGGCGGTCGATCTCCAGGAACATCGGCGCGGTCAGGAAGCCGGTGCCTTTCTGGTAGACGCGCAGGTCGCCTTCGCTGCGCTTGAGAACGTAGCCGTTGCGGCCGGCCCAGGCCTGGACGAGGGCGTGGACGTCCTGGTCGGACGCGAACTCGATGCGGTCGAACTGGTGTTTGCCGTTCTTGGCGATCAGGGCCATGACGGCGAGGACGCCGAGGCCGCACAGGCCGCCGAAAACGGCCATTACGATGATGGAAACCATGTCTGTCCTTAGAGCGGGGCGAACGCCGTGCAACGGCGTCCATTGCCGTGGTGCGCCGGAAACCGGCGCCGGGGGATCGGCGCGCAGGAGCGGCCGGGCGCGCGATGCTAACAAGGCGTCGACTGCGTCGCAATCTCCGAGCTGGCGGCGACGCTGGCGCGCGCGGCGGAAAACGATGTCGTCGACGCGCGCACGCGACCTTCGACCTCGCGATCCCGATCGGCTTCGCCGCGCGCAACGATTCGCGCGCGGCTTGCAGCGATAAATCCCCCAACGCATGCGCGCTCGCACCGCGGCCATGCGCCGTCGCGGAAAATTGCTGAAAATCCGCCGGTCCGGTTTTCTCACCTTCCCTCACCCACGCTTGCATCGGCGTAACGATGCGATCCTCAGTTCAGATGAGTTGCGCTTTGCAGTAAGCGAATTCCCCGTATTTTCGCGGCCGCTTTGCCGTCCCGTGTCACGTTATCCAGGGTTAGGAACCGATACAAAACGAGAAAATCACGCGACCGAGTTCTGCGATGATGACGTCGGCCTCGCGGCTGCGAAGCACGCAGCGAACATCGTCCAGCAGACCTCGTCGCGCAAACACCGTCCCGGAAACATCGTCCGTTAAGCAGGGGGAATCATGGCCGCGTCTTCGCGCCTTCCCGTGGCGCTGCTCGGCAGCGCCGTCTTGATCCTGGCTGTGCTGATCTGGAAACCGTGGAGTTCGCCGCGCCCATCGGCGCCGGCGGCCGCCGCGGACGAGGCCGCGCTCGGTGCCGCGCCGGCGGCGCAAGGCGTGGATGCGGCGCAGATCGGCCAGGCGCCGCAGCTGACCTCGCAACAACAGCAGGCCGCGGTCGCCGAGAAAGTACGCAGCGCAGCGCCCGCGGCGCAGCCGCCGCAAAGCTATAAGGGCCCCGACGGAAAACAGCACGAGATCGTCTACAACCAGGGCCTGGCGCTGTCGCCCGGCGCGCGCGAGGAACTCAAGCGCCAGCGCCTGCAGCAGATGCGCGACCAGCCCGAGGCGATTTCCAGGATCTACGGCATCGGCAGGGACGAAATCGCCGCCGTCCTCGCCGGCAAACGACCTTTCCCCGACCGGCTGATCGACCAGTAACGCCGGCCGCCCCCGCAGCACCGCAACGCATCCGCGTTGTCCCGGTTCCGGACCCCGGCGAACGCGGGCCGGAGCGTACGCCCATGGGCGCTCGCCCATGGCCTTGATATGGACGAGAGAGGACTCTGCTATGAAAGCCCGTCGTATGTACTGCCTGTTGGCCGCGGCGTTGCTGAGCGGCAATGCCCTGGCGCAAACCGCAGATGGCTACGGCACCATCCTGCGCCTCCCGCTGGTGGTGAACAGCTCCAGCTATTCCTCCACCATCACCGTGCGCAACGCCGGCACCGCGACCGCTAGCGTCAAGATGACCTACTACGGCGCGCCCGGCACGCCGTTCGCCGGCGAGCGGCCGTGCACCACGCTCAGCGTCGCGCCCAACGCGACGGTGGCAGGCAACCTCGCCGACTTCTGCGCGGTGCCGGTCAGCGCCACCAGCAACTACGGCCAGCTCGCCCTGGTCGAGCAGAGCGCGGCGAACATTCCGATCTCGGCCTTCAGCCGCATCCAGTCCTTCGCCGGCACCGGCTTCTCGGTGGAGGGGTTCAAGGTCGGTTCCTTCACCAGCGGCGCCAACGAATCGGTGGTCACCGGCCTGCGCCGGCAGGCGGCGTCGCCGGGCTATCAGAGCAACTGCTTCGTCGCCTCGATCAACGAGCCGGTGCAGGTGACCTGGCAGCTGCGCGATTCCTCCGGCTCGCAGCTCGGCAACCAGCAGGTGACCAACCTCAGCGCCAACGAAACGGTGCGCATCCTCGACGTGTTCACCGCGGTCGGCGCGCCGGCCGGCGACTACAGCAACGTGCAGGCGACCTTCCGCGGCACCACGCCGACCGCCAACCCGGCGTTCGCGGCCTTCTGCACCACGCAGGAGAACGCGACCCTCGGCGGCGACTTCCGCATCGCCAAGACCGCCGATCCGCAGGACGACCGCTCCAAGAAGATCGGCACCTCCAGCTCGAGCGCGCTGGGCACCTTGCTCGGCCTGCTCAGCGGTCAGGATCGCTTCGGCCTGTACCTGCAGGCGCCGGACTACGTCAGCTGCCGCATCGACGGCACCGGCGCGCCGCAGCTGGAGATGCGCCTGGAAGACCCGCAGGGCAACGTCATCGCCGGCGGCAACAACATCAACTCGTTCCAGAAGGTCTACCTGGGCGAGCGCAGCACCCACAACAACGGGGTGAACGGCTTGTACGTGCTCAAGGTCGAGTCGCGCAACCTGCTGTCGCTGATGATCAACTACGGCGTGACCTGCGAGACCGGCAACGGCGCCAATCCGCCGTTGTTCATCGGCCACGCGATCGCCGAGGAGTTCTGATCGGGGTTGTGAACCGTTTCTTGCGACCCCACCGAAGCCGCGTCCGCACCCGCGGGCGCGGCTTCTTCGTTTCGGATCGCTATCGCCGCAGCGCGCCCAGGACAAAGCTCAGCAGCGCGAACGCGGCCTCGCCGGCGGTGATCGCCAGCCGCCACGCCAGCGCCAGCATCGCCGCGTTGCCGGGACCGACCAGCGGCGCCAGGCACCAGAACAAGCCGGCCTCGCGCACGCCCAGGCCGGCCGGCACCAGGATCGCCACCACCCCGGCCAAGCCGGCCAGGCACAGCGCCGACGCCGCCTGCGCCAGCCCGATGCGCAGGCCGAAGCCGGCGAGCAGCGCGGCGAACGCCGCGACCATCGCCGCGTAGGCGAGCCATTGCAGCAGCCACACCCGCGCCAGCACCGTGCGCGACGGCAGGCCCTGGTTCCAGCCGGCCAGCGACGCGGGCAGGCGCGCGGCCAGCGCGGACGGCAGTCGGCGCCCGATCGCCGCCGCGCTGACGGCGACGGCGAAGGCGAG
>NZ_LXSD01000536.1:0-287 GCF_017168095.1 Lysobacter enzymogenes | reverse complement strand
CGGGGGCCGCCGGCGCCGCGGCGAACGCGGCCCACGGCGCCCAGCACGCGAAGGCGAGGCAGGCGCGGGCGAGGCCGGAACGGACGGCGGAACGCAGCAAGGGCAGTGTCGGCATGGCGATTGAGTGCGCAACCAGAGTCGGGAACGGAAGGAGCGCGGACGGCGGGAACGGCGGCCGGCGCGCGGCGACATACCGTAGCAGCCCGCCGCGGCTTCACGCCGCCGGCCGCGTGGCCGCGCCGGCGCGCGCGGGGGATTGAGGCATGGCCCGCAGCCGCTCCGCCAAT
>NZ_LXSD01000535.1:0-4956 GCF_017168095.1 Lysobacter enzymogenes | reverse complement strand
CGCGGCCCGGGCCGGCGGCGCGGGGGCTCGTTGCTAGCTTGAACGAAAAAAGCGCGCGGAACCTGCCGGCCGCACACGCATTCAGTTGCCGGGCCGGCGGCCGGGGCCATCCAGCGGGGGCGAAGACGCATCGTCGCGCCAGACTGCCGGCGCGCCCGCCGCCACGCGCCGAGGCGCCGGCGCTTCAGCCGAACAAGTCGTTCGGATACTCGGGCTTCTGCTCGCGCGCGAGCAGCTGGCGCAGGCCGTCGGACGGGGTGATGCGGCCGTGCAGCACTTCGCGCACGGCGCTGGAGATCGGCAGTTCGATGCCGTGGCGCTCGGCCTGGCGCATGACTTCGTCGGCGGTCTGCACCGACTCGACCACCTGGCCGATCTCGCGCACCGCATCCTCGATCGACTGGCCGCGGCCCAGGGCCAGGCCCAGGCGGCGGTTGCGCGAGAGGTCGCCGGTGCAGGTCAGGACCAGGTCGCCGAGGCCGGCCAGTCCCATCAGGGTCTCCGGCTGGCCGCCGATGGCCTGGTTGAGGCGCAGCATTTCGTTGAGGCCGCGGGTGATCAGGCCGGCGCGGGCGTTGAGGCCCAGCTGCATGCCGTCGGCGACGCCGGTGGCCACCGCGAGCACGTTCTTCATCGCCCCGCCGAGCTCGGCGCCGAGCATGTCGTCGCCGGTGTAGGCGCGGAACGCCGGGCCGTGCAGCGCGTCGGCGACCGACTGGGCGAAGTCCGCGTCGTCGGAATGCACGGTCAGCGCGGTCGGCAGGCCTTGCGCGACTTCCTTGGCGAACGAGGGGCCGGTGACGACCGCCAGCGGCACGCCTGCGCCGAGCACTTCTTCGGCGACTTCGTGCAGGAAGCGGCCGCTGCCGGGTTCGAAGCCCTTGGTCGCCCAGGCCACGCCGGCGTGCGCGGGCCGGTGCGGGGCCAGCGCGCGCAGGGTTTCGGCGAAGGCGTGCGACGGCGTCACCACCAGCACCAGGTCGGCGCCGGCGAGCGCGGCCGCGAGGTCGGTGGTGGCGCGCAGCGCGTCCGGCAGGGCGATGCCCGGCAGGTAGCGCGGGTTTTCGTGGCGCGCGCCGATGGCCGCGGCGACGTCGGGGTCGCGGCCCCACAGCACGGTCGGATGACCGTGCCGTGCGATCAGCGCCGCCAGCGCGGTGCCCCAGGAGCCGGCACCGATCACCGCCACGCGCGGCTTGGAAGTCGTGGTCTGCGAAGTCATGCGCGCGCGGGTTCCGGTGCCTTGCCGTGGATCGTGGCGATCAAGCAGCGATCAAGCGTTGCCGGCGGTTTCCGCGTCGGCCAGGCTGTCGCCCTGCGAGCGCTGACGCAGGCCTTCGGCGTAGAGCGCGTCGAAGTTGATCGGCTGCAGGAAGAACGGCGGGAAGCCGCCGGCCTGGATCAGGTCGCTGATGAGCTGGCGCGCGTAGGGATACAGCACGTTCGGGCAATGGGTGCCGAGCATCGCGTCCAGGGTCTGGCCGTCGAAGCCGATCAGGCCGAACACGCCGGCCTGCTTCACTTCGGCCAGGTACATCGGCTTGTCGCCGGCGGTGCAGGTGAGGGTCACGCCGAGCACCACTTCGAAGGCGTTGTCGCCGACGCGCTGCACGTTCTGCGACAGGTTCAGCTGCAGCTGCGGCTGCTGGGTTTCGGCGAACACGGCCGGCGCGCCGGGGACCTCGAAGGAGACGTCCTTGACGTAGATCTTTTCGACGGTGAACGCGGGGCCGTTGGCTTCGGCCGGCGCGACCGCGCCGTTGACGTTTTCTTCGGACATCGTGGTGACTCCCCCAGCAAGATGAAATTCGGAAAAGAGGCCGATTATGCCCGCTCGTCCGCGCCTGGGCCAAACGGCCCGGGCGCGCGGATGCAGGTTCGGCCGCGGAACCACCTGGATTGAGGCGATTGCGGCGCGATCAAGGCCTCGGGGCCGGATCGCGGCGGCTCCGCGCCGGAATCCCGGCGCGCCTCACACATTGCCCGGCCCTCGGCGCGGGCGCTGCGACGCCAGTGTGGCCGGCGCGCGTGGCGCCGATGCGACAGCGGCCGCGGCGGGGCCGCCGCAGGCCGGTCACCCGCCAGGCGCGATACGGCCGCGGCGCGCGGCCGGCGGGCTCAGTTGCGGCCCTTGACCAGCGGCAGTTCGGCCTGCTGCCAGGCGGCGATGCCGCCGTCGAGCCAATAGACCTGCTCGAAACCGGCCTTCTTCAGCCGCTTGGCGGCGTCGGCCGAGGCCTGGCCGTTGCGGCATACCGCGACCACCGGCAGTTGCTTGGCGCCGGCCAGCAGCTTGCTTTCCGGGTCGAACTGGCTGGGCTGGACCGAACGGCTGCTCGGGATGTGACCCTTCTCGTACTCGGCGATCGCCGACAGGTCGATGACCAGGGCGTTGTCGCGGTTGATCAGTTGGGTCAGCTCGGCCGGGCGCAGGGCTTTGTAGCCGCGGAACAGGCGCGCGATCTCGGTATAGATCAGCGCTACGGTCAAGCCGGCCAGGCCCAGCGACAGGTACAGGTGGCGGCCGGCGAACGCCAGCAATTCGTCGAAACTCACGGAGTCAGCTCATGCACGGGCGGGGCCAGTACGGCCCTCACGGGGCGGCGATTGTCGCCCAGGGCGGGCCCGGGCGCAAAAAAGGGCCCTTCGGGCCCTTCAGGGGGATAGCGGATAGGAGATAGGAGATAGCGAAAAGCCGTCAGGGCTATCTATCTCCTATCTCCTACCCGCTATCTCCCGCCTTACTGGCCTTCCCAGAAATCCGGCAGGCCGCTGATCAGCCACCAGGTCTTGGCCACCGGATCCCATTCCCAGGCCTCGATGTAGCGCACGTTGCGCTCGGCCAGGGTGTGGCGGTTGATCACGCCGATGTTGACGATGCGCACCGCGCTGCCCTTCTTCTTGTCGGTTTCGCTGCCGACGTCGTTGTAGCCGGAGACCTGGATCTGCTTGAAGCGCTCCAGCTGCATCGGCGTGGGCGCCAGCTTCTTGCGCAGCTCGGGCTTGATCAGGTTGCCCGCGCCCTCGAAATCGCCCCAGCGGATCGCCGCCGAATAGGCGTACTGCATTTCGAACAGGCGATTGTTCTGGGTGCCGGTGGTCTGGCAGCCGGCCAGCGCGAACGCGCACAGGCAGGTCAGCAGCAGGTACTTCAACAGGCGCATCGCGGGCTCCGGCTCGGTGGCGGTGTGGCGTGCATCCTACCCGCACGCCCGCGCCGCGTCAGGCGCGGGGCGGCTCAGGCCTTGAGGATCGCGACGTAGCGCGCGGTGAACTCGGTCGCGACCCCGCCTTCGGGCAGCAGCGCGCGCGCGACCAGGCCGGTGCGGGCGCGGCCGCGGCCGCGCAGGGTCTGCACGAACAGGCTCCAGTCGGCGTCGGCGGCCAGCTCGGCCTGCACTTCCAGGTCGCCGAACAGCGGCGCCAGGTAGCGGATCTGGCTGTCGGCGACGAACACCTCCGCGCGCAGGTCGGCGATTTCCAGCCCCAGCGAGACCAGGCCCCACGAGGCCAGCGTCATCACCGAGGCGAGACTGCCGCCGAACGCGCAGCCCTTGTCGTTGACGTGGTGGGCGAGCGGCGCGCGCAGGCGCAGGCGCCTGCCGTCGTAACCGGTGATACCGACGTTCATCGCCGCGACCGGCGGCATGGACTGGTAATGGGAGTGCAGGCGTTGCAGAGCGGCGTCGAAAGTCATCAGCGTCGGAAGCGCGGTGCGTAAGGGAAGGATGCGTGCGGAAGCGAAAGCGCGGAACGGGATCGTGCGGCGAGGGGTGCGTACGGGAACGTATCTACAGGAACGAAACGGCAAACCGGAAACCGATGGCGCGATGCGGCGCCGCGACGCACGGCGACTGCCGTTGCGCGCGGCGCTGTGCGAAGCTGACCGCATGAGCCGCGAGCCGACGACACCGCCGCGATGGTACGTGATCTCGTTACGTCCTAGTGACGAACACGAGTCGCTACGCTGTATCGCAGCGCAATACGGCAGCGCATTGATCGAGCTGTCGCCGTGGTCGATCCGCAGCGAAAACACTGCCGCGACGCGCGCTGCCTTGGCCGAGGCCTTGCGCGCCACGCACGTCGTCGTCACCAGTCCCAACGCGGTGCGCGCGCTGCGCGATCTGTGCGCGGCCGATGCGCGCGCGGACGCGCCGCTGCTGCCGCAGCCGGCGCAGCGCGCGGGTCAGACTTGGTACGCGGTCGGCGCCGGCAGTGCGCAGGCGCTGGCCGATTTCGGCATCGCCGATGTGCGCTGGCCCGAACGCATGGACAGCGAAGGCCTGCTCGCCCTGCCCGGCCTGGAGCGATTCGACGCGGGCGAGCCGGTCGGCTTGCTGACTGCGCCGGGCGGACGCGGCGTGATCGCGCCGACCCTGGCCGCGCGCGGCGCGCAGGTGCGCCGCGCCGACATCTACCGGCGCGAACCCGCGCCGCTGGACCGATTCATGATCGCGCGCCTGACTGCGGCGCATGCGCCGCTGCTGCTGGCCTTGTCCAGCGGCGAGGCCTTGCAGCGCGTGCTCGAACAATTGCCGGCGCAGGCCGCCGCGCGGCTGCGCCAGGCGCGGGTCAGCGCGGCCAGCGAGCGGCTGGCGCAGTTGGCGCGCGAAGCCGGCTTCGGCGAGGTCGGCGTCGCCGCCGGGCCGGGCGCGCGCGAGCTGTTGGCGCCGTTGGCCGGGGATGAGAGTGGGGCGGGTTAGGTCGCGCGGATCGGACTGTAGCGATCAAACCGGACCGTTTCGAGCCGTGCCCTTTCGAGCCGAACCCTGTCGAGCCGGCCCCTTTTTCGAGCACGATCTTTCCGACCCGAACCTTTCCGAACCGGACCGTTTCGGACCGATCCCATCGAGCGGATCGGACCGCGGCGGATCGAGCGAACGCAGACGACTCGGCCGCGCGGGCGCGCCGCGTCCGCACCGGCCGGCCCGCGCCCTCCGGCGCAGCGCCCGCCAG
>NZ_LXSD01000534.1:0-5493 GCF_017168095.1 Lysobacter enzymogenes | reverse complement strand
CCCGGCTCGACGCCGCGCTGGCCACGCTCGGCCTGCGCAAGCCGGATGCGGCGCCCCGCGGCTGGCCCGAGCGCTGGCGCGGCGCGCGCGGTCTGTTGCGCAAACAGGCCGGTTTGGTGATCCTGCAGAGCGCGGCGTTGCTGGCCGCGCTGGGGAGCGCGTAGTTTTCGCGCGCGATGTTGTTGCGGCACGCCCGAAGGACCAGGCCATGAACGAGACCGAACGAGCGCAGCGCGACGGCGAGTGGACCGCGGAGCGGCGCGCGCTGTGGCAGCGCCTGCGCGAATACCGCTTCGGCGGCGACGAGGCCGAGGCCTTCCTCGACCGCGTCGGGCATGCGCTGGGCTGCGACCGCGCCGGCGCCGCGGCGGCGCTGGAGGAATACCGGCGGTTCTGCTTCCTCGCCGTCGCCGCCGATCATCCGGTCACCCCGAGCGTGCGCATCGACAAGGTCTGGCACGCCCACCTCACCGACACCCGCGATTACTGGGGGCGCTTCTGCCCGCAGGTATTGCGCCGCGAACTGCACCACACGCCCTCGCTGGGCGGGCAGGCCGAAGACGCGCGCCACCAGGCGCAGTACCGGCAGACCGTCGCCAGCTACGAGGCCTTCTTCAACGAACCGCCGCCGCTGCTGTGGCCGCCGCCGCTGCCGGCGCCGCGCGCGCCGGCGCCGCCGGGCAGCGCGCGCCAGCGCCTGTTGTCGCCCTGGCAATCGGCGCCGCGCGGCGGTTATCTGGCGGTGTCGCTGGTCAGCGCCGCGCTGGCGCTGATCTACCTGACTTGTGTTCGCGTACAGGGCACGCCGAACCCCTTGGATTTCTACGGCGGCGGTTTCCTGGTCTTGTATATGGCGGCGCTGCCGTGGGCGTATCTGCTCGGCACCGCGATCAAGCGCACGCTGCGCGGGCCGAACCGGCGCAACTCGGCCCAGGTCGACGATGCGGTCGAACTGGCCTACCTCGCCGGCGGGGCGGAACGCGCCGCCGACGCGGCCCTGGTCGAACTGATGCATCGCGACGTGCTCGGCCTGGACTACAACGGCACGCCGCTGCAAGCGGCCGGACGGCTCGACCGGGTCTGGCTGCGCATCGACGCCGCGCGCCTGCAGGCGCAGGCGGCGCAGCTGCCGCGGCCGGTGCGCGACGCCGCCGCGGTGGCCCAGCGCGAGCAGAGCCTGTCGCGCACGCTGGCCGCGCTGGTGCGGGTGTACGAGCCGATCGGCGCGCAGTTGCGGCGCAAGGGCTGGTGGCTCAGCCGCGCCGCCGACCTGCGCCTGCGCTGGCTCGGCAGCGCGCCGCTGCTGGCGTTGGCGGCGTTGGGAGCGGCCAAGATCTTCGTCGGTCTGTCGCGCGGGCGGCCGGTCGGCTTCCTGTTCGTGCTGGTCGCGTTGACCGCGCTGATCGCGCTGGCGCGGTTGCTGCGCGAACAGCGGCGCACCCGCGCCGGCGAATGGGCGCTGCACGACGCGCACGGGCGGGCGGCGCCGGGCGAACCGGCGGTGTACGTCGCGCTGTCGGGCACGGTCGGCCTGTACGGCAGCGGTTTCGCCGACTATCACATCCTGCGCACGCCGCCGCCGGGCTCCGGCGGCGGCGACAGCGGTTCGGGCAGCAGCAGCGGTTGCAGCGGCGGTGGCGGCGGCAGTTGCGGCGGCGGCGGGTGCGGCGGTTGCGGCGGCGGTTGAACGGAGTGCCACGATGAGCGATCCCCAAGCTTCTCCCCGCCGCGCCGCGCGCGACGAGCGCCGGCTCGCGCTGGCCGCGTGGCTGCGCGCGCGCGGCGCCACGCCGAACGGCCTGTCGCTGTTCGCGGTCGGCCTGTCGGCGCTGGCCGGCGCGGCGTTCTTCTTCGCCTTGCGCGATCCGCCGCATTACGGCGTCGCGTTGTTGCTGTTCGCAGCGCTGTGTTTGGCCGGGCGCATCGTCTGCAACCGCCTCGACGGCCTGATGGCGCGCCGCGGCGGCATGGTCGGCAAGGCCGGCGAGGTCTACAGCGACGCGCCCGACCGGCTCGCCGACGCGCTGGTGTTCCTCGGCGTCGGCTACGGCCTGGCGGCGTGGCTGCCGTGGGCCTCGGACCTGGGCTGGGCGGCCTCGCTGCTGGCGGTGGGCACGGCCTATGTGCGCGTGCTCGGCCTGGCCTGCGGCCTGCGCGAGCACGGCGAAGGCCCGATGCCCAAGCGCACGCGCATGCTGGCGATGGCGTGGGCCGCGCTGCTGGCGGCTGCGGGCCTGGCGCTGGCGCCCGTGGCGGTGGTGGCGTGGCTGCTGCTGGCGGCGCTGGCGCTGGTCGCCGCCGGCGCGGCGCTGACCATCGCCTTGCGCCTGCGCGCGATCGTGCGCGAACTGGAGTCCCGATGATTTCCAATCTGCTCGCCGCCGGCTTCAGCTCGGCGATCCGCCTGCTGACCGGCGCGCGCGCGCTGTGGCGCTGCTCGCCTTCGTCCGAGCACCGCGTCTATTACGGCAACCACGTCAGCCACGGCGATTTCGTCATGATCTGGTCGGCGCTGCCGCCGTCGCTGCGGCGGCAGGTGCGGCCGGTGGCCGGCGCCGATTACTGGCAGCGCGACGCGCTGCGCCGCTATCTGATCCGCGAGGTGTTCAACGGCGTGCTGATCGAGCGCGAGCCGCTGTCGCGCAAGTACGACCCGATCGAGGTGCTGTGCGAGGCGGTGGACGGCGGCAGTTCGCTGATCCTGTTCCCCGAGGGCACGCGCAACCAGAGCGAGGAGCCGCTGCTGCCGTTCAAGAGCGGGCTGTACCACCTGGCGCGGCGGCGGCCGGAACTGGAATTCGTGCCGGTGTGGATCGACAACCTCGCCCGGGTCATGCCCAAGGGCAAGATCCTGCCGTTGCCGCTGCTGTGCACGGCGACCTTCGGCGACACCCTGCGCCTTGGCGCGGACGAGGACAAGGACGCGTTCCTGGCGCGCGCGCGCGATGCGCTGCTGGCGCTGTCGGAACCTGCAGGTGGCGGCAACGGCGGAGGCCAGGCCTGATGGATCGATGGATCGAGTTCGTGCGCGCGCAGTCGCATCCGGTGCTGCTGTTCGCCGGCGTCGCCGCGGTGCTGTTGCTGGCGACGTTGATTTCCGAGTGGCTGCGCTGGCGCACGCGCGAGCGGCCCAGCGCGGTGATCGCCAACCTGGTCGCGCGCATCCGCGCCTGGTGGGTGATGGTGCTGCTGGTCGGCGTGGCCTTCGCGATCGGCCGGGTCGGCATGATCGTGCTGTTCGCCCTGGTCTCGTTGTTCGCGCTGCGCGAGTTCATCACCCTCACGCCGACCCGGCGCAGCGACTATTACGCGCTGCTGGCCGCGTTCTACCTGGCGCTGCCGCTGCAGTACTGGCTGGTCTACACCGACTGGTACGGGCTGTACACGCTGCTGATCCCGGTCTATGCCTTCCTGCTGCTGCCGATCCTGTCCGCCGTCGGCGAGGACACCACGCGCTATCTGGAGCGCACGGCCAAGGTGCAGTGGGGGCTGATGATCTGCGTGTTCTGCATCTCGCACGTGCCGGCGCTGATCAACCTGCAGATTCCCGGCTACGAGGGCCGCAACCTGCTGCTGGTGGCGTTCCTGGTGATCGTGGTGCAGTCCTCGGACGTGCTGCAGTACATCTGGGGCAAGCTGTGCGGCAAGCGCCTGATCGCGCCGCGGCTATCGCCGTCGAAGACGGTCGAGGGCTTCGTCGGCGGCGTGGCCTCGGCCACCGCGCTGGGCGCGGCGCTGTGGTGGATCACGCCGTTCACGCCGTGGCAGGCCGCGGGGCTGGCGCTGGTGATCAACCTGATGGGCTTCTACGGCGGATTGGTGATGTCGGCGATCAAGCGCGACCGCGGGATCAAGGACTGGGGCCACATGATCGAAGGCCACGGCGGCGTGCTCGACCGGCTGGATTCGGTGTGCTTCGCGGCGCCGGTGTTTTTCCACCTGATCCGGTATTGGTGGGTGTGAGCGGCGAAAGCCCGAGTCCGTGTCGATGCGGACGCGGGCGAGGTTCGCCGTAGGCGCGTATCGGCGAGCGGCTTCGGCCGGTTCGCATCCGGCTGCAGGAGCGGCGCGAGTCGCGGTCGCGACTTGCGTCGCTCCTACAGGGGGCGTTCCGCGGGGGCTTTCGTCGTTGTTCGGATGACGACTGAGGGCAAGCGGGGCGGCCGCAACCCGGCCGAGAGCCCAGGCGGAATCTCGCCGCGCCAGAAGCTGTCGGCGGCGGCTTTCCGGTCGGAGGCTATCGCCCTGCCGGCTTATTCCAGCCCGTACTCGCGCAGCTTCTTGCGCAAGGTGGCGCGGTGGATGCCCAGCATCGCCGCGGCGCGGCTCTGGTTGCCGTCGCAGTGCTGCAGCACTTCGGCGAACAGCGGGATTTCGAGCTCGCGCAGGGCGATCTCGTAGAGGTTTTCGGTGCCGCTTCCGTTCAGGTCGCCGAGGTAACGACGGATCGAAGTCGCGACGTGGTCGCGCAGCGGGACGCGGGGTCCGGAGCGTGCGCCATCGTTGCGGTCGTTGAGTGCGTTCAAGTGCTTCCCCGTAGCAGGCATTCGACCGTCGGAACGTGCAGGGACGCGCTAGGCGTGGCACCGACGGGACGGCGAGTCTAGCGCGCCGGAGTCGCTAGAGACAACGCGACGACCGGCCGTTCAACGGAAGTCGAAGGTGAACGCGACCACGCGCGGGGCCGGTTCGATCACGTCGAACTGCACCGCGGCGCTTTGCCCCGGGGCGATGAGGTCGTCGGGGCGGTGGCCGCGGCGGTACTCCTGTGGAGCGAACGCGCGCTGGCCGACCCGGCGGCCATCCACGTCCTCCAGGCTCAGCACCAGCATCGGCCAGGGTTGTGCCCAGCGGGCATCGTTGCGGAAGCCGGCGGACACGCGCAAGGCACCCGCGCGTTCCGCTAACGGCAGCACATTGCGATTGAGCATCGTCAGCGCGGCCGGTTCGTGCCAGGCCGGAACCGAGCAGCCCAGCGCGCCGCACAGGCCGCCGACCAGCGGGCGCCAGCGCGCGTCGGCGGCGAGTTCGGCGCGTTGCGCCAGCAGCAGTTGCAGCGCCAGCGCCAGGGTCAGCGCGGCGATCGCGAGCGCGCCGCTCCAGTGCAGGCGCGGCTTGGGCGCCTGCGCGCGCGCCTGCTGGCGGGCGAAGCTCGGCGCGCGCCGGGCCGAGGTCACGGTGGTTTCGGATTTGCGTTGGCGGCGGCCGCGCGCAGGCGGGGCGGCGGTCGCGGCGGCAGCGGTGAGCGGCGGCAGCGCGGCGGGTTCGGGCTCGGTGCGGTCGATGTCGGCGGCAGCGGCCGATGCGGCCTGCGCTGCGTCCCTGTCTGCGGCCGTCGCTGCGGCGTCGTGCGCGTCGGCGGCGGACGAGGCGGCAACCTCGTCGTGTTCCGGCGCGGACGGCGCTGACGCGGTTGCGGACGACGGCGCGGCGTCGGCGTCCGGCGCTGCGCGCGCGGCCGGATCGCGGGCGGATGAGGCGTGCCCGGCCTGG
>NZ_LXSD01000533.1:0-17847 GCF_017168095.1 Lysobacter enzymogenes | reverse complement strand
GCGCCGGCGCTCGGCCGCGCCGCCGCGCTGCTGCTGGAAGGCTGCCCGCCGTGGCAGGGCGCGGCCCAGGTCGGCCTGATCGCCGGCCGCAGCCCGCACGGCCTGGGCCGCTATTTCGGCCATTTCGACGGCGACAGCGACGGCACTGTGGCGGTCGCCGAAACCCGCCTGCCGGGGCTGGCCGCGCACGCGGTCATCGACGCCAGCCACAGCGGCCTGCTGTTCTCGGCCCAGGCCGCGCGCATGGCCGAGGCGTTCTTCCGTCGCGGCCGGTTCGGCGACTGAGCCCGATTGCGTCGCCCCGCCGCCGCCGCCCGGCGGAGCGCGGTTTTCGAGTCGCGCTGCAGGACCGATCAGGTAAAATCGCCGGCTTGTTCAGACATAAGCCGGTAACGCCATGGGTAGAGGTCCGTCGATCGAAGCACGCAAGAACGCCGAAGACGCGCGTCGCGGCAAGATCTTCACCAAGATCATCCGCGAGATCTCCGTGGCCGCGCGCCGCGGCGGCGGCGATCCCAACGGCAATCCGGCGCTGCGCACCGCGGTCGACAAGGGCTTGTCGGCGAACATGTCCAAGGACGTGATCGAACGCGCGATCAAGAAGGCCACCGGCGCGCTGGAAGGCGTGGAATACGAGGAAGTGCGCTACGAGGGCTATGCCCCCGGCGGCGTGGCGGTGATCGTCGACTGCCTGACCGACAACAAGGTCCGCACCGTGGCCGACGTGCGCCACGCCTTCAGCAAGTTCGGCGGCAACCTCGGCACCGACGGCTCGGTGTCCTTCATGTTCGCCAAGCGCGGCGTGCTGTGGTTCGAGGCCGGCTCGGACGAGGAGAAGATCACCGAAGTCGCCATCGACGCCGGCGCCGACGACGTGGTGGTCTATCCCGACGACGGCTCGATCGACGTGCTGACCGCCCCCGACGCGTTCGCCGCGGTCAAGGCCGCGATGGAAGCCGCCGGCCTCGCGCCCGGCCAGGCCGAAGTGACCTTCCGCGCCGACAACACCAGCGCGGTGGAAGGCGAGACCGCCCAGCAGGTGGTCAAGCTGCTCAACTGGCTGGAAGACATGGACGACGTGCAGAACGTCTATTCCAACGCCGACCTCGGCGAGGATGCGTATGCGTAGCCGCGATGGCCGAGGCTGCCGCCGCGCCCAGCGCGCGGCCGGCCCGGCCGCCGCGCTGCGCCAGCGCTAGCCGATGGCGACCACCACAACCCGCAACCCGCCCGCCGGGCCCGTGCGCATCCTGGGCATCGACCCCGGCTCGCAGCGCACCGGCCTGGGCGTGATCGACATGGCCGGCGACGGCCGCTGCACCTTCGTCGCCGCGCGCGCGCTCAAGCTGCTCGACGCCGAGGATTTCCCCTCGCGCCTGGGCCTGCTGTGCGAAGGCCTGGAAGCGGCGCTGGACGAATTCGGGCCGATGCAGGTGGCGATCGAGACGGTGTTCATGGACAAGTCCGCGACCTCCGCGCTCAAGCTCGGCCACGCCCGCGGCGCCGCCCTGGCGACGGTGGTGCGCCGGCGCATCCCGATCAGCGAATACGCGCCGCGGCTGATCAAGCAGTCGCTGGTCGGGCGCGGCGCGGCCGACAAGGCGCAGGTCCAGCACATGGTCCGGCTGCTGCTGAACCTGCCCGAAGTGAAGCTGCAGGCCGACGCCGCCGACGCGCTTGCGGTCGCGCTGACCCATGCCCATATGAGCGCTACGGCCCAGCGCACCGGCATCGCCACCCACCAACTGCGCAGGCGCGGCGCCTGAGATGGCCGCCGTCCGGGTCGTCGCCGCGCCGTCCGCGGCGCGCGGGGCAGGGACCCGCGCGCGCGTCCGCGTTGTCCTGCATGGCCGTCCGCGCTTTGCCCCGATGTCCGTCCTTTTCCTGCGACGCGCCGGCCACGGCGGGTCGCGCCGTTCTTTTGGAGTCAGCCTGTGATCGGTCGCCTCAAAGGCATCCTGGTGCATAAGCAGCCGCCGTGGCTGGTGGTCGACGTGCACGGCGTGGGCTACGAGCTCGAAGCGCCGATGAGCACGTTCTACGACCTGCCCGAGGTCGGCCGCGAGGTCGCGCTGTTCACCCATTACGCGCAGAAGGAAGACAGCGTCTCGCTGTACGGCTTCCTGCGCGAGAGCGAGCGGCGGCTGTTCCGCGACGTGCAGAAGGTCAGCGGCATCGGCGCCAGGATCGCGCTGGCGGTGCTGTCGGGCGTGTCGGTGGACGAGTTCGCGCGGCTGGTGCAAAGCGGCGACGTCACCGCGCTGACCCGCATCCCCGGCATCGGCAAGAAGACCGCCGAGCGCATGGTGGTGGAGCTGCGCGACCGCGCCGCCGACCTCGCCGGCAGCGGCGCGACCCTGCCCAGCGGCGGCGTGCCCGCCGATCCGCAAAGCGAGGCGGTGGTGGCGCTGCAGCAACTGGGTTACAAGCCGGCCGAAGCCGCGCGCATGGCGCGCGACGCCACCGCCGCCGGCGACGATGCCGCCGCCATCATCCGCAAAGCGCTAAAGTCCGCGCTGCGTTGAGCCCGTCCATGGCGGGACGCCGCCCGGAATCCGACCACCATGTCTTCTACCGTTCCCTCTTCTGACAAGTCCGGCAAGCATGCTCACGGCCACATGGCCGCGAGCGGACACGACTCAGGCCATCACGGCTCCAAACAGGGGCTTCCCGGGCTGATCGTGGGCGCGATCGGCGTCGTCTTCGGCGACATCGGCACCAGCCCGCTGTACACGCTGAAAGAGGCGTTCTCGCCGCACTTCCACCTCACCAGCAACCACGACACGGTGCTGGGCATCCTGTCGCTGGTGTTCTGGGCGCTGATGATCGTGGTGACGGTCAAGTACGTCACCATCATCATGCGCGCCGACAACGACGGCGAAGGCGGGATCATGGCGCTGATGACCCTGGCCCAGCGCACGCTGGCCAAGGGCGGGCGTTCGGCCTACGTGGTCGGCATCCTCGGCATCTTCGGCGCCTCGCTGTTCTTCGGCGACAGCGTCATCACCCCGGCGATCTCGGTGCTCGGCGCGGTCGAGGGCCTGGAGGTCGCCGCGCCCGGCCTGCACCGCTTCATCGTGCCGATCACCGTGCTGATCCTGGTGATGGTGTTCCTGGCCCAGCGCTTCGGCACCGAGAAGGTCGGCAAGGTGTTCGGCCCGATCACCATGATCTGGTTCGTCTCGCTCGCCGCGATCGGCGTGTACAACATCATCCAGGGCCCGGAAGTGCTCAAGGCGCTGAACCCGATGTGGGGCGCGCGCTTCTTCATCGAGCACGGCGCGCAGTCGGTGCTGATCCTGGGCGTGGTGGTGCTGGCGGTGACCGGCGGCGAAGCGCTGTACGCCGACATGGGCCACTTCGGCGCCAAGCCGATCCGCTGGGCCTGGTACATCATGGTGCTGCCGAGCCTGATGCTGAACTACCTCGGCCAGGGCGCGTTCGTGCTCAACCATCCGCGCGCGGTGGTCAATCCGTTCTTCGAATCGGTGCCGTCGTGGGCGCTGTATCCGATGATCGTGCTGGCGACGATGGCCGCGGTGATCGCATCGCAAGCGGTCATCACCGGCGCCTATTCGGTGTCGCGCCAGGCCATGCAGCTGGGCTACATCCCGCGCATGCAGATCAAGCACACCTCCAGCAGCACCATCGGCCAGATCTACGTGCCGTACATCAACTGGATCCTGGCGATCGCGGTCATCACCGTGGTGCTGGCGTTCCGCAGCTCGACCGCGCTGGCCACCGCCTACGGCATTTCGGTCTCGGCGACGATGCTGATCGACACCCTGCTGCTGGCCCTGGTCGCGCGCGCGCTGTGGCCGCGCTGGCGCAAGTGGGTGCTGCCGCTGTGCGTGCTGTTCTTCGTGGTCGACGTCGGCTTCGTCATCGCCAACGGCGCCAAGTTCTTCGACGGCGCCTGGTTCCCGCTGGCGCTGGGCCTGATCGTGTTCACCCTGCTGCGCACCTGGCGCCGCGGCCGCGAGCTGCTGCACGAAGAGGTGCGCAAGGAAGGCATCCAGCTCGACAGCTTCCTGCCCGGCCTGATGCTGGCGCCGCCGGTGCGGGTGCCGGGCACGGCGATCTTCATGACCGCCGACAAGGGCGTGGTGCCGCACGCGCTGCTGCACAACCTCAAGCACAACAAGGTGCTGCACGAGCGCAACGTGTTCCTGACCGTGGAAACCCTCGGCGTGCCGTACGCGCCGAAGGAGAAGCGGCTCAAGATCGAGGCGATCGGCAACGACTTCTACCGCGTGCTGATCCGCTTCGGCTTCATGGAAGTGCCCGACGTGCCGCTGGCGCTGATGCGCTCGTGCGACGCCGGCGGGGTCTGGTTCGATCCGATGGACACGACCTATTTCGCCAGCCGCGAGACCGTGGTCGCCAGCCGCCACCGCGGCATGCCGATCTGGCGCGACCGACTGTTCGCCTTCATGCACCGCAACGCGGCGCCGGCGACCGGGTTCTTCCGGATTCCGGGCAACCGCCTGGTCGAGCTGGGCGCGCAGGTCGAGATCTGAGGTGGGCGGCAGCGTCCTGGACTGGCGGGTCTACGGCTGTGCGCCGAGCCTGGACACGTTCTGGGACGAGGAGCGCAACCTCGGCCGCGGCGCCGCCGGCGCCGAGGCCGTCGCCGCGGTCGAAGCGCGGCTGGGCATCGCACTGCCGCCGTGGCTGCGCGCGCTGTACGCGCGCTACGACGGCGGCGCGGTGCGGATGGCGCGGGCGGCCTCGCGCCACAGCGAGGACTGGATCGACGCCGACTGGCTGATCCCGCGCGCGCGGCTGCTGCCGCTGGCCGAGTGGTTCTCGCTGGCCGAGCTGCGCCGGCGCGAGGACTACCGCGACGACGCCTTCGCCGCGCTCGCCGCCGACGACAGCCGTTTGATCGCCATCGCCCTGGGCGAGGGCAACGGCACCTTGTGCCTGGACTACAGCGCCGGCGGCGAGCCGCGGATCGTGCTGACCGACCAGCGCCAGCGCCTGCGCGACTATCCGGACCACGCCGCCTTCCTCGCCGACCTGGTCGAGATCCAGTACTGGAACCCAGCGCTGCAGGCGCGCCACGACCCACGGACGCTGTTGGATTGCGATCCGCGGCCGCCGAGCCTGGACACGTTCTGGAGCGGCCCGGGCTACTGGGCCCGCGACGGCGCCGCGCCGGCCGACGAAGCCGCGCTCGTCGCCGCCGAGGCGCGCCTGGGCCTGCGCCTGCCGGCGCTGCTGCGCGCGCTGTACCTGCGCCAGGACGGCGGCGTCACCGGGTTCGAATGGGTCCCGCTGCGGCGCCAGCCCTCGCGGCATCGCTACGACTGGGAGAGCGTCGTGCCCGACGGCACCGTGTCCGCGCTCGCGGACCTGCAGACCTTGGCCGACTGGGCCGACGGCTTCCAGGGCCGCGACGCGCTGTACGGCTTCGCGCGCACCTACGCCGGTTGCGAGCGGCTGCTGATCCTGGCCCTGCACGGCATCGAGTGGATGCTGTGCCTGGACTACCGCGAACGCGGCCCGCAGCACGAGCCCGAAGTGGTCGCCTTCGAATTCTTTGGCGAACTCGTCGAGCTCTACCGCGCCCGCGACTTCCACCGTTTCTTCGCCGACCTGCGCCGCGGCGAGACGAGCTGATCGCGGCCGGCCGGCGCCCGCCGGCGGGGCGGCGCGCGATTTGTCCACAGGCGCGGCCGCTGCGCAGCGCCCCGCGTCGCTCCGCCGCCCCTGCGCCCGCGCCCCGTCCCATGCGAACATAGCCGCATGAACGATCAGCGCATCATCGGCTCCGGCGCCACCCGCGAAGACGACGCCATCGAGGCCTCGATCCGGCCCAAGCGCCTGGACGAGTACCTCGGCCAGCAGCCGGTGCGCGAGCAGCTCAAGATCTACATCGAGGCGGCCAAGGGCCGCGGCGAGGCGCTCGACCACGTGCTGATCTTCGGCCCGCCGGGCCTGGGCAAGACCACGCTGAGCCACGTCATCGCCAACGAGCTCGGGGTCAACCTGCGCCAGACCTCCGGCCCGGTGATCGAAAAGGCCGGCGACCTGGCCGCGCTGCTGACCAACCTGCAGCCGCACGACGTGCTGTTCGTCGACGAAATCCACCGCCTCTCGCCGCTGGTCGAGGAAGTGCTGTACCCGGCGATGGAGGACTACCAGATCGACATCATGATCGGCGAGGGCCCCGCGGCGCGCTCGATCAAGCTCGACCTGCCGCCGTTCACCCTGATCGGCGCGACCACCCGCGCCGGCCTGCTGACCGCGCCGCTGCGCGACCGCTTCGGCATCGTCCAGCGGCTGGAGTTCTACAACGCCGAGGAGCTGACCCGGATCGTGCGCCGCTCCGCGCAGATCCTCGGCATCGCCTGCGAGGCCGAAGGCGCGGCCGAGATCGCCCGGCGCTCGCGCGGCACCCCGCGCATCGCCAACCGCCTGCTGCGGCGCGTGCGCGACTACGCCCAGGTGCGCGCGAACGGCCATATCGACCGCGCCGTCGCCGACGCCGCCATGGCCATGCTCAAGGTCGATCCGGAAGGCTTCGACGACCTCGACCGGCGCCTGCTCAAGACCATCATCGAGTCCTTCGACGGCGGCCCGGTCGGGGTCGAGTCGCTGGCCGCGGCATTGAGCGAGGAGCGCGGCACGCTGGAAGATGTGATCGAGCCGTTCCTGATCCAGCAGGGCTATCTGATCCGCACCGCGCGCGGCCGCATGGCCAGCTCGCGCGCCTACCGCCATTTCGGCCTGGACCCGCGCGACCGGCCGGGCGAACGCGCCATCGAATCCGGAGACCTGTTCTGATGCCCACGGCGTCGACGCCAGCGCACGCCGGCCCGCGAGGAGCGCGCGCATGAGCGCGATATCGGCGAATTCGAACGCGATTCCCGGCTTATTCAGTTGGCCGACACGCGTCTATTGGGAAGATACCGACGCCGGCGGGCTGGTGTACCACGCGCAATACCTGGCCTTCATGGAGCGCGCGCGCAGCGAATGGGTGCGCGCCCTGGGCTACGGCCAGGAAGGCCTGCGCCTGGAGCACGGGCTGGTGTTCGTGGTCGCCGGCATGCGGATCGGCTTCCTCAAGCCCGGACGGCTGGACGACGAACTGCAGGTCACCGTGCGGCTCGTGCGCTGCCGCCGCGCCAGCCTGATCTTCGTCCAGCAGGTCGTGCGCGGCGAGGAGCGGCTGATCGAGGCGGAAGTGAAGATCGCCTCGGTCGACGCGCGGCAATTGCGTCCGTGTCCGATCCCGCCGGCCTTGTATGCGCAGTTGCAGGCGCAGGAAGCGCCGGAGCCGGGCGGATGAGGCGCGCGCCGCGCCGCTGGCCGGGCGCGTTGCGTGCGGCTTCACGGAGCCAGTAGTAAAACCCGCGCCAGGCGAAACCCGCGTTTGCGACCCATCGCGTTCGACCCCGGCGCTTCAACCCCACAGCATCCCGCGGCCCGTTGACTCCCGACGCGCCGCACGCCCCACACAAGCCCGCGCATCGGGCTACGGAGAACCGAGCATGACGTCATCGCTGATCGCGCTTCTGGCCACGACCGTGCAAGCCTTGCCGGAGGAAGCCACCCAGGCGGTGACCCAGGGCGCCGCCGCCGCCGGCCAGGCCGCCGCCGAATTCAGCCTGCTGGACCTGGTGATCAAGGCCAGCCTGCCGGTGCAGTTCATCATGCTGTTGCTGGTGGTCGCCTCGCTGACCTCGTGGTTCATCATCTTCCGCAAGTGGAAAGTGATCCGCCGCGCCAAGGCCGAGGCCGATCATTTCGAAGAGCGCTTCTGGTCCGGCGCCGAACTGTCCAAGCTCTACGCCGGCACCACCGAGCGCGCGCGCAACATCGGCGGGCTGGAGGCGATCTTCGAAGCCGGCTTCCGCGAGTTCAACCGCGTGCGCCAGCGCCGCGGCGTCGATGCCCGCGCGCAGATCGAAAGCGCCCAGCGGGCGATGCGCGCGACCGGCTCGCGCGAGGTCGACGGCCTGGAACACAACCTGGAACTGCTGGCCAACATCGGCTCCACCTCGCCCTACATCGGTCTGGTCGGCACCGTGTTCGGCATCATGGTGACCATGCACTCGCTGGTCTCCGCGTCCAAGCAGGTCGGCATCGCCGACGTCGCGCCGGGCATCTCCGAGGCGCTGCTGGCGACCGCGATGGGCCTGTTCGTGGCGATCCCGGCGGTGTGGGCCTACAACCGCTTCGCCACCGGCGTGGAGCGGCTGGCGGTGCGCTACGACGCGTTCTCCGAAGAGTTCTCCTCGATCCTGCAGCGGCAGGCGCACCTGGACGAGTGATGCGGGGCGAGCCCGCCGCACCGTCCCGTCCGCGCCGCGGCCACGCCTGGCCCCGATAAGGCGCCGCGTCCCGCGCATACTGAGGAACCCGCCATGTCCGGCACCATCCGCCGCCCGAACAAACGCAAGCTCAAGGCCGACATCAACGTCGTGCCGTACATCGACGTCATGCTGGTGCTGCTGATCATCTTCATGGTCACCGCGCCGTTGCTGACGCTGGGCGTCGATGTCGATCTGCCCAAGTCCAACGCCAAGTCGCAGCAGACCAAGAGCGACCCGGTCGTGGTCCAGGTCGACGAACGCGGCAATTTCTTCCTTACGGTCAAGGCCGGCAACAAGGAAGCGGTGACCGCGCAGGATCTGGCGACCAAGGTCGGCGCGATGGTCAAGCAGAACGACAAGGACAAGCTGCAGGTCTACATCGCCGGCGACGGCCGCGCCAACTACCAGCCGGTCATGGATGCGATGAACATCCTGCAGAAGGCGGGGGTGGAGAAGGTCAGCCTGATCAGCCAGCCCGAGAAGGGCAAGCAATGAGGGAGACCCGCGCCGATACGGTACAGGCGGCGATCCTGGTCGTGCTGCTGCACGGCCTGTTGATCGCCGCCTTGATCGTCAGCGCGCTGCTCAACTGGAACAGCGCGGCGGTGTCGGCCGCCGGCTCGCCGGTGACCACCGAACTGGCGGAAATGAGCGACCTGTCGGCGGCGATGCAGCGCACCCTGCGCAGCAAGGTCAAGCCGGTCGAACTGCCCGAGCCGCAGCCCGAGGACGCCGAGCCGCTGCCGCAACCGGTCGCCGAGCCCAAGCCGCAGGACGCGGTCGCGCCGCAGCAGCAGTCGCCGCAGGACTTCATCCCGGTGCCCGACACCACCAGCCAGGAGCAGGTGGTCGATACGCCGACGCCGAATCCGGCCGAGGAAAAGAAGCTGCAGGAGGCCAAGGCGCGGCAGGAGCAGGTCGACCTGACCGAACAGAAGCGCCAGGAAGAGGCGCAGCAGAGGCAGCGCCTGGCCGAGCAGCAGGAAGCCGAGCGGCAGCAGAAGCTCGACGAGATCCGCCGCGAGCGCGCGCGCCTGCAGCGCGAGCAGAGCCTGGCCGAACAGAAGCTGCAGCAGCTCGCCGATCGCCGCGCCACCCAGGCCAGCCAGACCGCCGCCGCGACCACGCCGGCCGCCCAGGCCGGCAACCAGGGCGCCGACACCGGCCTGCTGGCGCGCTATCAGGCGGCGCTGCAGTCGGCGATCAAGAACAAGTGGACCCGCCCGGATTCGGTCCCGCTGGGCGCGGCCTGCCGCCTCAACATCCGCCAGTTGCCCGGTGGGCAAGTGATCGCGGTGGAAGTGGTCGAGCCCTGCGCCTACGACGAGGCCGGCCGGCGTTCAGTCGAGGCCGCGGTGCTCAAGGCCCAGCCCTTGCCGTATGCCGGATTCGAAAGCGTGTTCCAGCGCAGCCTGATCCTCAACTTCCGCGCCGAGGACCGCTGATGCGCGCCGCTGCGGGCCTGCTCCTTTCGGGCGTGTTCCTTTCGACCCTGCTCGCCGGCGCCTTGCTCGCCGCGGTAGCCGCGCCCGCCGCGGCTGCCGGGAACGAAATCGGCCGCGCCTGCGACAGCGCCGAACACTGCCTGCCGCAGAACCAGTTGCGCTATTACGAAGTGCTGCGCCAGGCCATCGGCCAGCATTGGCGGCCGCCGGACAGCGCCGCCGCCGACAGCGTCTGCACCCTGGAACTGGACCAGGCGGCCGGCGGCGCGGTCAACGCGGTGCGGGCGATCGAGCCCTGCGGCCTCGACGCGGCCGCGCGCGACTCGCTGCTGGCGGCGGTGCGCGCGGCCAGCCCGCTGCCGTACCAGGGCTACCAACAAGTGTTCAAGCCGCGCCTGCGGCTGGCCGTGCACGTGCCCGAACCGGACGAACGCGAGGGCCGGGTCAAGCGCTGGTGGCGCCAGGTGCGCGAGCGCTGAGAACGCCCGGCCTTGCCGGGTCGGGCGGCCCGCCCGATGGACCGGCGGCCTGCCGCGGCGGGGCCGATGCTGCCCGATTGCGTCGCTAAAGGCGTTTTTCGCGCCTTTTTGCCCGCCGTTCCCCGGCGTACGCGCTCCGCTAACACTTTGAAACGCAAATTGACGCCGGGTTTTGAGCCAACGTTCACCCAACAGCGTTAACAATGCCGAACCTGAACAAACCCCCGTTGGATTTTCACGGAGTGCCGATGAAACGACCCCTGCGCTGGCTGACCGCGTTGCTCGCCGTCCTGCTTCCCCTCGCCGCATCGGCCCAGCAGAAGGGGTTGGAGATCGACATCGTCGGCGGCCTGGCTTCGGCCACCCCGATCGCGGTGGTGCCGATGCCCTACCAGGGCGGCGGCGCCGCTCCGCCGACCGACGTGGCCGAAGTGGTCCGCAACGACCTCAACCGCTCCGGCCAGTTCCGCGGCCTGCCGGTCGAGCAGATGGCGGCCAAGCCGACCCGCGGCAACGAAATCAGCTTCCCCGACTGGCGCGCGCTCAACCAGGACTACATCGTCGTCGGCCGCGTCCTCGACGCCGGCGCCGGCAGCTACCGGGTCGAGTACGAGCTGTACGACGTTGGCAAGCAGCAACGCCTGCTCGGCTTCGCCCTGACCGCGCGCGCCAACGCCATGCGCGACGTCGCCCATCAGGTCGCCGACGCCATCTACGAGAAGATCACCGGCGTGCGCGGCGCGTTCTTCACCCGCATCGCCTACGTCACCGCCACCGGCACCGGCCGCGGCAGCAACTACGCGCTGATGGTCGCCGACTCCGACGGCTACAACCCGCAGACCGTGGTGCGCTCGCCCGAGCCGCTGCTGTCGCCGTCGTGGAGCCCGGACGGCAACCGTCTGGCCTATGTCAGCTTCGAAGGCGGCAACTCCTCGATCTACATCCAGAACATCGGCACCGGCAGCCGCGAACTGGTGGCCAAGTTCCGCGGCATCAACGGCGCGCCGGCGTTCTCGCCCGACGGCCGCCGCCTGGCCCTGACCCTGTCGCGCAGCGGCAACCCCGAGATCTACGTGATGGACCTGGGCAGCAAGGCGCTGACCCAGCTGACCAACCACTTCGGCATCGACACCGAGCCGACCTGGTCGGCCGACGGCAGCAAGATCTATTTCACCTCCGACCGCGGCGGCAAGCCGCAGATCTACTCGGTCGCGGCCAGCGGCGGCAGCGCCACCCGGGTGACCTTCCAGGGCAGCTACAACGCCAGCGCCAGCGTGTCCTTCGACGGCAAGAAGATCGCCACCGCCCAGGGCGCCGGCAACACCTACCGGATCGCGGTGATGGATTCGAGCACCGGTGGCGCCCTGTGGAGCACCCTGTCGCCGGGTTCGCTGGACGAATCGCCGAGCTTTGCCCCGAATGCCTCCATGATCATTTATGCTGCGCGCGAAGGACGCCGTGGCGTGCTGTATGCCGTTTCCGCCGATGCCCGGGTGCGCCAGCGCCTGGTGCTCGCCGACGGCGACGTGCGCGAACCGGCCTGGGGGCCCTATCGTCTGCCGCGCTGACGCGCCGGCCGGCCCCCACGCGCAGACGCGCCGGAACACGCCTGCACCAATCCCCGAACGACTCCTGCCCCACGTTACACACTGACGAGGAATACCCATGAACAACGCTGCCCGCATCCTGCTCGCCGCCGTGCTCTGCACCGCGGCCGTCGCCTGCTCGAAGAAGGTCAAGGAAGTTCCGCCGACCGACAACGGCACCGGCCCGACCACCACCCAGCCGGGCGGCGACACCGGCCCGGTCGCCTCGGGCGCCTACGGCCCGAACGACCTGGACACCGACGCCTGCCTGCGCCAGCGCGTGGTCTACTTCGACCTCGACCAGGATTCGCTGAAGCCGGAATTCCAGGCCATCGTCGGCTGCCACGCCAAGTACCTGCGCGACCGTCCGTCCTCGCGCATGACCCTGGAAGGCAACGCCGACGAACGCGGCAGCCGCGAGTACAACCTGGGCCTGGGCGAGCGCCGCGGCAATGCCGTGTCGTCGGCCATCCAGGCCAACGGCGGTTCGGGCAGCCAGATCACCGTCGTGTCCTACGGCGAAGAGCGTCCGGTCTGCACCGAGTCGAACGAAGACTGCTGGGGCAAGAACCGCCGCGTCGAGATCGTCTACACCGCCAAGTAAGCGGTCGGACCTTCCGAGCAACCCAGACAAAGGCTGATCAGCGATGCGCAAATTCGCCCTAGCCTTGGCAGTCGTGGCGGCCCTCGCGGCCGCCACGCCCGCTTTCGCCCAGCGCGCGAGCCTGGCCGATCGGGTCGCGACGCTGGAACAGCGCGCGTCCGACAACCAGGCCAACATGGACCTGCTCAACCAGGTCACCCAGCTCAAGTCGGAAATGCAGGCCCTGCGCTCGCAGGTCGAGGAATTGCAGCAGCAGAACCGCCAGCTGCAGGAATCGAGCAAGGCCCAGTACCTGGATACCGACAACCGCCTCAACCGGCTCGAAAGCGGCGCGCCCGCCGCCGCCGCGCCGGGGCCGCAGGCGTCCGCCAAGCCTTCGCCGCCGCCGCCGGCGGTGAAGGACACCCCGCCCAGCGTGCACGGCGATCCGGGCCTGCTGGCGCAGAGCGGCGACGAACGCGCCGCCTACGACGCCGCGTTCAACCAGCTCAAGGCCGGGCAGTACGTCGAATCGGCGCGCCTGTTCCAGGAGTTCCTGGCCGCGCACCCGAACGGCACCTACACGCCGAACGCGCTGTATTGGCTGGGCGAGAGCTACTACGTCACCCAGAACTACCAGCTCGCGCAGGAGCAGTTCCAGGCCCTGCTCGACCGCTATCCGACCCACGACAAGGCCGCCGGGGCCTTGCTCAAGGTCGGCCTGGCCCAGTTCGGGCTGAAACAGGTCGATGCCGCCGAGCGCACGCTCGCCGACGTGGCCAACCGGTATCCCGGTACCGACGCCGCGCGCACGGCCGCCGATCGCCTCAACGCGATCCAGCTGAGCCGGCTGCGCAACTGAGCCCTGCCATGAACGCCGTTGTCTCCGAGACGACCGCCGCGCCGTCCTCCGAGCGCCTGCGGCTGACCGAAATCTTCCTGTCGCTGCAAGGCGAATCCGACAGCATCGGCTGGCCGACGGTGTTCGTGCGCCTGACCGGTTGCCCGCTGCGCTGCCAGTACTGCGACACCGCCTACGCCTTCCACGGTGGCGAGTGGTGGACGTTCGACGCGATCCTGGCCGAGGTCGCGCAACACGGCGCCCGCCACGTCTGCGTGACCGGCGGCGAGCCGCTGGCGCAGAAGCGCTGCATCGAGTTGCTCAAGCGCCTGTGCGACGCCGGCTACGAAGTCTCGCTGGAAACCTCCGGCGCGATCGACATCGGCGCGGTCGATCCGCGCGTGTCGCGCGTGCTCGACATCAAGACCCCGGACTCCAAGGAAGCCCATCGCAACCTGTGGAGCAACCTGCCGCTGCTGAGCGCGCGCGACCAGATCAAGTTCGTGATCTGCAGCCGCGAGGACTACGAATGGTCCAAGGCCATCGTCGCCGAGCACGGGCTGACCTCGATCTGCGCGGTGATGTTCTCGCCGAGCTTCCACCAGGTGCGCCCGCGCGATCTGGCCGATTGGATCGTCGCCGACCGCCTGCCGGTGCGGTTCCAGCTGCAACTGCACAAGATCCTCTGGGACGACGAACCCGGCCGCTGAGCGCGCCGCGCCGCCCGCCGTCTGCTTGCACGTGGGAGGGCCTTCAGGCCCGACGCTTTCGTCTCCGCTCGCCGCGGCCTGGGCCGAAGCCTGGCGAAAGCCCGCAACGAACCTCGCGCCGCCGCCCCTTGCGGGACGGCGACGCGAGCCATGCCGGCCGATCCGAGCGAGACCGCCAGCCCCCGTCCGCTCAGCTACGATCCGCGTTCATCACCTTCGCCCAGGCGCGCACAAAGTCGTCGACGAACTTCTGCTTCGCATCGTCCGAGGCATACACCTCGGCCACCGCGCGCAGCTCGGAGTTGGAGCCGAACGCAAGATCGACCGGCGTCGCCGTCCACTTCGCCGCGCCCGACGCGCGATCCTTGCCCTCGAACAAGCCCGGCGCCGCCGACTTCGACCACACCGTGTCCATCGACAGCAGATTGACGAAGAAGGCGTTGTCGAGCTTGCCCGGCGTCGCGGTGAACACGCCCGCCGCCGAGCCGCCGGCGTTGGCGCCCAGCACGCGCAGGCCGCCGACGAGCACGGTCATCTCCGGCACGGTCAGGTTCAGCGCGTCGGCCTTGTCGACCAGCGCCGCGGCCGGGTCGAGCTCGGCGCCGGGGCCGTAGTAGTTGCGGAAACCGTCGGCCTTGGGCTCCAGGTAGGCGAACGACGCGGCGTCGGTCTGCTCCTGGGTCGCATCAACCCGGCCCGGCGCGAACGGCACCGCGACGCGGTAACCGGCCTGCGCTGCCGCCTGTTCGATGCCGGCGTTGCCGCCGAGCACGATCAGGTCGGCCATCGAGACCTGCTTGCCGCCCTGGGCGAACGCGCTCTGCACCGCGGCGAGCTTGCCCAGCACCTGCGCCAGTTCGGCCGGATCGTTGACCGCCCAACCGCGCTGCGGCTGCAGGCGCAGGCGCGCGCCGTTGGCGCCGCCGCGCATGTCGGTGCCGCGGAACGTCGACGCCGAGGCCCAGGCGGTGCGCACCAGTTGCGGCGCGGTCAGGCCCGAGGCCAACAACTGCGCCTTGAGCTTGCGCTGGTCGGCCTCGTTCAACGGCGCGGCCGCGGACTTGGGCAGCGGGTCCTGCCACTCGAAGGTCTGGTTGGGAACGTCCTTGCCCAGGTAACGCGCCTGCGGCCCGAGATCGCGATGGGTCAGCTTGAACCACGCGCGCGCGAACGCGTCGGCGAACTCCTGCGGATGCTCGTGCCAGCGGTCGGCGATCTTGCGGAAGCCCGGGTCTTCCTTGATCGCGATATCGGTGGTGAACATGATCGGCGCGTGGGTCTTGCCCTTGATGTGCGCGTCGGGCACCAGCCGCGCGGCGGAGGCGTCGGTCGGAATCCACTGGGTCGCGCCCGCCGGGCTCTTGGTCTTGACCCAATCGAAACCGAGCAGGTTGTCGAGATACTGGGTGGTGAACTTGATCGGATTGGCCGACCACGCGCCTTCCAGGCCGCTGCTGACGGTGTCTTCGGCGTTGCCCTTGCCGCACTTGTTGCGCCAGCCCAACCCTTGCTGCTCGATGCCCGCGGCGGACGGCTCGGCGCCGACGCACTGGTCCGGCTTGTGCGCGCCGTGGGCCTTGCCGAAGGTGTGGCCGCCGGCGATCAGCGCCAGCGTCTCCTCGTCGTTCATCGCCATGTTGCCGAACGCGCGGCGGATGTCGGCGGCGGCGGAAATCGGGTCGTGATTGCCGTTGGGCCCTTCCGGATTGACGTAGATCAAACCCATCTGGGTCGCGGCGAGCGGGCCTTTGAGATTGCCTTTCGCGTCGCGGCGCTGGTCGGCCATCATCTTGGTTTCCGGGCCCCAGAACACCACGTCGGGCTGCCAGGCATCGACGCGGCCGCCGGCGAAACCGATGGTCTTGAAGCCCATGTCCTCCAGCGCGACGTTGCCGGCGAGCACCATCAGGTCGCCCCACGACAGCTTGCGCCCGTACTTCTGCTTGATCGGCCACACCAGCCGGCGCGCCTTGTCCAGGCTGACGTTGTCGGGCCAGGAGTTGAGCGGATCGAAACGCTGTTCGCCGCCGTCCGAGCCGCCGCGGCCGTCGCCGACGCGGTAGGTGCCGGCGCTGTGCCAGGCCATGCGGATGAAGAACGGGCCGTAGTGGCCGTAGTCGGCCGGCCACCACGGCTGCGAGGTGGTCAGCGTCTTGCGGATGTCGGCCTTGACCGCATCCAGATCGAGCGTGGCGAATTCCTTGGCGTAGTCGTAATCGGCGCCGTAGGGATTGGATTGCGCTTCGTGCTGGCGCAGCGCGGACAGGTCGAGCGTGCGCGGCCACCAGTCGCGGTTGCCCATCGGCTTGGGCGGGCTTTGGCCCGGGGTCGTGGCCGGTCCGGCCATGCTCGCGGCTGAGATCGACATGATCGCTGCCGCCAAGATCGTCAGAGTGGTTCGGTTGCGCATCGCTGCCCTCCTTACGGCAGAAAAAAACGTGGGACCTCGCCGCGCCGCCGGGGCGATCGCGCGCGCATCGCCGGCGCGAATCAGTCGGCCGGGTCTTTCAGATAGGCGATCAGCGCCGCGCGATCCTCGGCCTTGGCCAGCCCGTTGAAGGTCGGGCACATGCCGGGATGGGTGCTGTGCGGCGATTTGAGGAAGGCGTCGAGCTTCGGCTCGCTCCACTTGAAATCCTGCGCGCGCAGCGCGCTGGTGTAGGCGAAGTGCGGCAGCGAGGCGGCGGTGCGGCCGACGATGCCGTTGAGATGCGGGCCGGTCGCCGAGCGGTTGGCGGCATCGGTGGAATGGCAGGCGGCGCAGCGGATGAAGTGTTTCTTTCCCGATTGCGCAGAGGGCGCCGCTGGCGCCGAGGGCGCGGGTTCGGCGGTGTCGGCGGTTGCGGCGAGCGCGGGCGACGCGGCGGAAAACGCGGCGAAAACAGCTGCCGCGAAGGCGAGCAAAAACGCGATGGCGGCGATGTTCGCTGTCGTCGCCGCTCGCGTGTTTGGTTTCATGCCTTCGCCCTTGCTTGCGTCGTATCGGTCGAGCGGTCGCTCGCTGTGCCGGGCGCAATCATCGAGTGCGGGCGATGGTTTCGGATAATTGATTGTTCCGATGAAGGCTATCGACTGGCCCTATGAAGCGGTTGTTGTCGGTTCTGTCGGCGCGAAAACTGGAGCTGTGTGCCGATTATTTTTCCAGTCGTCGTCGCAGTTGAGGTTGGGTTGCGCTGCGCGCGCCGACGCTTGCGCGTATGCACGAATGCGAACGCGCGCACATGCCGCGGGTGCTCGGCCGGGTTCGCACTCGCTTCGGTGCATGCGGGATTCGCGTCGTTCATTCGTATGAATGCTCATTGCGCGATGTGGATGGCGCGCGTGCGAGATGCTGTTACGCACACGCACACGCACACGCACACGCACACGCACACGCACACGCACACGCGTGCATGCGCGTGCATGCGCGCCCGCACGCAACCGCGTACTCGCGCATAGGCGTTCGCGCACGCATTCGTGTCCACGCATCTGCATGGACCGTTCCGGCGCAACGCAGAAGCGGCTCGCCTCGGTGCCGAGGTCGCACTGCAATGCAGGAAACCGGGCTTGGGGTCGCGGTCGCTCGATGTCGATGCCCGCCGCCGTGCCTCGGTCCGCGAGGCGGTCGAAGCCCGGCGGAATCGCGCAGGCACGGCACGCCGCCCAACCTGGATCGCGGGCGAGCCGCCCGGGCGCGCTGCATGGGTTGCCGTGCCGGGCGAACGGACGCAGCCGGCCGCCGCGACGAAACCGGCCTGCGAGCCGGCCAATACGGGTATGAACGCTCCGCGCCGGTTGCGGTACTCTTGCGCGCGGCATCGCAGGCCCGCGCGCCTGCGGACCCTGCGGCTCGGCCGGGCCCGCGCCCGGCCCGGCGCCGATCCCGGTCCTTGCCGGCCC
>NZ_LXSD01000532.1:0-2880 GCF_017168095.1 Lysobacter enzymogenes | reverse complement strand
GCAGGCGCTGGCGGCACTGAGCGAAGTGCTGCAGCGCTGGGGCTGCGAGGTCGCCCGCGCCGCCGACGAAGCCGGCGCGCGCGCGGCGCTGCGCGCGGCGCCGGCGCAGTTGTGGCTGTTCGACTACCACCTCGACCGCGACGACACCGGCGTGGCCCTGGCGCAGCGCCTGGAGCCCGAGTTCGGCGCGGTCCCGTGCCTGCTGCTCAGCGCCGACGGCGGCGCGCAGGTGCGCGCGGCGGTGCACGCGGCCGGGCGCTCGCTGCTGGCCAAGCCGGTCAAGCCGCTGGCGCTGAAGTCGGTGCTCGACCGTCTGCTGGCCGCCGCCGCGGCGGCGCGCTGAACGGGTTGCGGGCCGACCGGCGGCCAGGGCGGGGCGGTTCGAGGGCGCCGACAGGGTTTCGCGACGACGGTCGAAAATCGGTTGGCGATTTTTTCGCCAAATCTGTTGCAACGCTTATGTAACAAAGGCTCCAGGGCCTTCCAACCCCCGCTGTCCGCAGGTTTGTCCACAGGCTGTGTGGACAACACCGTCGGTCGCGGTGAGCCCCGGAGAGCTTGACGTGAGCGTGGGTGAGCGGTTAGGCGCGCCGAATCGAGGTGTCGGAATCGGCAGGGCGGCCGCGACGGAACCGCTCGTGCCGCTCGCCGCTGTCGGCTACTCGATCCGCCGCGCCGGATCCGCCAGTTCCAACTCCCGCAGCACCACCCCGGCCTGGGTGCGGTTGCGCACGCCCAGGCGGTCGAAGATCGCCGACAGGTGCGCCTTGACCGTGCGCTCCTGGACGTCGAGGCGGTCGGCGATCTGCTTGTTGAGCAGGCCCTGCGCGACCAGGCTCAGCACCCGGAACTGCTGCGGCGACAGGCTGGCCAGGCGCGAGGCGAGGTCGGCGTCGCCGCGCTCGCTGTGGGTGCGCGCGACCGCCGCGCGCAGCGAGGCCGGCAGCCATTGCTCGCAGGCCAGCACCGCGCGGATCGCGTCGCGCAGCTCGTCCAGGCCCGAGCTCTTGGGCAGGTAGCCGGCGGCGCCGTGGTCGAGCGCGCGCCGGACCACGCGCGGATCGTCGTTGGCTGACACCACCGCCACCGCGGTGCCGGGAAACTGCGCGCGGATCGCGGCCAGCCCGGCCAGGCCGTGATTGCCGGGCATGTGCAGGTCGAGCAGGACCAGGTCGATGCCGGGCTCGGCTTCCAGCGCGGCCAGCGCGTCGTCGAGGGTGCCGGCTTCGCGCACCACGGTCTCGGGCACCGCGTCGGCGGCGGCCTGGCGCAATGCGGCGCGGAACAGCGGGTGGTCGTCGGCGATCAGCAGGGTCGGCATCGGTTCAAGCCTAGCAGGCCGCGGGCGCGGCGCCGCGCGCTGGCGGCGCACAGGATATCGGGCGCGGGTTCATCGGACGCCGATTCATGGGACGCCGATTCATAGGGGGCAGTTCATAAGGCACGGATGTACCAAAGTACGATGAGCGCGCGCCGGCGTAACGCTAACCTGCAACGATGAGCGCCTATTCCTTACCCGCCGCGGCTTCGGCCGCCTCCTTGCTGCTGGCCCTCGCGGCCGGCCCCGCCAGCGCCGCGCCGGCGCGCACCGCCGCCAGGCCGGCCGCACAGGACTCCGCCGCGATGTACACGCAGGAACGCCAGACCGACCACCGCGAGCGCGACGACCTGCTGACCGCCGGCCTCGGCCTGGACGGCCTGCGCGCGATGGTGCCGCCGGCGTTCGCCGACGCCGCCCATCCCACCGCCGCCGAACTGCGCCGGCGCGCGCTGTGGTCGAACTGGCGCGGCATCGCCGACCTCGCCCCGGGCGGCGGCTACGGCGAGCTCTACGGCAGCCTGGCCGCGGTGCCCGGACGCGAGTACAGCGCGTTCGCGCGCGTGCCCGGCGCGCATCAGCCGCACCGCGTGCTGGTGCAGGTGCCCGACGGGTTCGACCGCGACAAGCGCTGCGTCGTCGTCAGCGCCTCGTCGGGCTCGCGCGGCATCTACGGTTCGATCGCGGTGGCCGGCGCCTGGGGCCTGCCCAAGGGCTGCGCGGTCGCCTACACCGACAAGGGCGCGGGCACCGATTACTTCGATCTCGACGCCGGCGTGGGCGTGCGCGCCGACGGCACCGTCGGCAAGCCCGGCGAGGGCGAACTGGCGTTCCTGCCCGACGCGCAGGCGCGCAAGGCCGGCGGCGTCGCGTTCAAGCACGCGCATTCGCAAGACAACCCCGAAGCCGATTGGGGCCGGCACGTGCAGCAGGCCGCGCGCTTCGCCTTGCGCGCGCTGGACCGCGCGTTTCCCGAGCAGGCGCCGTTCACCTGGGCCAACACCCGGGTGATCGCGGTCGGCATCTCCAACGGCGGCGGCGCGGTGCTGCGCGCGGCCGAGCTGGGCGAAGAGCCCTGGCTGGACGCGGTGGTCGCCGGCGAACCCAACGTCTATGTGCGCGGCGCGCGGCCGTTGTACGACTACACCACCCAGGCCGCGCTGCTGATGCCGTGCGCGCTGCTGCACAAGCCGCTCGGCGCGATGCCGGTGGCGCCGCTGACCGGCGACAGCGCGCAATCGTTCTGCGATTTCGCCGCCGAGCACGGCCTGCTCGGCGAAGCCGCGCGCAGCGGCGACACCGCCGCGCGCGCGCAGGCCGCCTATGAGCGCATGCGCGGCGACGGCTGGAGCGACGACGCGCTGCGCGCCGGCGCGCTGTCGGTCAACTTCGATCTGTGGCGCGCGGTCGCGGCGACTTACGCCTCGGCTTACGGCCGCTATGCGCCGGCCGCGCGCGAGGCCGGCGCAACGAACCAGCCGTGGGTGAGTTACGTCTATTCGGCGGCGACGCCGGCCGGCCCCGACGCGCCGCCGGCGGCGCGCGCGGCCAGCGAGGCCGAG